>CAZUAB010000071.1:0-11882 GCA_964617795.1 uncultured bacterium
CCCCTCCCCCGGCCTTGGCAGCGGCCGCGATGTGATGGGCCTACCCGAAATCATGGCCGAGCGGCTTGGCCGTGAGGCCCTGATTGCGGTTCCCCAGCATTACCACAACGGGTTTCTTTACGATCGCCGGTTTCGCTTTGTCGACCCGGCCCGCGAAGGTGAGCTGCATGCTCTCGAGCGCGACTTGGCCGGTCTTGATCTGGCCACGGCCAGTTGGGCCGTCGAACTGGGCTTGGTCGACGACCTCGAACGTGGAGACGTGTTCCGTTGGCGCCCCGAGGAGATGCTGCGGCCCCTGACGCCGCGGCTATCCACTTGGTTCGAGAGCGAGGAGTGGCGCAATCAAAGACGGGCAGCCTTTCTTGCGCGGCGTTTTCGTGTACGCAGTGAGGGATTGGCGCCACTGCAAGCCGCTCTGGCCCAGGCGCGGCGACCCGCCGGCGCTGATTAGGCGGGGCCGCTCAGGCGGGGCCGCTCAGGCGGCTTTCTGCTCCGACGATTCGCGTTTGTCGCCGCTCGGCACCCAGCCGTGCGCGCGGTACCACTGCAGCGTGTCGGCCCAGCCGGCAGCCGGATCGGGAAATTCCAAGCGAAAGCCTGTTGCAGCGAGCCGTGAGGCGTCGAAAATCCAGTCCGCCGTGGCATACAGGCCGATATCTCGAAACACCTTGGGCCGGAGTTCGCCGGTGAGGCCGTGTGCGGTGGCGAGGCGACGCCAGCCGCCGCCGATCAGACGATTGAGCAGGACGAGCATGCGCTGACTGGTGAAAAAACGGTAGAGTAGGGGGCGCATCCAGCGCGCCAATGGAATCCGCAAGGTCGGCTTATCGCCGCAGGCCGCCCAGACATCGTCGAAAATGGCACCGAAGGGCTTGGGGCAATCGTCGGCAACATTATAAATCTGACCGTCCGCCGCCGGATGCTCCAGCACATGCACGCAGGCGTGGGCCACGTCGCGGGCATGTACCCAGTTTGTCGACGGGCCGCCGGCCAGACCGATACCGATCTTCAGAAAATGACGCGACAGGAACGGCAGGGCCGGCAAGATCGCCGCCAAATCACGGTTGCGCGGGCCGTAGATCATGCTTGGGCGTAGAATCGTCCACGACAGGCCCTTGTCGTCGTTGGTAAAAAGATGCTCTGCCTCGAGCTTGGTCGCTTCGTAGGGGCTCGTTGCCAACTGTGGCGAATCTTCACTGAGCGGCCGTGCCGAAGGCGCATAGGTACTGGCACTCGACAGATGGATGAACCGAGCAACGCCATCACGCAGAGCCGCCCGCTGCAGCCGTTGGACGGCAAGCAGATTGATTGGCTCCAATGCTTCTCGTGGCAGCGTGACGTCGATGACTGCGGCTGTGTGCACAACAAAAGCACAGTCGCGCGTCAGCCCGTCGCAGAATGACGCATCGGTGAGGTCTCCGACGGCAATTTCAAGTGCCGGATGCGCGGGATGAGGCGCCGGACGCCCCGGGCGAACGGTTGCGCGCACGGTATAGCCTTGATTCAGCAAAAGACCGACGAGTTCACCACCGACGCTGCCGCCAGCCCCCGTCACCAGCACACGACGAGGCGCCGCCAGTGTCGGGCTTAGTGGGGATGCTACGGTCGGCGGGTCGTTGCGGGGATCAGGCATGAGACAAATCCCCCGTCAGGCATCGTTATTGTCGGGCGTCATCTGACTCTCTGCGCCGTCCACCGGCTTACGCCGCCCTCGCCGCCGCCGTTTTCGCGGCCCGGCCGCGGCTTCAGTGGCTCCACCGGGCGTATCTGTGGGTGCGGCCGTGGGTTTGTTCGCCACCTGCGCCTCGGCTACAGAGGGCTCTGTTTTTTGCGCGGGTCGCTCGGGCCGTGGCCCCTTACGATCGCCGCTGGGCCGCCCTCCACGCGCCGAGTCGCGACCACCGGGGCGGTTTCCACCCGGCCGTCGATCGCGATCTCCCGGGCGTTCGCGCTCGCGACGCGGCGGTCGGGTGATCTGCACGAATAGTGCTTCATCGGCCCAGTCGACCGGGATTTTAATCCCCAGACCCTCTTCGATCCGCGGGAGGTTTTCGACGGTGTCTTCGCTTGCCAGGGTCCAAGCCGTACCGCTGGCGCCAGCGCGAGCCGTACGCCCCACCCGGTGGACGTAGTCGTCCGGGGTCGGTGGCACGTCGTAGTTGATCACGTGCGATACGTCATCGACATGGATGCCGCGGCTGGCGACGTCCGTGGCGACAATGACCGGTACTTCACCCGCCTTGAATTGATCAAGCGCCTTGAGCCGTTGGCGCTGGTCGAGCGCACCGGAAATGGCAACGGCGGGAATACCGTTCAGCTCGAGCAGGTCGCGGATACGCTCGCACCCGTGGCGGAAATTGGAGAACACCAACACCCGGCTGCCCGCCTCGCGCAAAATCTGCTCGCGCAGCATGCCGACCAGTAGCCGGTCCTTGTCACTGCGCGCAACGTGGTATACCTTCTGGTCGACCTCATCGGGCGGATTTTGGTCCGGGTCGACGGCCACAAGCGGCGGATCGTTCATCCATTCCCATGCCAATTCGCGCACCCGGAAATTGATCGTCGCGCTGAAAAGTAGATTCTGGCGCTCGGCCATAGGCGGCATGCGCCGCAACATCCAGCGCAGATCGTCGATAAAGCCCATGTCGAACAGACGGTCGCATTCATCGACAATCAGCATGTCGAGCGCGTCGAAGCTGTATACCTTCTGCTTGAGGAAGTCGATCAGCCGTCCCGGCGTGCCGACCAATACATCGACGCCAGTGTCGAAGGCGCTGCGCTGGCGGTCATAGTCGACGCCGCCGTAGACAGCATGGAAACGGAGACCGGTCTGCGCGCCCAGACGCTCGGCCTCGGCCAGAATCTGCACGGCCAGCTCCCGCGTCGGTGCGATGGCAAGCACACGGGGGTCGGCGGGCCTGCGCCCTGGTTTGGCCTCGGTTGTCAGCAGCTTCTGGAGGGCGGCAATCATGAATGCGGCGGTTTTGCCGGATCCCGTTTGTGCCTGGCCGATGATACTCTCACCAAGCAGTGTATTCGGCAGCGTACGGGCCTGAACCTCGGTTGCGTGGACATATCCGGCAGCAGCGACGCCCGCGCGGACATCGGGATGAAGGGGCAAGTCGTCAAAGCGCATGGGGCGTAAAACTTCCGGATCGGACATGGCGCGACGCCGCTGACGGCGTGCGTCGGTTCAAACCCGCAGTCTACCAGACCAGGCGACTGCGGGCAATGAAGCAGGCCGTCAAATCAGCCTGTGACGCCCAATCGCGGCAGCAGCCAGGAGGCCAGGCCCAAAAAGCTGAGAAAGCCGAATACATCGGTAATCGTCGTCAGGAAAATGCTCGAACCAAGCGCCGGGTCGAGCTTGAACCGGCGTAGGACCAGCGGGATCGTGGCGCCGCCAAGCGCGGCGACGCACAGGTTGACCGTCATCGAGATACCCAGCACAAGCCCCAGCCACCAATAGCCCTTCCAGAGCCAGGCGACTATGCCGCTCAGCAGACCGATCGCAAGGCCATTGATCAGGCCGACCGTCAGTTCCTTGGTTACGGCGCGGCGGGCATTGACTGCGCTAAGTTCGCCCAAGGCAATACCGCGAATGACCACAGTCAATGTTTGCGCGCCCGCATTGCCGCCCATGCCGGCGACGATCGGCATCAAGGCGGCCAGTACGACAACCTCGGCGATCAGGTCTTCGAACAAGCCGACCGTGTAAGCCGCCAGCAGCGCGGTCATAAAGTTGAGCGTCAACCAAGGCAGGCGCAGCAACACCGAACGGCCCGGTGCACTGAACACGCGGTCGTCCTCGTCCAATGCGACCATTCGGTACAGATCTTCGGTCGCTGCCTCTTGAATGACATCAATCACGTCATCGACGGTGATGACGCCAAGTAGCTTACGGTCTTCGCCTACCACCGGCACCGCCAGTAGGTCGTATTTGGCGATGATCTCGGCCACTTCGGTTTGTTCCATGTCCGCTTTGACCACAACGACCGTGTGGTCGATGATTTCACTGAGCGGGTGCTCCCCCTCGGCCAGCAGAAGATCGCGCATGCTGACCGTGCCGACGAGATGGCCGAAGGTATCTACCACGTAGACGTAAAAAACCGTATCGAGTTGGCGGCCGGCCTCACGAATGCGGCTGATCGCTTGGTCGATCGTCAGACCCTCTTCAATCGCAAAAATGTCCGGGTTCATAATGGCCCCGGCGGATTCATCGCCGAAGGCCAGCATGCGCTGCAGCTCTGCGACTTCCTCGATATTGAGGACCTGCAGTACCTGCGCTCGCTTGTCGTCATCCATCGCCTGCAGGAGGTCGACCGCGTCGTCGGTCGGCAGGCGCCGCAGCAGTTCGCCGGTCAGTTCGGGATCGAGATCATCAAGTAGTTCGGCCTGGTAGCTGGACGGCAACTCGATCAGCGTTGCCGCACCCTTGCGAAGACGGAACAGGGGGCGAATTAGAGCCGCTGTCTCGGGTACGGGCAGGAAGGTGAGGATCTGCGCGATATCAGCCGGATGCAGGCGCGCCAGAACAGCCTCGACACGACGTTCCGCCCGCGCCAGAATCAGCCGGTGCAAAATCCGCGCCAGCCGGTCGGGGCGCCGGACCTCAACGAATACGTCACGCTCATGCGCGCGGCTGTGCGGAGTTTTCTTTCGATCCCGGGGACGTGCCACCGCGTATCCCTTCCGTGAGGGGTGGGTGGAGTATCCGAATAGCATACCCGCGAGCCCGCTTTTCCGGCAAGCCGATGTACGGACTTAACTCTGCGGGCGGTCCTGGCTGGCAATCCGCGCATACGTGACGGCAATATCGAAGCTACGGCCCGTCCAGAGCGTGTAAGCCAAAGCGGCTTGTCCGACGAGCATCCACAGGCCGTCCAGGGTGCGCCGTCCGGCTTCCTGTGACGGCGCCAGCCAGTCGCTGGCAGCCGATCCGTAGCTGAGGTCAACCATAATCGCGTGGGGCGGCAATTCGGCCTGGTCGGGTTGCGGTGCGGAAGCCCCGATGTGACCGGCCGAGGTGCCTTGTACGACCAGGTCGGCGCTGGCCCACACAGAGCCCGGGATGTCGCCGAGGCCGCCCGTGTGGACCGATAGCGCGGGAAATGCTCGGCGAAGCTCGGCGGCCAAAACTTTGGCCCGAGCCTCGGTGCGGTTGCGCAGATAGAGCTCGGACAGTCCGGCCGCAGCCAAACCGAAGGCGACGGCACGGGCTGCACCACCGGCCCCCAAAAGAACCGCCGTGCGGCCTGCAGGCCGGAAATCGTGACGATTGACCAGCGGATTGAGGAACCCCGCAGCATCCGTGTTGTAGCCCACCAGCCGGCCGTCTTCCCGCCGCAGCACGGTGTTCACGGCGCCGATACGTGCTGCGGTCGGGTCCAGATCATCTAGGAGCGGCAGCACCGCCTCTTTGTGGGGCAAGGTGAGGTTCCAGCCACGCAGGCCCGTCGCCCGGGCACCGAGAACAGCGGCCGCCAGGTCGGGGGCTCGCACCCGTTGCGCCACATAAACCGCATCGATCCCGTGCTCGGAAAAGGCATGATTGTGAATGGCCGGGCTCAGCGAATGCCCGACGGGGTCGCCCCAAACGGCATACAGGGCAGTTCGCGCATCAACGGCCATCGAGCCAGTGCTCCGAGACGGCGGTGTCTTGAATCAAGCGTACATCGGCTTCGATCTGCGCAATCAAGTGTGCGGCGTGTGGATACGTGATCTGCCCGCGCAGAAACACGCGTAACTCTACGGCCAGCCGACCCTCGACGCGATCGTTTGGGTAGTCGAGCAGAAAGGCCTCAAGTCGGCGAGGCTCATCGCCGAAGGTCGGGTTTGTGCCGATCGAAATGGCCGCAACCCAAAGCTGGCCGTCTTCTGTTTCAGCGACGCCTCCGTAGACGCCGTCGGGGGCAATCAGTGGTTGTGTGGTCGTCAGATTGGCCGTCGGGAACCCCAACGTTTTCCCGCGTCCGGCGCCACCGCCGACGGCGCCGTCGACGGTCCATGGCCGGCCGAGCAGTTGCGCCGCCTTGGCCACGTCGCCACCGGCCAGTACACCGCGAATTCGGCTTGATGAGATAGGTTCACCGCCGACCAGGACGGCCTCGACCTGCTGGACTCCAAAACCGAGTGATGGCGCCAGCGCGCGGGCCAATGCCAGATCACCACGCCCGCCCTTGCCGAAGCGGAAGTCGTATCCCAGCAGCAAGTCGGTAAGGTGAAACGCACGGGCCAGCAAAGCCAGAAAATCCTCGGCCGATGTCTGGGCAAACGCACTGTCGAACCTCTGCAGGATCAGGTGGTCGACACCGGTTGCGGCCAGCAATGCCAGACGTCGCTCGGCCGTAGTCAGCGCGTCGGGTGCTTTCCCGCGGATCACCGCCTCGGGGTGCGGGTCGAAGGTCAGTACAACCGAGGTGCCGGACTGCTGCTGCGCCGCAAAACGTGTGGCGGCAATTAGCGCCTGGTGTCCCGGGTGTACACCGTCAAAATTGCCCGCCGTGAGTGCGACGGGGGTCTTGCCGATGGCCGCTTTGGCGGCATCAATGGATGTATGGATCTGCACTGCGGAAGCGCCCTCCCGTTCTCGCCCATCATACCGGAGGAGGGTTGTTTTTGCAGCCGTGGCGGCGCTTCGTGATACACCGGGAGCGTGCCCCCACTGTTCATTGGCGTCTGGACGCGGTAAAATGGAATCCATGAGTGAACAGACCACCCAGCGCCGCACCGCAGGCAAGGAGGATCTGGCTGTCGCCGAAAAGCCTCGGCAGCGGCGGCTGCGGCGCTTTGCCGTCGTCATGCTCAACGATGACTACACGCCGATGGGCTTCGTTGTTTGGGTGCTGATGCGGGTTTTCCATTTGCCGGCCGACGAGGCCGAGCAGCGAATGCTCCAGGTCCACAACGAGGGCCGGTCGGTTGTCGGAACCTTTGTACTTGATGTGGCCCGCACCAAGGTTGCGGTCGTGCACGAACTGGCCGAGCAGCAAGGACATCCGCTACGCTGCGAACTTGTAGCGGTCGACGGAGGGTAGGCGTATGGTCGTTTCCGAAGAACTCGGACGGACATTGAACTTTGCCCGTCTCCGCGCCATGCGCGACCGCCATGAGTACGTGAGCCTCGAACACTTGCTGTGGGCGCTGCTCGACAATGCCGAAGCCAGCGAGGTGCTTGATGCCTGCGGTCTCGACCGTGCGGAGTTTCGCGATGCCTTGGATGACTACCTAGCCGATGCCCATGAGCCCGCCAGCGAGTCCGCGGGTGAGACTGTGCAGCCGACCCTGACCGTGGGCGTACGCGAGGTGCTGCAAGTGGCCGTGTCGCACGTGCAGCAGAGCGGTCGCAGCGAGGTCACCGGCGCCAATGTGCTGGTCGCATTTTTTCGTCTCGAGGATTCTGATGCCGTGGCCATGCTGGCCGAGCGTGGCGTCAATCGCTTCCGCGTCGTGCGTTGGCTCTCACACGGCGCCGCGGCCGCCGATGAAAGCCATCTGCTGCCGGATGACGGCCTTGGCTCTGACGATACGGCCGTCGACGACATTGGCGGTGAAGAAGATGAAGATCCCCTGCGGCGCTGGTGCATCGATCTGGTTGCACGCGCCGAGGCGGGGCGAATCGACCCGCTGGTCGGCCGCAGTACCGAAATCATGCGCCTCGAGCAGATCCTGGCCCGGCGTCGCAAGAACAACCCGATCTTGGTCGGTGAGGCCGGTGTGGGCAAGACTGCGATCGTCGAAGGTTTGGCTCGGCGGATCGCGGACGGCGCAGCTCCCCGTGGTTTGGAGGGGGTCCGTATTCATGCGCTCGACTTGGGCCGACTGCTTGCGGGCACCCGCTATCGCGGGGAGTTCGAAGAGCGGCTGAAGGCCGTCGTCGACGCACTGGCGGGGCGCGCGGATCGTATTCTATTCATCGATGAAATCCACACATTGATCGGCGCCGGCGCGGCGTCGGGCGGCAGCCTGGATGCCTCGAACCTGCTGAAACCGGCCTTGGCCAATGGCGATCTGCGCTGCATTGGTACGACGACGATTCAGGAATACCGCCGTGTTTTCGAGAAAGATCATGCGTTGTCTCGTCGCTTTCAGCCCGTTGAGGTGGCGGAGCCGACGACTGCTGAGACGTTGGCCGTGCTGCGAGGGCTAGAGTCCGCATACGCGGAATTCCACGGCGTACGCTACGCCAAGGGCGCGGTGCAGGCTGCCGTTGATTTGTCGGCGCGCCACATTCGTGACCGGTTTTTACCCGACAAGGCACTCGACGTGCTGGATGAGGCCGGCGCTCGCGTCAAGCTGCGTGCAGTCAAAGAGCGGCAGCCGCGTGTGCGGGTGCGCGACATCGAAGATGTCGTTGCGTCCATGGCCAAGGTGCCGCCGCGCACCGTCCAAAAAGACGATCGCAGCCGGCTGCTCGATCTCGATGCTGTGCTTGGTGCGCGCATCTTCGGACAAAGCGCGGCCATCACCGCCGTGGCCGAGGCGATTCGGATGTCGCGGGCCGGCCTCGGGGATCCCCGTCGCCCGATCGGCGCCTTTCTGTTCGCCGGTCCGACCGGGGTAGGCAAAACCGAATTGGCGCGGCAATTGGCCGATGCGCTGGGCATCGCCTTCCTGCGGTTCGACATGAGTGAGTATATGGAGAAACACACGGTTGCACGTCTGATCGGCTCGCCGCCCGGCTATGTGGGGTTCGAGCAGGGCGGCCTGCTCACCGAGGCTGTGCTGCGTTCTCCGCACGCCGTGCTGCTGCTCGATGAAATCGAAAAGGCGCACGAGGACCTGCAGAACATCCTGCTGCAGATCATGGACCATGCGACCCTCACGGACAATACCGGCCGCAGCTCCGATTTTCGACAGATCATTCTGGTTATGACCACGAACCTGGGCGCCGCCGAAGGAGCCAAGCGTGCAGTTGGCTTCGAAGCCGAGGCCCGACCCGAGTTGCGCAGCCTGGAGGCCATCGAACGAGCGTTTAGCCCGGAGTTTCGTAATCGGCTGACGGCCATCGTACCTTTTCGGCCGCTCGGCCCGGTGGAGACCGGCCGTGTCGTCGACAAGATGGTTGCCGAGCTCGAAGGCCGTCTCGCCGAGCGTAATATTCGCATTGCGCTGACGCCGGCGGCTCGAAGCTGGCTGGCTGAACACGGCCATGACCCGCGCTTCGGCGCCCGCCCAATGAGCCGCCTCCTCGAACAGGAAATCGCGCGTCCGCTGGCCGGGCGTATCCTTGACGGATCACTCGACAAGGGCGGCGTCGTGCTGGTCAGGGTATCCGAAGGGCGTCTTTCGTTTGACATTTCACCGGCTTCCGCGTAAAGTCTGAGGGGTCGCGGGCGCCCCGTCTCAGGGGGGAACTCGCCGTTCTACCCCAAGGAAAGGGAACCCCCATGCGCATCGTTCGTTTCACCCCCGCCGCGATGGCTGTCGTTTTGGCCGCCTGCTCTTCGAGCGGCATGGCCACCAAGGTCGATCTTGAAGATGTTGACCAGAAGGTCGCATACGCGATCGGTCTCGACATCGGCCGCAAGATGAAACAGCAGGGTCTTGAAATCAACCCCGCCATCGTCGCGCGTGGTCTTGCGGACGGATTCGGCGGCGACGACGCGCTGCTCGACGAGCAGGGCATGCGGCAGGCGATGATGGAATTCCAGCAACGCATGATGGCCAAGGAACAGGCCCGTGAGTCCGAAGAAGGCGCCGCGCAAGCTGCCGCTGGCAAGGCCTTTCTCGCTGAGAACGGCGCCAAGCCGGGCGTCAAGACCACCGAGAGCGGCCTGCAGATCGAAGTCCTCACAGAAGGCAAAGGGGCCAAACCCGCGGACAGCGACACCGTCACCGTTCACTACACGGGCACCCTGATTGACGGCACCGAGTTTGACAGCTCGGTCAAGCGCGGCCAGCCGGCGACCTTCCCGCTGAACGGCGTGATTCCAGGCTGGACCGAGGGCCTGCAGTTGATGAACGTCGGCTCCAAGGCGCGCCTCGTGATCCCTTCCGAGCTTGGTTATGGCCCGCGCGGAGCCGGTGGACGTATCCCGCCGAACGCGGTGCTGATCTTCGAAGTCGAACTCCTCGACATTAAGAAGTAACGTCGACCGTGATGCTCATCGTCCGCACGGCCGTTATGCTGGTCGCGCTGGGCGTTGCGCGCAGCCAACTGGGACTTGCCCAACTGAGCCCCGCCCTTGCGGCGGGGCTCAGTGTTTGGGCACTCGGCTGGTGGTGGGCCGTTGCACAGCCGCGCCGATTGGCTGCACGCAATGAGGCGCCGCCGCAACCTGGCCGCCAAGGTTGGGGTTGGGTGCTGATGCTGATCGGCTGGGTCGGCTTCACCCTCGACTTCTGGCTGCCCTGGATCAGCCCGCGCTGATTTCCGAGTCCATACCGAAGGAAAAACCGAAGTCCCCTGCGGCCGCTACCGGCCGCCCAGTTCGCGGCGTATCGCTGCGACATACCCACGGATCGCACTCTTGAAGGTTTCGACGAAGAGCGGGCGGGCAACCGGAACAAGCAACCGTGGTATTGGCATATCGGCGACGACGTTCACCTTCAAGGTCGCATGGGTCCCTTTGACGGCAGCTTCCAAGGTCCAGTGCCCGCTCTGCCGGAGATTGCCGTCGATGGCTTTCCACTCGGTGCGGGTCGGCGGATTCTGCGTATAGCGGGCGGTGTACGTCGGCTGGTACGAGAAACCTTTGAAGCCAATCGCCTTGTAACGGTAGCGCCAGACGTCCGGTTCGATTTCTTCGCAGATCTCCATGTCGGGAATCAGGGATGACGAGCGGGTGACATCGCCGATAAGCGCCCATGCTTCATCGAGGGTGCATGGCAGATCCATGGTTTCGATGGCTTCGGCTTCAATCGTGACGGACATCGCGACCTCCTTGGTGCGTAGAAATCACCAGATTCCGGGGATGAATTTCCAGCTACGTGCTTTGTATTCGTCCCAGCCAGGGTGGCGGCTGATCGAGGCATCTTTGCGGCGCATGTTGGGGATCCACACGGCGGTCACGAACAGCGCCAGCGCCGCCAGCGGAGCCCAGTGCATGGCCAGTGCCGAAAATCCGAAATAGATCAGCAGCTCGCCAAAGTAATTGGGGTTACGCAGACGCGCCCACAGGCCGTCGGTAATCAGGCCGCGTTTGTGCTGTAGCGCGACGTGCTTCTGCATATCCGATACAAAATGGAGAAACACCCCAAGACCCCACAGCGCGATGCAGGCAGCCAGCCACCACGGGGGCGCCTCGGTGCCGCGCGACGCGATCAACCAAGGGGCGATCCAGTACAACGAAAGACCGCCCCAGATAACCATGCCGTAGCCGATGCCTGCGTCCTGCTCCCACTGTTTATCGCCGAAGGTCAAGCTCTTTGTAATCCAGAGCAGCCCATACGTACCGTGCAGAGCCAAATACACCCACAGCGTCGTGTTGTTCCAAGCACCGTACCAGGCCATCATGCCGAGCACCCAAAGGCCGGTGGCGCCCTTGTGGCTGTCGATGAAATGCTTCTGCTTGAGCTTCATCCGAGGCCTCCGGGATTCGGGGTGATGGGAAAACGCGTGCGCGCCGCCTCGTAGCGATTGAGGGCGTCTATGCGACTGTTCATCATCCAGAAGTCATAGACCACGCCAACCAGCAACAAGCCTCCCGTCAGCAGGTAGAGCACAGCACTGGGCCAGCGACGCAGGTAAAAGCGGTGCAACCCCAGCACACCACCGAAGGTAAGCAGCAGCCACGCCAAGGAGTAGTCCCATGGGCCCGCCGCAAAGCGTTGCTCCGCATTGCGGGCCAAGTTGGGAAACAGAAAAATATCGATCAGCCACCCGATACCCAGCAGACCGGCTGTAAAGAACCATATCGTGCCAGTCCAGGCCCTCCCGA
>CAZUAB010000072.1:0-2357 GCA_964617795.1 uncultured bacterium
CGGTGGCGAGCCTCCCTCGGGCATCATACCCGTAGGCATGGGTCGTTGTCACGCCCTGCACGGTTTCGGTCTTCGTGGCGATCCGGCCGAGGCGAGGCCACTTGGGTTCGACCGACGCGGGAATGTCAAGGGTGGCGAGAATAACGCGCAGCCCGTCAACGTCCTCAACCTCACCCCGCCGCCCGGCCCACCCGGCCCAGCAACCTGTCCAGCGCCGCCGCGAAGACCTGCTTGTCCTTCGGCCCGTACGGCCGACCGCCGCCGCCTGCCTCCAGAATGCCCGCCTCCCGCAGGCCGGCCATCAAGTCGCGGCCGGCACGGACGCTGCCGATCGACTCGGCGTCGTAGACGTCGCCGTGGGGGCTGAGGCCAAAGGCGCCCTTCTGGACGATCTCGTCGGCCAGTGGAATATCAGCCGTGATCACAATCTCGCCCGGGACGACCTCGGCGGCGATCCGCTTGTCGGCCTCGTCGGGGCCGGGGCGAACGTGGATTTTGGTGATCGACGGCAACTCGGGAACCGTCATGTATTGGTTTGTAACCAGCGTCAGCCGCAGGCGGCCACGCTGGGCAGCGCGGTAGAGCAGCTCCTTGACATCGCGCGGGCAGGCGTCGCCGTCAACCCAGACGTGGGGCGGGCTCGTACTCACCGCCGCAGCGCCGTCCGCAACGGCGGCGCCGCGTAACGGGTCCACCACGCATTGGAAATTGCCGATGAGCGAAGCGGCAGCTCAGACTCCGTGCGCCAATCCTCGCTCGGCCACCAGCGGGCGAAGGGCAAGGGGCCAGCCGGCGACCAGATCTGGCCGGGGCGTGGCAGGGCTGTCGGGTCGCCGTCACGCTGGGCCATTGCCAGCACCCGCTCGCCCGGCTCCGTCCAGCCGTGGAACGACAGATTGAAGAGCGCCCAGTGAATCGGCATAAACACCTTGCCGCCAAGCGCCCGGTGCGCCCTCAGCGCCTGCTCCGGCCCCATGTGGACATCACGCCACATCGGGTTGTAGGCGCCCGAATCGAGCATCGTGACGTCAAACGGGCCGAGCCGCTCGCCGATCTCCGCGATACCAGGAAAAAGACCTGAATCGCCACCAAAATAGACGCGGTTCCGCTGGCCGAGAATCGCCCACGAGGCCCATAGTGTACGGTTGCGATCCGTGAGACTGCGGCCCGAGAAATGGCGTGCGGGAGCACAGACAAGACGCAGGCCGGCCACCTGCGATTCCTGCCACCAGTCATGCTCGTGGATCTGCGCCTCGTCGACGCCCCAATCCCGCAGATGGGCGCCGACGCCGAGCGGCACGTAGAACGGGACGCCGCG
Organism: uncultured bacterium; assembly: GCA_964617795.1. Classification (GTDB taxonomy): domain Bacteria; phylum J088; class J088; order J088; family J088; genus CAZUAB01. Next base: position 1,319 of record CAZUAB010000072.1, read on the forward strand.
GACCGCCAGTGCCCGCACCGTGTCCTCGTCGAGGTGGTCGTAGTGATCGTGCGAAATCACCACCGCGTCGGGGGTCGGCAGGTCGGCGAGCGGAATCAACGGCGGGCTGAAGCGCTTCGGACCAACAAACCCGACCGGCGAGGCCCGATCGGACCAGATCGGGTCGGTCAGGACGCGACGGCCCTCGATCTCAATCATCACCGTCGAATGGCCAAACCAGCGGATCGACACCGTCGTTGAGGGCGGCCCGAAGTCGCCAGACGACAGGCGGATGACGTCCTGCGGGTCGCGCGGCGTGCGCACCTCGGGGCCAACTGCGCTGCGCCGGAGCATATCGAGCCAGTCGATAAGGCTCAGCTCGTCCTCCACCATGGGTTGGGCATTCTGCCAGATCCCACGGTCGTCGCGGCGCGACCGCAGCTGCGGCTCGCCGGCCTCTGCCCCCACCGGCACCGGGGCAAGGAGCAGCGCAACCAGCCCCCCAATCGCGAGCCGAGGCCCACGAACGATGCTGGCCGGTGCTGAGGAATACGCGCCCATGACTACAGAGTACGTCAGCGGCGGCAAAACGCGACAACCGGGAGTGGTTGACGACGGCCAGCGACGCTGCTAGGCTGAAAATTGACTCAGATGTCAACGTCTGCTGCGCCGGCCCGGCGGTGCGCACCACCCCAACCGTCCAAGGAGGCTCCCATGGCTCGCAAGGTCCACGTCATCGGCGTCGGCATGACCCCTTTCACCAAGCCCGGCGCCAGCCCCGAATACCACGAGATGGCCAAAGAGGCCGTTACCGCTGCGCTCAAGGATGCGGGTATCGACTACCGTGAAATCGAGCAGGCCATCGTCGGTTACGTCTATGGCGATTCGACCTGCGGCCAACGCGCCGTCTATGAAAACGGCCTGACCGGCATTCCCGTCATCAACGTCAACAACAACTGCTCCACCGGCTCGTCGGCGCTGTTTCTGGCACGGCAGCTTGTCGAGGGCGGTGTTGCCGAATGCGTGCTTGCGCTCGGCTTCGAGAAGATGGAAAAAGGCG
>CAZUAB010000072.1:2367-3887 GCA_964617795.1 uncultured bacterium
CCTCGGTTCCAAGTTCAACGACCGCCTCAATCCTCTCGACAAGCACGTCGAAGTGATGATTGCCGCCCAGGGGTTTGAGGCCGCGCCACCCGCGGCGCAGATGTTCGGTGGGGCCGGCCGCGAGCATCGCGAACGCTTTGGCACCAAGAACGAGACCTTCGCCAAGATCGCGGCGAAGAACCGCCGTCACGCCGTGCACAACCCCAATTCACTGTTTCGCGAGGCCATGTCCGTCGAAGAGATCCTTGCCTCGCCGATGGTCTTCGATCCGCTTACCCGCTTTCAGTGCTGCCCCCCCACCTGCGGCGCCGCGGCGGCCGTGGTCTGCAGCGAAGATTTCGCCCGCAAGCACGGCAAGAGCGACAGCGTCTGGATCGCCGGTCAGGCCATGGCCACCGACCTGCCCTCGAGCTTCGGCGAACAGTCGATGATCAAAATGGTCGGCTTTGACATGAGCAAGTCGGCCGCCGACAGCGTCTACGCCCAGGCCGGCCTCGGACCGCAGGACGTCGATGTGGTCGAGCTGCATGACTGTTTCTCGGCCAACGAACTGATTACCTACGAGGCCCTGGGCTTGGCGGGCTTTGGCGAGGCTGAAAAGCTGGTCGCCGACGACCAGACGACCTACGGCGGCACGTGGGTCGTCAACCCCTCGGGCGGCCTGCTCAGCAAGGGGCACCCGCTCGGAGCCACCGGCCTGGCCCAGTGCGCCGAACTGGTCTGGCAGCTGCGCGGCGAGGCTGGCGGACGACAGGTCGAAGGCGCCAAAGTCGCACTGCAGCACAACATCGGTCTCGGCGGCGCCGCCGTCGTGACCATGTATCGCAAAGACTGACGCGCCCGTGATCACCGTCGACGGACCGATCAGCTTCCTCGTCGGTGCCGGCATCGCGGCGGCATGTCGGCGCCCCGACGGCACGATCGCCGACCGCGACCGAACGCTGCTGCGCGGGCTGGCCGTGCAGAGCCTGGTCTTGACGCCGGTTATCCTTTATTTCATGCTGCGTTTTCCCGACTGGGAATGGAACTATCTGTTTGATGCCGAAGCGTTCTTCTTCGGCGATCATCCCCGCCTGGCGCCGCTCCTGCTGGCGTTGATCGTCTCGGCGCTGACGGCGAGCTATCTGGCCGGCTTCGCGCTGGCCGAGCGGCTACTGCGGAGCGGCGGCACACGGTCCGTCCTCGCGCTTCTGGCCGGCACCGGCACGCTCGTTGGCCTGATCATGGCCGTCATGTGGCGGCAGACCCTGTTCATCGGCACGCGCGCCGAGTGGCTGGCCGGCGACGCGTCGCTGATTTTCACGGTGCCCGATTTCCTGATGGCGCAAACCGCCGCCGGTGCGCTGCTGGCGCCCGCGATTGCCTGGATCGTCTGGAAGGCGCGCCGCGCGGCCTGAACCCTCGGCGGCCCCGTCAGCGCACCGCGGCGCGGCGAATCATGTGCCGGAACAGCCACGGTGCGTAGCGGGCGATTCGCACGGCCTGCGCTTCGAGACCGCCCATGACGACCTCGGCGGTGT
>CAZUAB010000072.1:3897-11723 GCA_964617795.1 uncultured bacterium
TTTCGATGGCGCCCAGATACCGCCGCACGCACTCGTCCACCGAAATGCCCTGCTGCTGTTTCTCGTCGAGCACGCCGTAGGCCGAGCCGTCGCCGACAAGCGCCCGGGTCGAGATGTCGGTTGCCACGAAACCGGGGCAAACCACGGTCACCCGCACACCGCGGTCGTGCACCTCGGCGCGCAGCGAGTCGAGAAAGCCATGCACCGCGTGCTTGGAGGCGCTGTACCCCGAGCGCAGCGGTGATCCGTACTTGCCGACCACGCTGGACGTGGCGGCGATATGCCCCTGTCCGGCGTCGAGCATGGCGGGTAGTACCGCGCGCACAGCCGACACAACGCCAAAGAAATTGATGTCCATGAGTCGACGATAGGTCTCAACTGTGGTCTCGGCAACCTCGCTGCGCTGCGTAACGCCGGCGTTGGCCACAAGCACCTCAACCCGGCCGAGCGTCGCGCCGATGTGATCCGCGGCCGCCTGAACGGCCGCATCGTTTGTGACATCGAGCGGTACGCACAGGTGCGCCTGCGGATGGTCGAGTTCGCGCCGCAACGCCTCTAGCGCTTCGGCATTGCGCGCGGACAGCGCCAGCTTGGCCCCCTTGGCCGCCATGGCTCGGGCCAAACCCTCGCCGATTCCTGCCGAAGCGCCGGTAATCCAGACCACGCGGCCCGCAACGGAGGTCATGAACGAACCTCCGGCACGCGCGTCGCGGTCTCAGACAGCGGCCGCCTTGTTCCGGGCTGCCGCGCCATGGCCGGCTCGGCGGCCTCCCGCGCGACGCGCGCAACCACGACGGCGCAGATCGACTCCCAGTCGTCGCCGGCGGGGCCCCAAGCCGCCAGCGCGGCATCATGGTTGATACCGCCGAGCAGATGCGTCGCGAGGCCATCGAGCTCGGCCTGCAAGACCAGCGACATCACGGCCAGCCCGGTGTCGAACTGCCATGTGCGATTGGCGGCGCCGGTGCGCCGAACCTCACGGTGGGCGAAGACGAAGATCAGCGCGCCAGCCTTGTGAGCCCAGGCACGGTTGCTGTCGCTCATCAGCCCCACCGCATCGGGCCAACGCGGGTGGCTGCGGTCGATCCAGACGAAGCGCCATGGCTGCTCATTGAACGCCGACGGTGCCCAGCGCGCAGCCTCGCAAAGACGAAGCACATCGGCTTCGGTGATGTTGTCGGGACGCAGCGCCTTGGGCGACCAGCGGCCGCGAAACAGCTCGGCGCATCCGTATTCAGCCTTACGTTCGGCCAGCACGGCCGAACGATCCGGGACGGGTTCGCTCACGACAGTCACTCCTTGATCGAGGCAATCCAGGCAATGTTGCGACCGGCCGCCGGACCCTGCCGACGCCAACTGGCCCACGGCGGGCCGCCACAGATTGTACATGGTCCCACACGCTCGACGATCTCGCAGCCGAGCGACTGCAGCCGCTCGGCTAGAACCGCACGCAAATCAATCGTGCCTTGTCGCGGTGGCAGACCGAGTGCAGCCGCGACTTCCGGGCCCACCTCGTAACAGCAGCCGTCAGCCGCCGGGCCGAGTGCGGCCACCCAACCGTCAGCCGGCGCACCGGCCCGCTGCCGCGTCGTCAGCCAGCGCTCGACGATACGATCGGCGGCCCCACGCCAGCCAACATGAATGGCCGCCGTGGTACCATCGGGCGCCTGCAAAAGAACGGGGACGCAGTCGGCCGTGCGCACACCGATCGCAACGGCGCGGTTGGGCCGCTGCCAAAGCCCATCAGCCGGACGACCGGCCAAGCGCTCCGGTTGCACGACACGCACGCCGTGGACCTGCTGCGGCAGCACGAGGCCACGGGGCGTCGCCCCAACGTCGGCTGGCTCAAAAGCGTGTAGAACACCCCGCGCGTCGAGCGCCTTACTGAAAAGCTGCAAGGCGCGCCTCCAACTCGGCAAGGTCGGTCGGCAACGGCGCCTCAAACTGCATGGGCGCCCCGCTGACCGGATGCGCAAAGGCCAGCCGCCACGCGTGCAGAGCTGGGCGCTCGCGCTGCGGGCCCCAGTCAGCAAACGTCGCGGGTGGCCGACGGCGCCCCATATACAGCGGGTCGCCAAGCAGCGGGCACCCGGCGTGCATCGCATGAACACGAATCTGATGCGTGCGGCCCGTTTCGAGGCCGAGTTCGATCTCCGCTACGTCCAACGCCGCGGTGCGACGACGAAACGTGGTGCGCGCAGGCTTGCCGCCAGCAACAACGGCAAAGCGCCGCCGTGCCGTGGGATGGCGGCCGATCGCTCCGTCCCACACTCCCTCGGCGGCCGGGTGGCCCATCACCCATGCGCGGTATGTTTTGCTGATTTGCCGATCGCGAAAGGCGGCGACAAGGCGCTGGCGCGCCAAACCACTACGCGCCGCAACGATCAAGCCGCTGGTGCCTTTATCGAGTCGATGGACGATCCCCGGACGGCCGGCATCGGCTGCAGTAGCCGCATCCGCCATATCGGGAAACGCCGCCAGCAGCCCGTGTACGAGCGTCCCTTCCTCGCCGAGCACGCCGGGATGCACCACGAGACCGGCCGGTTTGTCGATTACGACGATGTCGGTGTCGGCGTGCAGAATGACCAGCGACATAGGTGTCGGTACAGGCCCGGCAGAAGGAGGAGGCGGCAGCTCGATATCGAGTTGCGCCCCTTCGGCAATCGTCTGCGATGGGCGCTGTACGACGTGGCCGTCGACGCTCACCTTCCCTTCGCGCACAAGGCGTCCCCAATACGAGCGACTGTGCGAGGGATCCAGGGCGGCCAGCACGACATCAACGCGACCGGACCGGGCCGCACGAATGCTGCGTAATTCCGCCCCGGTCATGGAGCGGGATTCGCCTCCGCAAACTGTGGGCGCACGATCCGGGCGAGCAGCGGACAGCCGCCCGCGGGGTCGGGTACCCACACGGCCGGGACCCAAGCACCCGAGCGGTCGAACACGATCCCGGCGCCACTGCGCGGGCAGCTTGTCCGAATACGGCCCTCGGTCACGGCCAGAATGTCCAGTACTTCGCGCTCAATCCCGTCCGTTCCAACCGACCAACGCTGCAGACGCGCACCCGTCTGTAGCGCCATTTGTCGCGTCGGCACGATCTGTCCTTCATCGGCGCCGCGCGCCAATGCCAATGTTGCCGCCAGGGGATTTTCGCTGACCATGGTCAAAGGACGCGGTGCGTCGTCGGGATCGCCGGTGAGCGCTGGCTCGCTCGGCAAACTTAGGCGTTCGGCCGTCCAGAAACGTCCGGGCCCGACGCGAACGGCCAGCGCCCGTAAGCCGCCGTTCAGGTCAACAATCTGCAAGATGCTCGGCGCCGCCCAAGCCGGCTCAACACGATCCTGCGTAGCCGTAATTGCCGATTCTTCCCCTGTTGCCCCGAGACCGGGGACCCAGTCATCCGTCGAGCGGATATCACAACCGAGTATCGAACCGGCGACCAAAGTGGCCGTCAGGAGGCGAATACGCGCCCCGCGTCGATCCAGCTTTTCCATGCGTTTTGTCCTTTCCGATCGTCGCACGACCCGCGCGCCCACGCGGCGGTCAAACTTTCAAGGTTCTCTTCTGCCGTACGCCGACCGATCTCGACGAGATCGTCCAAACGGTGAAAATCGGCCCAGTGAATGTCGGATACGGCCGGCCGCAGCACAATATCGGCGGCCATCATCTGCATCGCGGTCAGTGCGCGGCGAGTCTGACGGTTTGCCTCGAGCAAGACATCGACGCCGCGCGCGGGCTCTCCTCCGGCAACATCGGCAATCTCGACAGCAATTACGCAGTCCGCCCCAAGTTCACGGGCCGCCAAAACAGGCACGCCTTCGACCCAACCACCGTCGACGTGCATTTCGCCGTCAATGTCGGCCGCCGGGAATACCCCCGGGATTGCACAACTCGCCGCAACGGCCTGCACGAGCGGGCCCTCGCGCCAAAGTTGCCGTGTACCGCTGGTCAGATTGGTCGACACACAGGCGAAGGGCGGTGACATCGCTTCGATATCTCGCCACGGCAATAGCGCCCGCAGGATTCGCGCATAGGCATCACGAGGGACGACACTTTCGCCAAGAACGCCTTGCATGATCGACATGCCGCGGCGCACCATGCCTAGCGTAACCTCCCACGCCCCGGATTCGCTACGGTCCCGCAGGGCAGCCAAATCGCCACCCATCAGATAAGGATCTTCCAGTGCCGCCCGAAACCGACGCAGGGCCATCTCGGTACCCCCGGACGCCACAACGGAGGCTCCCACAAGCGCGCCCATCGACGTGCCGACGATCAGATCGGGGACCAACCCATGCTCTTCGAGCACCTTGAGGACGCCAAAATGCGCATAGCCACGGGCCGCGCCGCTGCCCAGCGCCACAGCCACCCGCGGCTTGGTTGGCTTGCTCACGTACGGCCTTCTTCCCAGATACGCCGCAGCTCCAGGTAATCCTCGACTAAGCGATCCGCGTCAAGACCGACCGCGCGCGCATAGCTGCGGAGGAACCCCTTGAGGTAGACGGGCACGGGCAGGCGCTCAAAACGGTGCGCCTCGATGTTCTCGAGCTGGGTAACGGTAATCTTGAGCTCCGACGACAGCGTATCCAGAGAAACTCCACGATGGCGCCGCCACTGGCGCATCCAAGCCCCGTGCATGCGCTCACCGGCGGCAAGTTCGGGCGGCAGTGTCACCGGATCGGGCGGCGGCTCAGAGGCCTCAGCGGCGACCGCAACAGGCTCAGCGCTGTGAGTATGAGACGTGTCGGGCGGCGGCTCCGTCGAAACTGCGGTCTCTGTTGGCGTGTCGCTGGTCCAGAAACCAGGCTCGTCGACTGGCTCATACCACGGCCCCGGCGCGCCAGCCGCACGCAGTTCGGCATCATAGGCGCGGCGACGCTCGCCGTTGCCAAGTACGGCCCACGCCGCCTCGATTTCGTGCAGCGAGGCGGCACGCTCATCGGCACTAAGCAATCCGTAGGTACCCAGATCGTCCTCATAGAGGTTACGTAGGGCACGCCAGCGCGCGCGAATCTCCGACGGCGCCGCAGCGGGCTCTAGATCCAGGACCTGATAGTGCGTCCGCACGCCTAATGGCCCCCGAGCGCGGCCAGCGGATATTCGCCGTCACGGATGATTCGATCGACGATGGCCGTGATATCGTCACGTACCCCATCGTGCGACAGGATTTCTTCGAGCGGCTGACGCCCTTTGCGCATTGCCCGAACCACCGCTTCGTCATGGCGAACCGGGCCCAGAAAGGTTAGCGGCAGGCCGAGGTGGCGGCTCACCGCCAGCTTCATCTGCGACGCCAACCGCAATTCATCTTGGGCCCAAACTTGATTGAGAATTAGACCGGCGCGCAGGCGGCGTAGAGTCGCTCGCACAATCCGCTCTGCTTGCCGGTCGGCTTGGGCCAGCCGGTCGAGCAGCTCGGGGATCGACCGCGCGGTATCCGCTTCGGCGTCCAGTTCTTTGAGCTGGTACAGAAACCCGTGCGCCTGCGCCGCGTGGCGAATCCCCCGCAACAAGGCGGCGCGCAGAAAACGATAGGCGTTTTCAACGCTCGTTTTCTCGGGGCTAACGACCACGAGGCCACGCGTTCCAAGCAGGAAGAAATCAAGGATATTGTTGCTCGAACCGGCGCCCAGATCGAGCAAAATCCACTCAAACGGCAAGCGCCGCAGGTGGGTGATGATTTTTTGCTTGAGCGCGAATTTGAGGTTGGGCGCCCCCAGATGTGAGGTGGAACCGTGAATGACGTGCAGGCCCTCGGTCGGGCCGGGCAGAACGAGGCTTTCGAGCTCGGGGCCACCCTTGCGCAAAAACGCGCCCAGATCGTGATCGCGGGCGGGCGGCATCCCTAGCCAAGCATGCGTATTGGCGCCGCCCAGGTCAAGGTCCACAAGCAACACCCGGGAGCCGCGCCGAGCCAGCATTGTGGCGATCGACGAGGCCAAAAAGCTCTTCCCGATGCCGCCCTTGCCGCCCCCAAAAGTCAGGATTTTGGCGGAAAAGCCGTCTGACGGTGTCGAATCCTGAAATGGCAGCGTGGCGACCATAGACCTCCTCAGGCATTACTCTAGACCACAAGTCCGGGCGGCGCAATTCCTCGGACGGCCGAAACCACAAAGGTACGGGGGTCAGAGTTCGTCGAGCAGGAGGTCGATAGCACGTTCGAGTTGTGCGATGTTGCTCACCGTATGGGCCGCGTCAAAACCCGACAAGACATCGAGCATCACACTGTCGCCAAGCCCCCAAGAACCCCGGTGTTCCGGATTAAACCAAACAGAATGGCGGGCCCGGCGGGCCATGGCCCGCATGCGTTCGCCTTCATGCGGCTGATAGTTGGAGCGGGCATCGCCAATGACAACCAAGGTGGTCCGGTCGTCGACGGCATCCGGCCAACCCCGCTCGAACTGCCGCAGCGCCTCGCCGTAGTCGCTGCGCATCCAGAGGTTGAATACCTTACCGCTCATGATGTCGGCAAATGCGTCTTCGAAGCGGCGGTAGCGAAAGACGTCGGTGAGTTCCGCGCAGTCGGCGGCAAAGCCGAAGCTGCGCACGCGCCGAAAGCGGTCCTGCAGCACGTGGACCAGCATGAGCATGAACTCACTCGTCTGCCGTACCGAATCACTGAGGTCAACCCATAACGTGAGCGCAGGGCGGCGCTTGGTCTTGCGCTGGTGGCGCAGATTGAATGGCACGAGCCCCGACTGTAAATTGGCACGCAGCGTGGCCTGTACATCAAGGGTGCCCCGTGGAGAGCGCCGCCGCCGCACGCTCGTGCGCGTCCTCAATCGCCGACCGAGCCGCTCAACCTCACGGCGAATGGCCGCCATTTCGGCTTTGGAAGCCCGAAAAAAAGACCGCTGCCGCAACTGTTCACGGCGAAAGCGGGCCGTCAAATCGAAGTCGGCTTGACGAAGCTGACGCCGCGCCCAGCGCGAAATCGTCTCGGCGTAGCGCCGTCGCCGCGCGGCGAGCAACTCGGCCTGGTCTTCGTCACCGTTTTGACGCGCGGCCTCGATGGCGGCATTCAACTCGTCTTCGACCGTATCGGCCCCAACAAGCCGACGGGCGCGCCAAGTAACGGCGCCTTCCTGCCACGCATACCTTGCGTCACCGACCACACTGCCGGCTCCGGCGGCAGCCTGCAACGCGATCTCGAGCGGGGCGCCGTTGCCCGCGGCGGCGGCAGCGGCCTGCGGCGACATACCTGCCAGCAAACTGGGATTGAGCGTGGCCGCCGATGGCTCCGTAGAATCGGCATTCGCCGTGGCGGTTGGCTCGGGATCGCCAACCTGCCGCAACGGGTCGACATCACCCTGTTCGAAATAGAGGTGAAACAGCCCATCGAACGCATCTAGCCGGTCAGACTCCTTGACCAGCACGGCCCGCAGTGCGTACTTGAGTGTGGTTGGGTCGGCCAGGCCGACCAGCTCGGCGGCGCGCAAAGCTTCGATCGTTTGCTCGGTCGCCACCGCCAAGCCGTTACGGCGAAGCACGCCGACGAAACCCTGCAGCGTGTCCGCCCAGCCGGTCAAGCCGCGCTGCCGGCCGCCGCGAGCAGTTCGGGCAACCGCGCCACGGTACGATTGCGATCTTCCTCAACCTTCAGCAGCACGCCCAAGCTGCTGGATACCAAATCGGCGTCGAGCACTTCGGCATGCAACACGATCAAGGCCCGCGCCCAATCCACGGTTTCGGCGACGCTTGGCGCCTTGACGAGCTCCTGTTCTCGCAGCGCCCGTACGAAGGCCACGAGTTGAACGGCCAGACGCGCCGGCAGGTCGGGTACGTGATGATGCACGATGGCCGGGGCGCGCGCGGCCGCGGGCGAATAAAGC
>CAZUAB010000073.1:0-8700 GCA_964617795.1 uncultured bacterium
AAAGCCCCGCCGGGCTCGTCGGCGGGGCTTTTTTCGTCCCGCAGCCAGCTGCGGGTATCCTGAATGGATGCACAGCGACCTGCCCAGTTTCGCTCCCCGGCACCCCGAAGCGCGCGCTGACATTCCCGAGCGCTTCTTGGTCCCGGGCCTGCTCGCCCTGCGGGCCGACGGCGTCTTCCTCTACGCCGGTGAGCCGGTGACGCATCCTGGCTTGGCAGCCCACCTGCACCGCCAACTGCGGCGCACGCTCGATGGCGATTATTGGGTGGTCAACGGGCCCCAGCGCGCCCCGGTAGATCTCGAAGATACGCCATTTTTCGTGCGCCGCATCGCCGCCGCCGCTGGCGACCTTTGGCTTGAGCGCCTTGATGGTGGCCGTGAGCCGCTCGGCACCGAGGGTCTGCGCCTACGTGCCGACGGCTCGCTGATAACGACTGTACGGCGCGGCGAGGCCGGTGATCCCGCAACAGACGGCCATCCCGCACGCCTTTTGCGCACGGCGCAAGCCGACCTAGCAGCCTGGCTGCACGACGCCGACGACGGCTACGCGCTCCACGTCGGCGGGCACCGCTACCCCGTCACGCCGGTCTGACGGTCGCCCGGCGATCCGCTTGGCCGGCACGGAGTGCCAACTCCCTACCCGCGACCGGCACCCTTGCAGCCCCACGACATCGGGCGATTCATCACTTGGCCCGCTACTTGCTTGAGCTATGTCGAAATGTGTTCACCAAAGGCGGTGCGGTATGCGAGACATCGGCAAATTCATTGGCACAGCGGTACGCCACGCGCGTAAACCGTTTTCGATACTTTTTTCATATCGTTCGCACTTTGTGTTTACCGTGCGCCGCGGGCGCGGCCCCGCACTGGCGCTTTTGGCACTGCTGTCGACGGCACTTTCGTTGGGGCCAGTACAGGCGGCCATGGACGCCAACGAGTGCTCGGTTCCACCTAGCCTGCAGGGCAACCCGCCGATCCGCCCTAACGTGATGATTTTGCTCGACAACTCCGGCTCCATGCAAGAAGAAGCCTACACGGGCGCCGCAGCAAACGTCTTCGACCCCACGCGCAGCTACTACGGCTACTTCGATCCCAACCTTTGCTACCGCTACGGCGCCAACAGGTATGATCCGGGGCCAGCGTCGGGCCCGATGTACGAATGTACCAACGCGACCTGGCCCATGTCCGGCAACTTCATGAATTGGGCCTTTATGAACCGCTTCGAAGTCGTCAAAAAAGTGCTGGTCGGCGGCGCCTGGAACGGGGCAAGCGGTCGCATCGACGGCGAGGTTGGCGAACGCATCGACCCCAATACCTACTGCATCGATGCCTCGCCGTGGACGGACCTTGATCCCGGTACCGGGGTGTGGCTCTATCGAGGCGGTAATCGCGTCTACTTGCGGACGATGAGTCGGTGCAACGCTGGGCAACAGGGTGAGACCGGCTACTCCTCTGGCTATTGCACGGGCACGCACTGCGTTTCGACGGCAAGTCCCTCGACCTATGGCGCGCGTTTCAACATCGGCTACGCAGGCGAGCAGGTCGGGGTTGTGCAACGCCTGGCCCCGCAGGTGCGTTGGGCGCTGGCACAATTCAACACCAGTCAAGGCGGCAGAGTCGTGAACTACTACGGCTACAGCGTTCCCGCCATGATCAACTCAATACGCACGATGGACGCCACCACATGGACACCTACGGCCGAGGCGCTCTATAACCTGATCCGTTATCATCGGCGCGAGAGCTCAGCTTATTTTGCTGGTGACTACAACGCAACCGGGGCCAACTTTGACCCGTGGTATCAGCATGAGACCAATCCAAAGCAGTACGTGCACTGCCGAAAAACGAGCATCCTTGTCCTTACCGACGGCGAACCTACGCAGGATGAAGCGATCCCCGCGTGGCTGCAGGATTACGACGGCGACGGCAATGATCCGATTCCCATGCTTCCTCCGCCGGGCTGGCCGGCCGGCTGGCCGCCGGCAAATCACCCTGACTGGAACGAGCCGTTTGTCTGGAACCTGGGCAACAATGCCACCGAACACCTCGACGACGTCGCACTCTGGGGCAATACCGTCGACCACCGCAGCGACCTGCAGGGCACGCAGAATATTTCGTCGCACTATGTGTATGCATTCGGCCGCGAGCCCACGGCCCGTTACGTGCTATGGAACGCCGCCATCAACGGCGGCTTCGTAGACAAAAACCACAATGGTATTCCAGACACCCGCAACGAATGGGATGAGGACGGCGACGGCGACCCCGACTCGTTCCACCTCGCCGAGGACGGCAATCAGCTAGAAAAGGCATTGACCAAGGCACTTTCGACAATTTTACGTCGCACCAGTTCGGGTACCTCGGTGGCCGTGCTCAGCCAGTCTGGTGAGGGCGAAGGTTCGCTTGTGCAGGCGTACTACAATCCCGAAATGAGTGATGGTTCCACCACGGTCACTTGGCTCGGCTTTACGCGTGGCCTCTGGCTCGATCGTTGGGGCAACCTGCGGGAAGACAACTCGGGCCCCGGCACGTCGCCAGCTGAGAGTGTGCCCGACTTTGCGCTGGTGCTGACCGAAGACAAGATCGCCAAATACCGATTTGACGAAGTTTTGCAGCAGACGATGGTCGACCTCTACCACGATGCCGACGGTGACGGGGTCACCAGCCCGGCCGACTTGGTCGAGACCAAGACGCTGCACGGAATGTCCAGTCTGTTCGAGGCCGGCCTCAATCTGTACGAACGTGACGCCTCCAGCCGCACCATCTATGTAACCGGTCCGCTCGGCAACCGCGTACCGTTTACCCCGCCCAGCGCCACCTGGCTGTGGACGGATGACGTCGACTCCAACGGCAAATCCGACTGGTTGGACGTCCCGCTCGGCCAGGATTCACGGGATTTGATCCAATTCACGCGCGGCGAGTCCGCAGCCGCCGTCGGTCAGCCCGGCTGGCGAGCCCGTGAGCTCCTCTATGGCGGTGCCACCGTCCCCAGGACCTGGAAACTGGGCAGTGTCATTCACTCGACGCCGATATTCGTCGCTGCACCGCCTTCACGTTTTGATCTCATCTATGGCGATGCAAGCTATGCCGAGTACTTCACCGCCCACACCGAGCGCCCCACGGTGGCCTACGTCGGCTCCAACGACGGCATGCTGCATGCGTTCTTCCTCGGCAGGTTCCGCAACGGTCCGCGCGCAGACAAGCCGACGGCCGACGCTTGGTACGAGCCAGGTTGTGTGGCCGGCTACAACTGTGCGGGTGTGCCCCAACCGGGTGACGAACTGTGGGCGTGGATCCCCCGCAACGTACTGCCGACCCTCAAGTTCCAAACCGAGCAGGAGCTTTGCCACGTCTACTATGTGGACGGCGCACCGCAGGTCTATGACGCTCGTATCTTTGCGCCGGATGCACAGCACGTCAACGGCTGGGGCACGATCCTCGTCGTCAGCACGCGGCTCGGCTGCCAGCCCCGCACCATCGCCGGTCGCCGCTTCGGCCCGACCGTGCTGGTTCTGGACATTACCGATCCCTTCGATCCCCAATTCTTATGGGAGTACAGCAGCGTCGATATGGGCTATGCCACTTCTCAGCCGATCATCGCTCGCATCGCCGGCGATTGGTTCCTGTTGTTCGGCAGCGGCCCTCAGGACTATGCGTTCCGGACCGGTTTTAATCCGCCTTCGTTCTTTGCCGTCAACATGAGCAAGGGATTCGCGGTGAGCCGCCTGCCCCTGCCGTCATCCGGCTATCAAGAGTGGCTGCACCGTCCAGTCGCCGTCGACCTCAACATCGACTACGACGTCGATGTCGTCTACCTGTCCACCGCCATTCCCAAGTCGACCCACAACCACGGCGGTCGAATTCTGCGGGTTGTGCCGCGAGACTCCGGTGGCGCAACGCCAACGACGCACGACACGGGTGACTGGCGCATCCGAACGGTGTTCACCAGCAACGCACCCTTCGCCGGCGGTCCGCGCTTCGGTTTTGACGGCATGGGCCGCGCCGGGCTCTACATCGGCACCGGGCGCTTCTACGACACGACCGACCGCAGTTACCTCGTACAGCAACGTCTGATCGGTCTGCGCGAAACATGCCTCGACGATCCCGACTGCACACTCAACTGGGACGAAGGCGATCTTGAACCTGTTGCCGGCTGCCGCCTCAAAGATGACGGGACACTGGAGTCCGGCTGTGCCTCATCGGGCAGCACGGCAGCCAAAGTGTGCGAGAAGGTGCTCGACAAACAGGGCTGGCGCATGGACTACCCGGATACCGGAGAACGAACGGGCGGACGCGTCCTACTCAAAAACAAAACCGTTGTCGCTTCGGCCTGGCGACCGACCGCCACCGCCGACATTTGCGAGCGCGGCGGCGGCATCGGGCGGCTGTGGTATGTCGATCAAACCTGCGGCATCACGTGGTCGAATGATGTTTACTGCAGCGACTGCGGCCCGGGCGTCGATCCGCCGTCCCAGCCGATTGTGACCACCGACCGCGGTGAGATTTTGCCCGCCGAGAATCCCTCGGACTTTAGCGAGCTCCCAGGCGTGCAGCTTTTCATGACCCCCTATCTCGCCCAGTGACGAACGGAGGATTCCCATGCTTTACTTCCGCAAGATGGCAGCCGTGCTGCTGCTGTTGAGCCTGGCCGCGCCAGCTGCTGTGCGTGCAGACAATGCGGGCTTCGTCGTCACGCGTGTCGCCGACGGCAAAATGTATGGCTTTGGCCACGACAACGTGTGGCCGCTGCCGGCCGTCATCGTCGACCGTGAGGGGCAGCGCGTGACCGACCTCGAACTGCGCGTCCCGGTCGTCGTGCGGCTGGAAGGCGACGAGAGCGGCACGCGGCTCGTGGTTCTTGACCGTTGGCGGGGCGGTATTGCTCGCTGACGCCCGCTGACCGAGAGCCGGATTGCGCGCAGGGGCGGGATGGGTGACCATGAGGCGTGAACCGGTGGCAAAAGGAATTGGCGTCGTGGCAAGAGGCTCCGACATTGGGGTGGCGCGGGCCGGATGCCCGCTTGCGCGCGATCTGGTCGCAGCGATCGCTGGCTTGCCCGACGCCTCGTGACGCCACGGCGGGGACCCGCCTCCGCATGAGCGCCCCATGATCCCCTACCGCGACGACAACCCGACTTCGATCACCCCGTGGGTGACTTGGCTGCTGATTGCCGCCAACACGATCATTTTCCTCGCAACACTCGTCGACCACGATCGCTTTGTCTGGGAACTCGGGTTCATCCCCTGGGAGCTTTTGCGCGGTGAGCGGCTATCCGATAGCACGTGGCTGGGCGGCGGCGCCCTCTGGACGAGCATGTTCATGCACGGCGGGTTTTTGCACCTCGGCGGCAATATGCTCTTCTTATGGGTGTTCGGCAACAACGTCGAAGACGCGATGGGGCATTGGCGTTTTCTGACCTTCTATCTGCTTACCGGCTTGGCGGCACACGCTTTTCAGCTCGGCAGCACATGGATTGCCGCCGGGCCGCCGCCCGAGCAAGGCATCACCCGCGAGGTTCTGCTGCTGATGCTGCAGAGCGGCAACGCCGCCGACGGCATCCGCTGGTTCATCCCGACGGTGGGTGCGAGTGGAGCGATTTCCGGTATCCTGGCAGCCTACTTCATGCTCTACCGCGGTGCCCGCGTCCACATGCTGGTGCCGTTGGGATTTCTTTTGACCATGATTGTTGTGCCGGCCGGGTTCGCGATCGGCTGGTGGTTTTTGATTCAAATCATTTCGGGCATATTCGGCGGCGGTGCGGGCGGCGGTGTGGCTTGGTGGGCCCACATCGGGGGCTTTGTCGCCGGCCTCGTCCTATGGCGCCCGTTCCTTGGGCCCTCGGCAAGCGGCCACGCCGAGTTGCGGCGACGCTGGCGCAAGGTGCGCCGCGCCCAAGGCAAATAGGCCCAACTCAGCCGCCGGCCATCCTGGGGCGCCAGCGACCGTCCTCGTCACGCGTAGCCGTCCCTTCCGCCGCCAAGGCGGTCAGGTAGCCGTCCATGGTCACCTCGGCAATCGTGCGGTGCGGGCCGACCAGCGTCATACCGGCACGTTCGATGTAGATACGGTCAACGAGTTCGGCGGCCGTCCCGGACCCCATGCCGCCGAGCGTTTCCGCCACTTCGGCAAGGCGCCTCTCACGATGTGCCAAGGTCCAGGCGATCTGCGCCGCATCGGCTTGGGGGCCATGGCCGGGCATCAGATCGCGGACCGGCAAGCCAGCCAAGCGCCGCAAACTTTGCAGATACACGGCCATGTCGCCCTCCGGCGGCCCTACCCAGGGTGTGCCGAATCCCAACACCATGTCGCCCGCGTAAAGACGTCCAACATCGGGTTGCCATAGTGCGACGTGCGCCGGAGCATGGCCGGGGGTCGACAGCACCACAAGCGCACCATCGGCCAGCAGTGTGCCTTCGTTGAGGCGCTCCGCACGCGCCCGCAGCGCCGCCGGCAACAAATCGGGGTCCGGCGCCCACAGGCGTGCCGTCGGCTGGCGCCGAGCAAACGCCGCGAAACCGCCCGCGTGGTCACCGTGGTGATGCGTCAGAACAAGCTCCCGCAGAGCCGGTAGACCCTCTTGCCACGTCGAGTCGTGTGCGTAGCCCGCATCGACGGCCACACCAAGCTCAACATCGACAAAAGCGTTGACCGGCGTCTGCTCGATGCTGGCAGCACCCAGCGGCGGTGCAAAGGAAAAAATCCGGGGTGCGTCAACCGGGCTCAAGTGATCGAGAACTTCCGCTTCACCTCAAGGTCGAGCGGCGTCGCGTGGAGGAGCCCGCCGTCAAGGCCGTACACGCAGAAGCTCGCCTCGTCTCCGAGGTCGAGTACACCGAAGCTGGCCGGTCGGCCCTGATCGGGTTCGCGCATCAGATGGCCCGGGTTAAGAAAATAACGCCCCCCGACCTTGTCGACCTGCGCCAAGTGGGTTTGACCATAGAGCACGATGCTGGCGCTGGCAATGTCGTCTTTGCCCAGCCGACGGGGATCGTGAACGGCACAAACGAAGCGCCCCCCGACCATCTCAAAGTCGCTCACGGACGCCATACCGGTGGCCAGTTCGGGGTCATCTTCCGCTGCGATACGGACCAAATGGCGCCGCAGCCATTCGAGTTCGTCAAGCTTGCTGCGCGGTGCCGGCGCCGGGGGCGTCGACTCGGCTTGACCGGTCAGCGCATCGGACAACAGCACCCCCCCAAGCAGGCCATCGTCGACCGTATCATCATCACGGCGGCCCCGGCGTGCACGAGCCTTCTCAAGCTCTTCCTTGATACCGATCAGGCGATCGACATCGGCCCACGCGTGGCCGAGGAAAAAGATCTTGGCGACCTCATGCTCGGTGCGCAGGCGATCGTAGGCCTCAAGGAGGCCTTCCAGATTGCCATGCGTGTCGCTGATCACCCCAACCTTCACGGAGTACCACCCCTTTCGAGTCGCTGCACTCCAGTATATGCGTCTATGGTCCGATGGTCAACGGGGCCGGTCGGGCCTTGACCCAAAGCGGGGCCTTTGCGACAATGACCGGACACGGTTTTCAGGGAGTTCATTCTTTGTCTCGTCGCCCACTGACCATTCCGGCCTGTTCGCTGCGCTCGACCGCGACTGCCTTCGAGCGCCCGGCAGAGCGGCTGGGGATCGCGTTGCGCACGGTGGCGCCAGCCACTTGGCGCCGCCTCGCCGCGACCGCGGCTGACGGTGCGGATGGCGCCCCCCAGCAAATCCTGATCGGTCCCGCCGACGAGATCAAAGCAGCCGTGGCCGGGGCACCCACACATCCCGCGTCGGTTTTTATTGCGATCCTCGACCAGAGCCGGACCCAGGTCTGGATGACCGCCGATACCGTCGCAGACGTTGTCGAAGCCGGCGCCAGCAAAGCCCGCCTCGAGTTGGCGCTACGGCGCGCACAAGCAACAGCGCAACGCATCGCAACGGCCCGGCGCTTGGCTCGTGAGGCAACCCTGAGTGCCCGCCTGCTACGCGAGCTCAACAGCATCGGTGTGGCCCTTTCTACCGAGCACGACCTCGACCGCCTGTTGTCACTGATCGTTTCAAAGTCCCGCGAGCTTACGCAGGCCGACGCTGGCAGCCTTTATCTCGTCGACCGCGACGAAGACGGCGAACCCAAAGGCACTCTGCACTTCCGTGTCGCGCAGAACAACACGCTCAATTCGGACTTCAGCGCCTTCCGCATGCCGATCAACCGCAACTCGATCGCCGGTTACGTCGCGCTTGAGGGCGAGATCCTGCATCTCGACGATGTTTACGAGCTGGCGGCGGGCAGCGAGTACAGCTTCAACCGCAGCTTCGACGACAGCACCGGGTATCGCTCCAAGAGCATGTTGGTGGTACCGATGCGTAATCACCACGGTCGCGTCACCGGCGTTTTGCAACTGATCAACCGCAAGAAAGAATTCGACGTCGCCCTCAAGTCCGAAAAAGTCGTCGAGCAGCAGGTTGAGCCGTTCACGGCAGCCGATCGCGAGCTTGTCGCCTCGATTGCCAGCCAAGCCGCCGTGGCGATCGAAAACGCCCAGCTCTACGAAGACATCCAGCGGCAGTTTGAAAGCTTTATTCACGCAAGCGTCAGCGCCATTGAAGCGCGCGACCCGACCACCAGCGGCCATTCGGAGCGTGTTGCGGCGCTCACCACGGGCTTGGCCGAGGTTGTGGACCGTCTGGACAGCGGCCCTTTCCGCCGTGTATCGTTC
>CAZUAB010000073.1:8710-11692 GCA_964617795.1 uncultured bacterium
CCGGGCGCAGATGCAGGAAATCATGTTTGCCAGCCTGCTGCATGATTTCGGCAAAATCGGCGTCCGTGAGCATGTTCTGATCAAGGCCAAGAAGCTCTTCCCCTTCGAGTTGGAGGCGATTGAGCTGCGATATCGACTGATCCGCAAAACCCTGCAACTGCGTGTTGCCGATCAGTCGCTGGCGGCCTGGCGGGCCGGGCGCAAGGATGCCGCCCGCGAAGAGGCGAAGCTACGTAGCGCGCTGGAAAGCGAATTGCAGCGTCTGGCGCAGTATCTCGACGTGATCCGCACGGCCAACGAGCCCGCGATTCTGGCCGCCGATGCCGTCGGCGGCCTCAAGGATATGCTGAACGTGGCGGTCGAGGATCCGGAAGGCGACATGTTGCGACTGCTGCAGCCTGACGAGTTCATGAATTTGTCGATTCCGCGCGGGTCGCTCAACGAGGGCGAGCGCAAAGAAATCGAATCCCATGTGTCGCACACGTACCGCTTTCTGCAGCTTATTCCCTGGACGCGCGATTTTCGTCACGTCGCCGAAATTGCCTGGGGCCATCATGAAAAACTGGATGGCTCAGGCTACCCGCGCGGTGTCACGGCCGCCGAGATTCCGCTGCAGACGCGCATGATGACGATCAGCGACATCTTCGATGCCTTGACGGCTACCGACCGACCCTACAAACGTGCCGTACCCGCGGAACGCGCCCTCGATATTCTTGGCATGGAGGTACGCGAGGGTAAACTCGACAAGGGGCTTTACGACGTGTTCGTTGAGTCGCGGGTGTATGAGCGTGTACCGGCGGGGCAAGCGCCTACGCCATGACGATTCGCGCATTCTTGTTCGATTTCGACGGCCTTTTGGCCGACAGTGAGCCGCTGCATCTGGCCGGCTTTCGAGCTGTCGCCGCGCCTTGGGGCATCCAGCTCGACGATGAGACTTACTATCGCGAATTTGTCGGCTACGACGACCGTGACGGCTTTCGCGCCCTCTGGCGTAGCGAGGGCTTCCCAGCGCCCGATGACGTATTTTTGGCCGACCTGATTGCCCGCAAAGCCGCGCACGTCGAGTTGCTGATGCAGACCGACATGCCGAGCCGCCCTGGCGCCGTCGCCTTCGCCCGCGCCGCCTGCGCCGGCTGGGCTGCAGGGGTCTGTAGCGGCGCCTTGCGCCGTGAAGTCGATCTTGGCCTGCGCGGGCTGGGACTCGCCGATTTGCTGATTGACCGTGTAACGGCGAACGACGTGGCCCGATCCAAGCCTGACCCCGAAGGGTATCTTGCGCTCATCGGCCTGCTCGACGCACGCCTGCAGGCCGCCGGCGAACCGCCGCTGAAGCCGTCGCAATGCGTGGCGCTCGAAGACACCCGACACGGGCTGGAGAGTGCCCGCGCCGCAGGCGCCTTTGCTGTCGGCGTGCTTGGCACCGAGCCTGAGGTGTTGCTCACGCCGCGCGCCGACCTCGTGTTGGCCAGCTTGGCTGGCATCACGCCCGACGAGTTGGTTGCGCGGCTGGATACGCTTGGTCGACCACAGGTGAGTTGACCAAAACCGGCGAATCTGATTCAATAACTGTCTGGCTTCGGTTGGCTCGAATCTGGCCGACTTGGCTCCGAGCGGGCGAATAGCTCAGCGGTAGAGCATCGCCCTTACAAGGCGAGGGTCACAGGTTCGATCCCTGTTTCGCCCACCACCCGCACCCCGGTGCGGCCGGATCGGACCGAAGCTGTGTTTTTGCTCTTTCGTCGCCCCCGGGGCGGCAGACAATTTGTGCGGGGCCGTAGTTCAGTCGGTTAGAATGCCTGCCTGTCACGCAGGAGGTCGCGGGTTCGAGTCCCGTCGGCCCCGCCATTTTTGCGAACGCCGGGTTCCTCAGGGAATCCGGCGTTTTTTCGTCGGTGCCGGGTTTTCCATTCGCATGTGTTTCCATTCGGCGAGCGCTTGCACTTTCCTGTTCTTTCATGTAATAATGCAAGCATGGTCAGGCCGCCCCGGATATTCCACGATGGCGTCGTCTATCATGTTTTCGCGCGCGGGAACCGACGCGAGGCGATTTTTCACGAGCCCGCGCACTACCGGCGATTCCTCCGTGTTCTCGGCGCCATCTGGGCCGATTCCGATTTTTCGATACTCGCCTACTGCCTTATGCCAAACCATTTCCACCTGGCGCTGCGGGCCGGTGCGTTGCCTTTGGGCCGGCCGATGCAGCGGATATTGTCGACCTACGCCCGCGCCCTCAATCGTGAGGCGGGCTGGCTCGGCCACGTGTTTGAGCGGCGCTATCACGCCATCGCGGTCGACGAACCGCGCTACCTGCTGACACTTGTGCGTTACCTGCATCTCAACCCGGTTCGCGCGGGACTGACAGACGACCCACTGCACCACCCTTGGAGCAGTCACGGAGCCTATCTCGGCGGGGTTGGTCCGCCATGGCTCGATCAAGCACCGGTATTGTCTGCCTTTGGCACAACAGCAGCCCGCTCGCGGCGTCGTTTTGCTCGCTTTGTCGGGCACCCCGAAGATCCTGAAGATTTCGCTGCCGTCGCACTGCCCGTGCCACGTCGACCCCGCGCCGGCAACGGGCACGACCATCCTGTTCAACGCAAAGCCATCGAACCGGCGCCGAAAACTCCGGACATCGACACCCTGCTTGCCGCCGCGGCGAGCGTAACGGGCGTATCCGTAACACAAATCATACATGGCTCCGACCGCTGTGCTTCGCTGGGCAGGGCCTTGATCGCCTCGATGATTCAGCGCTGTCAAGGCGTCAGTCTTTCCGACTTTTCTCGCCGGTGCGGGCGCTCAATGCCAGCACTTAGCAACGCCGGACGACGCCTGCGTGAGTCGCCAAACCGCGCCTCAATTTGGGTCGCCTATCGCTGGGAGGTCGAGCGTCAACTCCGCGAACGGTGACCTGATTATTTCCATCGCTGGAAATACCTGCTATTGGAAACTCTCGCCATTGGAAAACCCGGCACCGTTCCCTTG
>CAZUAB010000074.1:0-11595 GCA_964617795.1 uncultured bacterium
TGCCCGTGCGCTCGTCGAGTGCGCGCAGCGGCAGCGTGGCCAGGTCGACCGGATTGATCGGCGTCAGGCTGCCCTTACGTTTGCCGAATGGGGTACGGACGACATCGACGAGGACGGCTTCGCGCATGGGGGTCTCCTTGGCGTGCGAATGACAGAGTAGACGATCTATTCAATGTACCGCCGCGCGGGCCCGGCCGCAACGAGGGCGGAGCTGCGGCTACCCCGGATTTCAGCCCAGCAGCCCCCGCGCGTGCAGGCTGACGAAACAGCCGTCGCCGACAACCACGTGGTCGACAAGCGGAACACCGATCAACTCGCCGGCTTCACACATTCGCCGCGTCAACTGCATATCGGCCGCGCTCGGCTCGGGGTCGCCGGAGGGGTGGTTGTGGACGAGGATCCCCTTGGAAGCACCGGCTCGCAGGAGCGGGCCGAAGATCTCGCGGGCATGCGCCGGCGCCCGGTCGGCCGTCCCAGCACCAACCAAAGCGTCAACAATTGGGGTGTTGCGGGTGTCCAGGCCGAGAACCCACAGCGACTCGCGATTGCTGCCCAAAAAACGCGCAGCAACATGGCGGTACACGGCGTCGGGCGTCGTCAGCGGCTGCGCGGGGCTGCGGGTGACATAGCAGCGCCGGCCCAGCTCGAACGCGGCGGCCAACGTGGCCGCCTTGCCCGGGCCGACACCGTGAACAGCGGCTAGGCCAGCCGGCTCGACGCGCGCCAATCCGCCCAGTTCGCCGTGAGCAGTAATCAGGCGTCGCGCCAAATCGACCGCCGTGCAGCGGGCGGCGCCCGTACGCAAGAGAATGGCGACCAATTCACTGTCGCTGAGCACGCTGGACCCATCCCGCAGCAGCCGCTCGCGCGGGCGCAACTCGCTCGGCCAAGTGCGAACCGGTTCAAAGACATCCATCCGAACATGAAAACATAAAACACAAAAAAGTCAAGCCAGGGCAGGGAGCGATCTATCTTGGCGGCGCCGGCGAGCCGCTAGTCGGCGCTGCACCGGCGCCGGCCATGTTGAGAGCGGCAGCGCGACGAGCGGATCCAGGACGAAGGGGCGGTCAAGCATGCGTGGATGGGGAATGCGCAAATCGCGCATCGCGTACCCGCGCCAACGACCGCCGCTGTCGCGCCACAACAGGATGTCGAGATCGGCCGGGCGATCACCGTGAGTTCCCTGCTGACGGCCGAGCCGCCGCTCCAGCCCCTGCAGATCACCCAGCAGCGCGCGCGGCGATCGTGACGTCGACAGCAGCGCGGCGCCGTTGAGAAAGCGTCCGCGTACCCCGGATCCGACGGCGGCACTCATGACAGGACCACTCAGCGCGACAAGGCGCGTACCGGGCAGGCGGCCAAGACCCGCAACGAGCCTACGCCAGCGCCAGTGGTGCGGTGGCAGGTTGAGCCCGAGCGCAATGACGACTTCAGCCGGTGGACGCGGCAAGGACATCGCGCATTTTGTGAACGCCGGCAGCGCGGCCGACGATCCACCGGGCAGCCCGCAGGGCGCCGTGCGCAAATACGTCGCGGGTGTGGGCGCGGTGAGTGAGCTCAAGTCGCTCGCCGCCGCCGACTAAATACACGGTATGGTCGCCGACGATATCGCCGCCGCGTACGGCGTGCATACCGATTTCGCCAGTCGGGCGGGCGCCGATGATGCCTTGCCGGCCGTGGCGCACGTTGCCGGCTTTGCCGCGGCCCTGCTGCACGGCTTGGAGCAGGGCGACGGCGGTGCCGCTCGGCGCATCGACCTTGCGACGGTGGTGCAGTTCGACGATTTCGGCATCGGCATCGGCGGCCGACAGGGCTGCTGCAGCGTCCTCGACCAAGCGTAGAAGCAGGTTGACCCCGACCGAGTAGTTGGCCGCCCAGACGAGCGGGGTCTGCGGGGCGGCCGCAGCCAGCAATGCCTCCGGGTCGCCGTCGAAGCCGGTCGTGCCGACAACGCCGGCCACACCGAGCGCATCGGCCACTCGTGCGTGTCTGAGCGAGGCCTCGGGGCGCGTGAAGTCAATGTAGACATCGGCGCCGTGAAGCGCCGCTTCGGCCTCGTCGCCGACGTACACGCCTGGGGCAACCTGAGTGCCGATCAACGGTGAATCGGGGCGATCCCAAGCACCTTTGAGAACCAACCCGGCAGTCGCGCCACCCTCGCTGATCAAGCGGATCAGCGCCGACCCCATCTGACCAGATGCCCCCGCGACCGAAACGGCAAGTGGATCGCTCATTGGGGGCCGCCGGTGGGCAGGCCGAGTGCGGCCATGGCGCTGCGCAATGCTGCATACGTTGTTTCGTTCGGTTGCGTCAGCGGTAGCCGCAGATCGGCGCAGGGGATCATTCCGGCCAGCCACAGTGCGGCCTTGACCGGTGCCGGGTTGGTCTCGATAAACAAAGCCCGTTCGAGGTCGAGGATCGAAAGCTGCAAACGGCGGGCTTCTTCAATGTCACCGCGCTGCCAGGCGGCCATGAGGGCGAGCATCGTTTCGGGTACCAAATGCGCCGTCACGCTGATCACGCCGCAGCCGCCTTGCGCCAAGAGCGGAATCAAGGCTGAGTCGTCACCGGCCGTGATACGGAAGCTGCGTGGCGTTCGGCGGATGACGTCCCAGGTCCAATCCAGCGAACCGCTGGCGTCCTTGATGCCGATGACACCCGGGACATCGGCTAGACGCGCTACCGTATCGGGGTGCAACGAAACCGCGCTGCGCCCGGGAATGTTGTAGAGCACGATCGGCAGTCCGCCGGTCTCGGCGACGCTGCGGAAATGGCGATAGAGCCCTTCCT
This sequence comes from uncultured bacterium, assembly GCA_964617795.1. Lineage (GTDB taxonomy): Bacteria > J088 > J088 > J088 > J088 > CAZUAB01. Next base: position 2,791 of record CAZUAB010000074.1, read on the forward strand.
GAGACGGCTTGTTGTAGTAAGGCGTGATCAGGAGCGCTGCATCGGCGCCCACCTCGGCTGCGCCCTGGGTAAGGGAAACGGCCTCTTCGGTCGCGTTCGAGCCGGTCCCCGCAATCACCGCCACGCGACCGGCAGCAGCTTCCACCGTCGTGCGGATCACGGCAATGTGCTCGTCGTGGGTCAGCGTGGCCGCCTCACCCGTCGAGCCGCAAGGCACGATGCCCTGAATGCCGCGTACGACGAGCTCGTCGACGAGTACGGCCAGCGCGTCATGATCGACGCCGCCGTCGGGCCTAAACGGCGTGACAACGGCGACGTGGACGCCGTCGAGGCCTGCGGGATCGAAGCTCATACGGACCGTCCTTCCTTCCAGGCCGCAAGGGCAGCAAGGTCGATTTCGCCGCGCGCAACCTCGGTCGCGGGGCCGGTCATATAGACCGATCCACCGGGCTTCCATTCGATGTCCAGTGTACCACCGGGCAGCCGCACCGTAACCGGCCCTGTAACCCAATTCTCGCGGATGGCGGTGACCGCCGCCGCACAGGCTCCGGTACCGCAGGCGAGCGTTGCGCCAGCGCCGCGCTCCCAGACTCGCACCGAAATGGCTTGCAGCCCGGTGACCTCAACGAACTCGATGTTGATCCGCCGCGGGAAGGCCGCATCACGTTCCAGTTGCGGGCCCCAGTCGCCGAGTGGCACCTTTGCTACAGCGGGTACCCGGAACACAAGGTGCGGGTTGCCCATTGATACGGCACGCCCCGGCCCTTCGATTGGCCAGCTAGGCTGACGCAGCCCCGCCGCTTCGGCGTCAGCGGCAAGTCCGAAGGCGTCTCGGTCGAGGTCGATTTCGCCGGCGGCCAACCGGGGCGGCCCCATGTCGACGCGAACTCGGCCATCGGCCAATCCTGCCACGGCTTGTGGTCCCGCGAGCGTCGCAATCCGGGCCGGACGGTCCTGAGGCAGAACACCGCGCCGCCACGCCCACAGCGCGAACGCGCGGATGCCGTTGCCGCACATTTCGGCCTCGCTGCCGTCGCGGTTGAGCACCTGCATGCGCAGGTCGAACTCGGCGTCTTCCCGTACCACGAGCACCTGGTCACAGCCGACACCAAAACGCCGGTCGCCAAGAAACGGCGCCAGCAATGCGAAGTCGCGCGTATCCGCGCGGCCGTCGACGAGTACAAAGTCGTTGCCGAGCCCGTGCAGTTTGACGAAGGACAGGGTATCGGACGTGCTCATGGGGCCTCCCATTGCAGATCCTGGCGGTCGCGGTCCAGCAAATCCGCAACCGTTTCGCGCCGCCGCATCACAGCGACGCGCCCGCCTTCAACCAGTACCTCGGCAGGGCGTGGGCGTGTATTGTAGGTATTGGCCATGGTCGAGCCGTAAGCGCCGACGCCAGTCAGCGCGAGCAGGCGGCCCGGTGACGGCTCTGGCAGGTACCGATCACGCCCGAGTACATCCGTCGACTCGCAGACCGGCCCGACGACGTCGATCAATTCGTCAAGTACCGGTGCATCCTGAACGGGGACAATGCCGTGCCAAGCACCGTAGAGTGCGGGCCGCATCAGTTCGGACATCGACGCGTCGACGACCGCCAGCAAGCGCTCCGGTGTACGCTTGGGATACAGTACGCGCGTCAGCAGCAGACCTGCGCCAGCAACCAGAAATCTGCCCGGCTCAAGGATCAGATCGAGGTCGCGGCCGGCCAGCCGCGCCTCAATACCGGCAGCATAGGCCCGTAGATCGGGTTCGCCATCTTCCGGTTGGTAACGCACGCCGAGTCCACCGCCCAGATCAAGATACTGCAGTTTCAGACCCGCGGACGCGAGTTGGTCGACGAGGCCGAGCATGCGGTCGAGGGCGGCGAGCAGTGGCGCTACATCAAGTAGTTGGCTACCGATATGGCATGCTGCGCCGATGGGGACCAGCCAGGGATCGGCAACGAGGCGTCGGTAGAGGGCCGGCACGTCATCCCAGGCCACGCCGAACTTGGCTTTACGCATGCCGGTAGCAATGTGCGGATGCGTACCCGGATCCACGTCGGGATTGACTCGCACAGCGACCGGTGCTTTGCGACCAGTGGCCGCGGCAATCGCCGACAGGCGGTCTGCTTCGGCAATGCTTTCGAGGTGAATGGCGCGGACTCCGGCCTGCAGCGCGGCTTGCAACTCATCGTCGCGCTTGCCGACGCCCGAAAATACGACGCGTGTCGGATCCCCGCCGGCTGCGAGAACGCGAACCAATTCGCCGCCACTGACGATGTCGAAGCCCGTACCGGCTGCGGCGAAGCGGCGCAAAATACCAAGGTTGTCATTGGCCTTGACCGCGTAGCAGATCAGCGGCGGCTTGTGGAACCCGCGGCGCAGCATAGCCAGACGGGTATCGAGGTGCGCCGCACTGTACACATACAGCGGGGTGCCGAAGCGAGCGGCGAGCTGCGCCAGCGGGACCCCCTCGACGCAGAGGCGCCCTTGGTCGTCGCGATCGACTTCGGGTGGCAGCGGAACGGAATCGGCAGACATGCGGACGCGTGCTCCCGGCGCGGGCGGGCAAACCTACATTGTAGGGGATCGGCACGCCGTTTGCCAGCCTTCGGACCCGGCAGCCCGACCTGCTACCATAAGACGATCGGCAAAAGGAGATCCGGTGGACGAACTACGACCTGCTCCCGGCGACGTCGCAGGGTGGCTGCAGGGCGGCGGCCCCATGTGGGGCGTCGTCGATGCGGTAGACGATACGCATGTCGTGGTCAAGGCCGGCGGTCGGGCGATGACGCTACGTCGCGGCGATGTCGCCGTGTACGGCGGGCCCGGCGAGGCTCAGGATGTTGCGGCCGCAGCCCGTGTTCGCGCGGGTGCGCTCGACGTGTCGCGATTACACCGCGCGGCGCTCGCCGGCGGCGAGCGCCGCCTGACCGTTGCCGAGATCCTCGTGGCGGCCGGGTTGCCGGCTCGGCGCGAGGCTGCCGCTGCGTGGTTATGCCTATGGGATCACCCGGAACTGTTTGCGCGCGAAGGGCGGGTCCATTTTCGGCCGCGACCACCGGCGGAGGTGGCCGAGGCCGCGGCACGCTTGGCACGACGTCGCCACGAGGATGCGATGCTGGCTGAACTGGCCGCCGATGAGCCGCGGCTGGTATCCGGAGAATGGACGCTTGAGACTTGGACCCAGGCGCGACCCACCGTCGAAGCCGTCTTTGCCCAGATTGCCTGCGGCCAAGACCTACCGGCCGAGCTGCCCGAGGCCGTGCGGCTGCATATCGAGGCGCGGCTCAATGCCGGCCACGAAGCTGGCGGCAGTCGCTGGCCGCGTGAGCGTACCGCAGCCTTGGCGCTGGGGATACGTGATCCGTGGCGTGACGGGTTGCCGCAACTGGCGCGACATCAGCGCTGGCTTGCGGCGCAGGCGGCCGAGGCCGCCATCGAGCCCACGCCGCCGCTTGCGCCCACCACAGCGTTGTGGGCAATCGACGAAGCAACGACCGAAGATCGCGATGATGCCGTTGGCTTGCGTGAAGATGGCCCCGGCCACGTCTGGGTTGAAATCGCCATGGCCGACGTGACGTGCGGCTTCGGAAAGCGCCGCGATTGGGACCTGCCCTTGGCTGCCGTCGGCACTACCATCTACCTGCCGACGGCGGTGGTGCCGATGGTGCCGCCAGCTTGGGGCGCGGATGCGCACAGCCTTGATGCGGGACTTCTGCGGCCGGTGTTTTTTGTCCAAGCCAGGTTGGATCGGCAAACGGGGCGCCTCTCTGGGACACCGACGATTGCCCGTGGGACGGTGACCTTGGCGGGCATGGCGGCTTATGCAGATGTGGACACCGGCCACGGACCCGACTTTTGGCCGCTACTGGCGGACTTGGCTGGCCGCATGGAGGCGGAGCGACTTGAGCGCGGCGCGGACCATATTCAGCAGCCCGAGGCGCGGGTGCAGGTGCAGGGCGGTCTGCCGGTCGGGCTTGTCCGACAGACACCTTGGATCGGTGCACGCGCCGTAATTCGTGAAGTGATGATCCTCGCCAATGCCATCATCGCGGACCATCTGGCACGTGCGGCCCTGCCGGCCCCCTATCGAGTACAGGCCGCGGCCACCGGTGAACGTGGCATTACGCAGGTACGTTTGCACCCCGGGCCGCACGTCGGGATCGGGGTGCCGCAGTACCTGCAGGCGACGAGCCCGATCCGGCGCTTCGGCGACGTACTGACGCAGCGTCAATTGGCGGCGTCATTGGGCTTCGGCGAAGCTATGGACGTGGCATCGCTTGCGCCGCTTGTCGAAACCGCCGAGCAGTCGGCCGGTCTGCTGCGGCGCTGGATGTCGGATGCCGACCGCTACTGGAAACTGCGTTGGCTGGAGGCCCAGCCAACGGTCGATTTGACTGCCCACGTCGAGCGGGTTGTCGGCGATGGCGTCAGGATACGGTTGGAGCCGGTTGAGCTGCGGCTCTGGGCCCCTTCGCCGCCACGCGGCGTGGCGGCAGGGCGCGTTGAAATTCGCGCCCTCGACGCCGAGACCGGTCGTCTCGAAGTGGAATGGGTCGGCTGAAGCCGTCACGTGGTGTATTGGACGCCGGCTGCCGCGTCAGGTATTCTTCAGGGACGGGCCGCCTTGGCCTGACGACGCGAAGGAGGCGATGGTGTCCATCGACACTCGCAGGGACATGTTGCTTGCTCTGCTTGATGACCCACACGCAGCCGTACAGAAGGTGGCCGGCGCGGCCCTTGAGCGTTTGGATGCCGCTGCCAGTTTTGACCGCTTGCTCGCGGAGCTGCGCAGTAGCGATCCGTCACTGCAAGTGCAGGCCATCTACGGGCTCGGTAAGGTACCCGGTGAGAAATCACTAAGGGTACTCGTGCAAGCGCTCAAGCATCCATCGGTCGATGTTGCGTCGGCGTCGATCCGCGTATTGTCCGAGCTGCGGGACCCACGCCTGGCCAAGCCGTTTCTCGATGCTCTCCCGACGGCTGCACCTGTCGTGCAGGCGGCGCTGGCCGACGCGCTCGGGCAGCTGCGCGACCGTCGTGCTGCCCCGATACTGGCGTCACTGCTCACTACGTTTGAGGTCGAGGTGCTTGAGCGGGCGCTGCAGGCGATCGGCCGCATCGGCGATGGAGGCTGCGAGAATCAGGTGGCGCCGTTTACCAAGCACGAGCATCCGCGCGTGCGTGCTGCGGCAGCATTGGCACTGGGCAGCATGAGCGACGATGTGCTGGCCATGGGCTGAGTATCGCGGTCTACTTGGGCACCAGAATTTCGGCTGATTCCAACCAACCAGCCACGGCATCCAAATCAGCCAGTTCGATATCGCCGCCCGATTCTCGGTCGCCGACGCGCACGGCCAGTGCACCGGCCGCCCGCGCGCAGGCCACATCCAACGCGCTGTCGCCAACGAACGCCAGCGTTTCTACCGGCAGCCGCCATGTCGCGGAAATCGCCGTCAGCCCCCAAGGATCAGGCTTGGGTCGAACCACCCGGTCGGCTGACCAGACCGGATCAAAAACCCCGCCCCAACCGCACTGTGCCAGCAGGCGCGGCGTGCTGGTACCGCGGTTGGTCAAGATCGCTAGCGGCGTCGCGGCCCGGGCCAAGCGGTCGACAAGATCTACGGCACCCGGCTTGGGCACAATCTCGCCCAGTCGCGCATCGTAAGGCGACCGGATGCGAAACTCAGCCAAGCGGGAAATTTCGTCGGCCGAAAAAAACCGCTGTTCCAACGCCTCACGGTCAAGCGTAAAAAAGAATTCATCTTCGCCCTCAGGAAAGGGGCGCCCCAGCCAAGCAAACAGGTCGCGTTGGTAGTTCAGGATATGCGCACGGCTATCGACGAGTGTCTCATCGAGGTCAAAAACCAGCCCCCGGATTTCGGGCATACTCACGCTGGCCAAGCCGTGTCCGCCACCAATTTGGCGAGATCGGCGGGTGTGCGGGACGGTCGTGGCGCCTTTGGGAGACGGTCGACACGGGCCGCGGCCTCGGTGAGGCGCGCGCGCAGGGCCGCCGAGCGTTCGGCCTCCTGCACCAGCGCCTCGGCAATCGACTCGGCGCGGGCAAACCCGTGGCAGGCGAGTACCCCGTCATAGCCGGCGCCGACTGCGGCGACTGCGACCTCCTCGGGCGCCGATTTGCCGACGATTGCACCCATTTCGAGATCATCGGTGAGCAGCAAGCCGTCAAATCCCAGCTCCTCGCGCGCCATGCGAACGAGTTGGGGGCTGGCCGTGCTGAGTTGTTCGCCGGCTAGCGCGGGCCAATTCAGATGGGCCGCCATCATGAGCTCGGCGCCAGCGGCAACGCCGGCGCGAAACGGCAACCAGTCCGCCTGCCGCACCGTATCCAAGTCGCGGTTCAGCGTGTCCAGCTCAACGTGGCTGTCGGTGCCGACGGCGCCATGGCCGGGAAAATGCTTGACGCAGGCCGCCACCCCGCCGGCGCGCAGGCCGCGGGTCATGGCGCCGACCCAGTACGCGGCTTCCTCGGGCTCGGCGCTGAAACAGCGCCCTTTGAGGGCGGGATGCTCGGGGTCAAGGCCGAGATCGGCAACAGGTGCGAAATTGATGCTGATCCCAGCTGCAAGGAGACGCCGCCCCAATTCGCTGGCTGCCTGTTCAAGGTCGCGTGGCGTCGCTGCCGAGTTTGCCCAGCCAGCGGCGGCCGGGAAGGCAGGAAACGGCGCGGGCATGCGCCGGACCGGACCGCCCTCTTCGTCGATGGCGATGCGGGTTCGGGCTTCACTGGCGACGAGAATCCCGTCGATGCGGGCGAGTGCTCCCCCAAGGTCGGGCAGGTGGCGCCGAAAAACGATGAATGCCGCAGGCGGGCAACGCCGCAGCGCCCGCTCGACGGCTGCTGGGGCATCATCTTTGTCGCTGGCCCAGATCGATCGCCAAGCCAGTCGTTCGAGGGGCGTCGTCATCGGCTGGTTCTCCTGGGCGCTACGCCCCTTGTGCCGGGCCGCGTTCGGGCGGCATCGGTGGAAATGTTTTGCCCTTGATGGCAACGGCCGGTGGGCTAGGCTACACTCTCATGGTACCTTACCTTTCACCCCGGTGGTTGTTTTGCTGCCGCTGCGTCTCAGGAGCTTTCCATGCAAGCCGCACCCCGCTCGTCCTCTGCTGCGTTGTTGTTCATCGGCCAATTGATCATTGCCCTCAGTATCGTCGCCGGTGCCTGGATGCTGCGCGACGAACTGCGTAGCGGTCCGGCTATCGCGGCGGCCGCGGCCCAGCCGGCGCCGCAGGCCGCACCCGAAGACGAAGAGCCGACGGCCGTCGCAGACTGGGCCCGCTTCATCCGCCCGCACAATCCGGTCTATGGCCCCGCCGATGCGCCCGTAACGATCATCGAATACAGCGATTTTGAATGCCCGTTCTGTGCCCGCCACTATACGTCCACACATAAGCAACTGCTCAACACCTATGGCGACAAAATCCGCCTTGTGTTCAAGCATTTTCCGCTGCCGTTCCACGGCAACGCCAAGCCAGCTGGTGTGGCTGCCCAGTGTGCCCACCGCGAGGGCAAGTTTTGGCCGATGCACGATGTTATCTTCGAAAACTACCGCTCGCTGACCAAGGCGGATCTGCTCAAATACGGCAAGGGCCTGGGCTTGGGCGCCAAGTGGGCATCCTGTTTTGAAAACGACGAGGCGCTGGCCGAGGTCGAAGCCGATTTGGAAGACGGCCGGGTTGCCGGTGTGCGTGGCACGCCGACCTTCTTGATCAACGGCCAGATCGTGCCCGGCGCGATGCCGTTCGAGCGCTTCAAGGCCATAATCGACGGGCTGCTCTGATCCGTAGCGAGGCCGCTCCCGCCCGTCCTGCCGGGCCCGGCGTCGTTGTCCTTGTCACGGATCGAACGCGCCGCGTTGCGGCGCTGCGGTCCCTAAGCGAGGCCGTCGAGGTATGGGGGTTTGGGCCGGCGGCTCGGACCGCCGATCGCAGCTTGCGTCGCGTGCTCGAAGCTGTCCCCGACCTCCCGCGCGAGGCGCTGCTCTACCTCGATCTTGAGCCCGCCCGGGCACAGACCGTGCTGCCGGTACTCAAGGCCAGCTATCCGCGGGCAGCCTTCGTGCTCGATCCGCGATGCGTCGAGGACGCAGAACGTGACCCGCGTGCGCTTGTCGGTGATCCGGCAGAGGGCTTGGCCGAATGGGCGGCGCGCTGTCGCGATCTGGCCGCACTGCGGCGCCGGGTCGAATCGCTACGGGAGCTCTTGGATCCGGCCGGGCAGGTGCTGGTCCTAACACACCCCAACCCGGACCCCGACGCCATTGCGGCCGCGCTGGCCATGCGCAGTGTGCTGGCCCGCGACCGGCGTACCTGTACCCTGGGGTACTTGGGACGGCCGCTGACACGCCCCGAAAACGTGGCCATGATCGAGTTGCTCGAAATCGACCTGCAGCGCCTCGAACCCGATTCGTTCGGCCAGTTCGATGCGATCGTGCTGGTGGATTGCCAAGAAAACCTGTTTTCGGGCTTGGCCCTACCCGCCGTGACGGCCGTGATCGACCATCATCCGGAGCAAGCGCACTATTTTGCACCTTACCGGGACGTCGTTCCCGAGGAGGGCAGCACCTCAACGATCCTCACGCGCTATCTGCAAGCCTTGCAGATCGAGCCGAGCCAGCGCCTGGCGACGGCGCTCCTGTATGGCATCAAGAGCGACACGTTGTTTTTGCACCGCGAAGTCGCGGACGATGATCTGGCGGGCTTTTTGTACCTATACCCGCGGGCGAATATCAATCTGCTACGGCGTATCGAGGTGCCCGAGCTGTCGGCTACGCGGCTGCGCCTGCTGGGCGAC
>CAZUAB010000075.1:0-5387 GCA_964617795.1 uncultured bacterium
CGGTCCAGCGGATGGCCGCAATATCCGGGCGCGGATCCGTGGGCTCAAAGTCGCCGCCGACGAGTGCAGATTGGTTGCCCATGAGTGTCCGCCAAATCACCCGATCTTCGAACGGCGACAAGGCAAACAGATTGCCGGGGTTGGCGACGATGTCCTCAAGGCCGTCGCCATCCAGATCGACCACGACAAACTCGGGGGAGTAGCCGTAATCGACCGCCGCTCTGTGTACCCAGTACGGCTCCGGAGGCAGATAGCCTTGGACCGAAATGTACGCACTTTGATGCCGACATGTCCTGTTCACCCACGGGCACCAGGTCTCGGACACCGAGACTTCGCCACTAAGGTGAACCAGGTGACTATCCACCGATAATTCGACTACGCTTTCCTCCCCCTGAATTGCGGTTCGACTGCCGATGGGATCGTCAACATTCAAGATGTAGCCTGTGAACGTGGGCGGCGGTGCATCCGCCGGCAACGTTTCATCAGCCGCCCATTCCCAAGTCACGTGCGCGACGATCTCGTCGCCGGACTGGACGAGCTCGACGGCGATGTTCTGGATGTCGATGGTGACTTCGCCCAGTGAATGCGAAGCGGGCGGTTGAACAGATACCCCAGGAAGACAACCAGCCCCGAGCATAGGTAGTAGCAGGTATCCAAGCGCTACAGGCCTCATCGTAACCCCCATCCAAGGCCCGGCCGCAGTATGCCGCTTAGGTTGCCGGACTCCGATACCAATGTACCGGACAGGGCAATTGGCGCACCGAACGACCGCCCTGAGAACGGGTCCAGCGCCCGCCCCAAGAGGGCGTTATAAAATGGGCCAAGCCCAACGCGCATCTCACATGTCCCATGTTCACCATAGAGTTCGGTCTTCGACCTTTCGTCAAGACCCGCTTCCCACCCCCCAATTGCGCCGCTAATCAATCGATTCAAATTCGAATCGACGGCACCACTCGTCTTTCGGTCAATGGCGCTCATCACCGCACCGTGCGGATAGCGCCACGAAAGAACCCTCTCCTGGTAGGTGGACACGAGTAATTCCGTAACATAGTTGATCAGCATCTGAATCAGGAAATGTTGCGTGTCCGCCAGTGTAGATGACGCAACAAGCGTTGCCCAGAACCCCTTCTTGATCCCAATTGCACTGCCCGGGGTCAATGCCAACGCCGCCCAAGTGCTCAGGAATTCCACTGCGGGCGCCTGTTGCACATCGATGGAATAGGGGTAGATTTCCGTTGCGACACCAGCGTGAACCGGAACAAGGTAGCTGTCATTGGCAGGGCCAAACGGTCGCTCAACCAGCATTGCGATGTCGGAGGCCAATACCCGCCCAGCCGCACTATCAATAGTGACCCCGTCGTAACACACAGGTACGTTCCACGAATACCCCGCCGAGTCCGCCTCGGCCATCACCCACGAACCGCCGGCACAGAGTGCCTGCCCAAGTCCAACCGAGCGCACCAGCCACAGGCGCATACCCGATACACGAAATTCCGCCGAGGCATGAAGCAGTAAATTGCCTACGTGCAGGTCCGACGACAACAGCGCGACTTCCCGAGATTCCGCAATCGAGTGCCTAAGCGCGTCCGGCAGCTCGCTCTCTTCGGAGCGCGGGGTGAGCTGCAACATGGGCGCCCCCCAGCTTCGGGCATCTACATCGCGAATCGCCAGCCAATCGGCGCCGCTTCGAAACCGGCTAATGTCAATCGCTGGGATTTCGATTTCGATATTCGGCCTAGGTTGGCCATTCTCCGACAACGGAAAAAACACCGGCGCATTTGCCTGCCAAAATGATAGATCACCTAGCGCGGAGAATGCTTGCCGAGTATCCAACGAGCCATCGGCGCATTCGGCACGCATTGTCGTCGGCGGATCGATAAGGCAGCCAGGATAGCTGGCGGATCGCGGCCCCGTCTCGAAGCAATAGGAATCCAGCGCCCGTTTCAGGAGGTCCTTGAATTGGCGGTCGCGGCTCTCTACTCCCCACTCAATTGCAAATTCACCTACCACACCACTCAATTCGGCCACGGAAGAAGAGAGATCCAATACGCTCCGGTACAGCCGCCCCATACCTTCACACGGCTCTTTTCCAGCGGCCAAGTCGCTATCCGACAGGCTCAAGCACTCTTGGAGCAAGCTAGTAGCGTCGGGGGCTCCCGAAGCAAACAACATATACTCGAAAATTTCGGTGGCAATTAGCCGTGCATAGTCCTTCGCGTGCTGGCCTATTACGGCAAGTACCTTAGCAACTGCCGCCAATGAAGGGCACTCCCACTTGCCGCTTCCGGCGAAATACTCACATCGAAAAGCTCGCCTGATGCCTACGGGTGGCACGCTCCCGTAGGCGGAAACCAACCCACGCACGTAGTCCACCAAGGCCCAGAGCGGGGTCTTATCCGGTGAGTATGCGGCAACTGACTGAACCGTGCCTGCATCCAAGTACAGCAGCCGTTGAATGAGCACATTCACGAAGATTTCGGGACTATCAGCCGCTCCGTTAAACAATACGATATCGGCAACGGTTCGAATCAAGTCGGCATACGGCGTCGGGCCGCCGGACGAGTCAAGCCCGGCTATCAGATGGACCAAGAAGTCCGAAGTACTACGGTGGACGGCGCGTGGCCTCTCGTAGAAAAACCACGCCTCGTCGAGAATGTCACCTTTGGTCCCTAGGATACGCAGACCTTGATATCCGGAAAAGGGCGTCCAGGCGCCGACTTCCGACTCGATGTCGCTGCGAAGCTGCTCGCTCCGGACAAGGTCGATCTCTCGACGAGTCGTGACATTTGAGGAAATCGTACCTAGAGGCAGTCTCGTCCCCTCGGTCCACGCGGTCGAATAGGTAGCCACGTACGGCGGAGGCAACTCGGGCAGCCCAAGATCCGACACCTCGAATGCCACGTTCTGAAGCTCCACAGAGCCAGCGGCTTTCCCCAGATAACGCAGCTTGGGCGCAAGGGGCCTCGATACCCGGGGAAAATACTCGCTGAGAAATTGCCGGCGCGCCTCTTGGACCAGTTCATTGCGCTCTCGGTATGGGTACTCGTGCTCCAGGTTGCTAAAAACAGTATGGAAACCAATCCTGAGATCGGCGGGGTGCGGAGTCCAGTTCGACGAGGATACCCCCGGCGCCAACTCACTCAACATAGACATTGGCGCACGAAACGTGTGAACAGCGGTTGTCGTCATAGCCGCCTCCACGACATCGCCGCAATCCCAGAAATTCTGAACGAGACCAAAGGTGATAAACCGAATCGGCCAGTTGATCAGCGCACAAAAGCCCGCAGTGACCAAGAATCGATGTACATCCGCCAGGGGATTGCCGTTGAGATCGACGGTCGGCGGGAATGTCAACAGCGGAAGCGGATCATCGGCAGAAATCACGTAGGCTCTGTAACTTTCGCCTGGCTGCAAGCGCCCATTCCGCAAACTCAACACGTTCGCAAATCGCCCAACCTCCTCGACCCCGTCCCCGCAATCATCGGTGCACAGGAAAATTTCCATGTTCCCGGATGGATCACCGGACGGGTTCAGCGCCTCGAGATAGACCGACGCACGCCCCATCTTCTCGGAAAACAGAAAATCCAGCGGCTGAGATGGCTTGATGGTGCCGGTCGCATTGGTCGATACCAGCAACGGTGGAGTGGCGTCAACACCACGGCGATAGTTGAGATCCGTAACAATCCTTGCGTTCAATTCTGTTGGAATCCCCGTAAGCCGAATCGCCTGACGGCCAATCTGAATGCCGACGATGAGCGAATCATCCGCCGGAATCGCAGGATAAATCGACGCGAATGCGTCTTCAAATTTCAGATTGACCTCAAAAATATCCGCGCCGTTGAACCGATTGCGATACGCAACACACGTGCTCTGGCACTTGGCATCAAACACCTGCGCCCCGACGTGCAACTGGATCCCCCTGACAACTTCGCCATCACGGCCGGTTCCTCCCGCCGGCGTAATCGGTCCCGTGTCCCCTTCGATGCTGGCCAGCGATTCCACGTGCAGCCGCACCCTCAGATCACCCGAAGACGGCGCCTTCAGAATCGACCCCGACGGCGGCCACACCCGAAGGCGTTTGTCGAAAGCCCACTCCGGCGTACCGGTCGCGACAACGCCGACGCCCTCCCCGACGACCGCATTCAATGCGGCCTCGAACTTAGCCGCGATTTCCTCGGGGCTGCACGTCGGACAACCCGCCAGCGCCATCGGCAAGGCAACGTAGAACAAGAACCGAAACGGACGACCCTTGATCATTGAGCACCTCCCGCGGCCGACAGCCGCTCCAAGGTATCCGCGTGCGCGCGTTCGAGCTCGGCCCCCGAGCGGTTCAGCAATTCCGAGAACGCCTTTGGATCCAGATCCTCCCGATTCGCAAAGTCCAATTGCGCCGCCTTGGCCAACTCGGCGCGCGTTCTGTCGGCCAACCCCGAAGACGACCGCGCGGCAAGAGACTCCGAGGCATCCATCGCCCCAAATGTCGAGAACAGCATCGGCTCAGGCTCCGGCTCTTCAGGCGGAATCAAGCCCGGGATCGACAAATAGTCACTCAACATGTACTGAACCGCCAAATGCGGCGCATAGTCGCCCGGGACCGGCAGCGGCAGCGGGGATACGAGTTTGCGAATCTGTCGCGCCTCGATCAGCGCAAATTGATTGCTGGACGGCGACATGACAAAACGGCGCCCAAGCCAGGCGTCGAGGTGAATATCGTCGCGTAGCCCATTCAGAATCGCCAGCGACCGCGCGGACTCGATTTGTGCCAACACGTCGATGTCTGCCGGGTTGGTTACCGCGACGAAGGCCGCCAATGTGGGGATGAGGCTTGTTGCCCCCAAGTCCACCGCGTAGCGCAGCCACGGCCGCAGCACCGCCGACGGAAAATCTTCAATCTCGACATAAGCGCTCCTGTGGGGAAGCAGGCTGATCCAAGTTTGGATATAGCCCAAGGCACCGTCATCTTCGGGATGAGGCGCCTCTGCCGCCAAAAACTCGCTCAGATAGACCGCAGAAAACTGCGATCGTACCTCGGTCACATGGACGCCGTCCGACGCCGCGACGTGGAGCGTGTTCTCGCTGCCAAGCGGTGGATTCGGCAGCGTAAAGGCAAGGCCGGCCGCGTCCGGCACCAGTTGATGCGTGATCTCGACGCCGTTGAGAAATGCCACGAAGGAGCCCGGTGGTGACAAAGGTGGATTGGGGTGCGGACCGCTCGGACCGCCCAAGCCGATACCCGGCCGGCTCACATCAAAGACTCTCACCGACAGCGCGCCGGCAGGGCCCTCTATTACGGTCTGACCACTGACCGGTGAAATCTCGACAAATGGCGCATACAAATCGGTGACCCACTGAATGCATTTTTCGGCGAACGCCTGGGCCAGATTGAC
>CAZUAB010000075.1:5397-10264 GCA_964617795.1 uncultured bacterium
TTGACAACCTGGACGCAGTAATGGAACCGGCCTTCGGTCGATGGATCGTAGGGGATCAGCACCCGGTCACCCTGTATCCATTTGAGGCGTTCCGACCTCAGGATCGACTGGATGGTCGCCTCGTCGATGATGATGCCGGCGTCCGCCAGGTCGGCCGCGAATTGTCGGAGAACTCGCTCGAATGAGCGAAAATAATACATGCGTCCGTCAAAATCCTCTCCAAAGAATGCGTAAAGCTGGGCTCGTTCCGGCGAGTCCGGTGGAAGCATGTTCCAAAGCCAGGTGACATCGATTACAACCTCGATCCCGGTCGGCTCGAAGCCGACGGGATCGGCGATCTCCGCGCCGACCACGGTTGGCGGGTTGGAAGTGTAGGTGAATTGATCCTCGGCACCAAAGAACGTGATGATGGTCGTACCCTCGGGCTCCCGAACGACCGAGCGAACGGCCGTGCTCAGTCGGCCCAACCCGTCGGTCGCCTCGACCACAATCTGCGACGGTCCCAGCGGCAGCCCAATGACCGCCTGGAACCGGCCATCCTGCTCATACGAGACCGGTGTGCCGTTCACGACGACGGACACCAGACTCACATCGTCCACCTGCCCCGCGACGAGCAGTTCGCCGGACGTCCAAATCGACCCGTCTGCCGGCTGTGTCAAATGAATCACCGGCGCATTCGCATCCACGACGAAACACCGAGTCCGGCGCGCTCGGTTGCCGGCACGATCGACAGCAATCAATTCGGCGCAAAGCTCCCCATCGAGGACTTCGTTGCTTGCCGCCATACGGACATCGTCGCCCATCCAGGACACAGACCATTGGACCGGGCCATCGGCGGGATACAGCGACCGGACACCAGACAGCGCGTCCGTTACCCTGCCCCCAACTTCGGGTCGAGCATGCTCGACCAATGCGCCCTCGGCCGGAGAGTCGAACACCAACATAGGTGGTGTTCGATCGACGACATAGCGGACGACGGCAGTGGATGCGTTCCCCGCAAGATCGCGGACCCCCACGGCGGCGTTGCGCCAACCTTCCGGGCCCAGGACGACCTGTCCAACGAGGACATCGCTACCGGCCATGTCCAGCACCAACATGTCGTCACTCTCCAACACGACGGACCAGCTTTCGACGTCGATGCCGGAGCCGTCATCCAACGCCTAGACATCCAGCGGAAGCACGTCGCCGGATACTGCCTGCGACCACTCCGGAGCAAGGATGGTCAAGTCCGGCGCGACGCGGTCGATGCTCACTTCCTCCGTCATCCAAGTCTCGGCATAGCTTAGAATATGGACCTCGCCAGCCCCTCCGACGCCCGCAAGGCGCGCCTCGGCCGCGGCGATGGCCGATTGAAGTTCGTCGTTCAGCCGAGCATCGGCCGTCGCAACACCAGGGATCGTGACACGAACGGTGGGGCTGCATTCAGAAAGCGATTCGCAGCGGTTCTGCCAATGAATCGCGGCCGGAATCCAGTCCAGTCGCCGCAAGGTGGCAAGTAGCGGCCCCAAGGCCGTTGGGGCATCCCCGACTACCCGCAGCAACAACGCATCGACTGCGAAACGACCAACCCCGTCATAGGCGTCAAGTCCGTCCCAATCGATCGTTGCGACACCAGCACGTGGCGAGAACGGAGTTGCGGCCTGTGGCAGCTCAGCCTCTGCTGAACCCACAAAAAGCGGCATGCCATCCCCGGGAATCCAGGAAAGGGAGGCCCACGCGCCAAGTTTGGCGCCGCGCGCAGTCGCCGATGACGACGGCTCCCCGACCATAGACACCCCAACAGTCAAACCGATGAAATTCATGCCAGGGCTGAAGGCCCGCCGTGTCAAATCGACCTGGTCGATGATGATCGAACGTGGATCGTCCGCCACGGCCCAGCCGGGTACCATGGCGAATCCCGCGAGTATAGCCACGATTTTGGCGGCACCCAAACCAGATTTCAACCACACGCGGCGCCCCCCTCCAGCAGAATCTCGCTCATTGCTCGATTCTAGTGAATCACGGCCGCGAAGTCAAGAACACTTCTCCTTATGCGATATTTGGAGTAATTCTATACGCTGCGATAACATCAGCCGCGCCTGGATGGCCACGGCGCGGCGCACCTCGCCATGACGTTGGAGGCAGGGCGGCGTCGGCAAAACTGTGAAACTGTGTACCCCGGCACCGCTCCCGCCGCGCCGCCGGCACCGCTCCTGCGCTCGCGGCGCCGCTCCCCGCCTACCGGCCCTTCCACTCCGGCGGGCGCTTCTGGAAAAACGCCATGATCCCCTCCACCGCATCCTCGGTCTGCGTATTGACGAAGAGCATGGTGTTGAGATACTCCAACGCCTGATCGAAGGTCATGTCCTCCATCGTCGCCAGGGCGTGCTTGCCCAGCTTGACGACGGCCGGGCTCTTGGCGGCCAACCGCGCGGCCCAAGCGGCCACCGTGGCATCCAGCTCCCCGGCCGGCACGACGGCCGAGGTCAGCCCCATGCGCTCGGCGGCGGCGGTGTCGAACTTGTCGCCAAGGAGCAGCATTTCGAGGGCGCGTTTGCGCGGCACCGTGCGCAGAATCGCCGCCATGATCATCATCGGAAACAGGCCCCGGTCGATCTCGGGCGTACCGAACTCGACGGCGTCGTGCGCGATGATGAAATCGCAGCTTGCGGCCAACCCGAAGCCGCCGGCCAGACAATAGCCGTTGATGCGGGCGATCGTCGGCTTCGGATAGTCGTGCAGCAGCTTGAGCATCTTGACGAAGGTCTGGTTGATCTCGTATCGCTCGTAGGGGGTCGGCATCTGGCCACCGCCGCCAAGATCGCCGCCGGCACAAAAGGCTTTCTCTCCCGCGCCGGTGAGCACGACGACCCGTACGGCGGGTTCGGCGGCGGCGGCTTCGAGGGCCGCGACAATCTCGGCCACAAGCGTCGGGCTAAGCGCGTTACGGGCCTCGGGCCGATTGAGCGTCAGAGTGCGAACCGGACCCTCGTCGGCGACTAGCAATTGTGTGTAGTCCACGCGAACCTCCCCAGTTAAACCGGCATAACGCCGTGCTTGCGCCACGGTCGTTCGACGGTCTTGTTCTCGGTCAGTTCCAGCGCCATCGCCAGTACGATCCGCGTATCGCGCGGATCGACAATTTCATCGACGAACTGCTTGCGGGCGACGCGCTCAATGTCGATTCCCTGCTGAATCATGGCAATCATCTGCGCCTTGACCTCGGGGTCCGGCTCCATGCCGCCGAAGATCTTCTTGCCGGCGATTCCCAGCATCCCTTCGGCGCCCATGACGCTGATTTCGCCACCAGGCCAACTGACGAACAGGTCGGGATCATACGCCTTGCCGTTCATCACGTAATAGCCCGCGCCATAGGCCTTGCGTAGGACTACGGTCAGCTTGGGCACCGTGGCGCGGGCGACGGCGTAGAGCATCTTGGCGCCGTGTCGGATGACGCCCTCGCGCTCCATCTTGGTACCGATCAAAAAGCCCGGAACATCCTGCAGAAAAACGAGCGGGATTCCGAACGCATCACAGAGATTGACAAAGCGCGCCGCCTTGTCCGCCGAGTTGACGTCGAGGATGCCGCCCATGAACTTCGGGTTGTTGGCGACAAAACCGACCGGTCGACCGCCAATTCGGCCGAAGCAGGTGACCAGGTTTTTGGCCCAGTGGGGCTTCATTTCGAGCATTTCGGCCGGATCGTCGACCAGCAGCTTGATGACCTTTTTGACGTCGTACGCACCGCGGGGGTTGTCCGGCACGATCGACAGGATCGCGTCGTCGAGCCGTTCCTTGGCCGGGTCGAAGTCGTAGGGTTTGAGGGCCACCGGCTCCTCACAATTCTGCGGCATGTAGCTCAAATACAGCTTGATCATGGCGATGCACTCGTCGTCATTGTCGACCATCTGGTCGGCGACGCCGGAGTGCTGGTTGTGAATAGCAGCCCCGCCGAGATCTTCTTCGCTGACGTCTTCGCCGGTCACGGCCTTGACCAGCGCAGGACCGCCGAGGGCCATCGAGCTGTTCCCTTTGACCATCGGCACGAAGTCGGCGAGGCCCGGAATATAGGCGGTCCCGGCAGCGCCGGGGCCGACCATGGCCGCAATCTGCGGCACGACGCCGCTCATGATGACCTGTTCTTTGAACAGGTAGCCGGAATCGGCAAATTCGCTGATCGCATCAAGGTCGCGCCCCGTCGGATTGATGCGCGCACCGGCCGAGTCGATCATCCAGATCATGGGTACGCGTTGACGCAGAGCCCATTCGCGCAGCCGCGTCACCTTGCGCTCACCCATTGGGCCGATCGAACCCCCGAGCACGGTGAAGTCGTAGGCGGCAATGCAGCAAATGCGTCCATCGACCTTGCCGTAGCCGGCGACGACGCCATCGGCGGCCACCCACGGCTCGTGCCATTCTGAAGCCAAGGTACCGATCTCGAAGAAGGTGCCAGGGTCGACCAGTTTTTCGACGCGCTCGCGTGCGGTCAGCTTGCCCCGATCGTGCTGGCGGGCGACCTTGTCGGCGCCGCCGCCCTCACGGACGGTGGCTCGTTTGGCTTCCAGAGCGGCCAAGCGCTCCTGCATCGTCGGCATGCGGAATCTCCTTCGTAGATAACTAAGTGAACGCTTACTCATAAGTTACCGCCGAGCGACCGACATGTCAAGTGCCAATTTGCCGCGACCGGCTCCCTGCCGTACGCTGGTGACATGACCCACACACCCGAATTGCTCATCGTTGGCGGCGGCATGGCCGGCGCTTCTGTCGCTTGGTTCGCACGTGAAGCCGGCATGGCCGTCACCCTTGTGGATGCCGGCGGCCCGGTCGAATCCACAACCTGGGCCAGCGGCGGTATGCTCGCACCATGCGCCGAAGGCCTCGCCGAACT
>CAZUAB010000075.1:10274-11418 GCA_964617795.1 uncultured bacterium
GATTTGCACAAGACCTGGCTGCCTGCAGTCGAGGACGCGGGCGGTATGCCCATCCACCGCGGCCTCGGCCTGATCCGCCTCGGGGCGCCCGATTCGGCCGACGACAAAAGCATCGCGCGATACCCAGGCTTGGCTCATCTGCAAGACCGTGCCACGTGGTCGGCAAACGAGGGCTGGGTGGACCCACGTGGCCTTTTGATCACGCTTCGTGCCGCCCTGCGTCGACGCGGCGTCCACTTTGTGCAGGGCACCGCCCGCGCAGTCAATTTGACAGGCCCCACCCCCGAGCTCGATTTGGGTGACGTACAACTTACGGCCGACCGCATTGTCGTGGCGGCAGGATACACCGCGGACCGCCTGGCCGGCTTGCCTTGGCATGCCATTGGCGATATCCGGGGTGACCGCGGCGTTCTTGTGCACGTGGCAGGGATCGAACCGCCACCTGGTGTATTGTTTGAGTTCGATGGTCGTACCGCAACCTACGTCGTGCCGGACCCGCAAGGCGTAAGAATCGGCAGCACCTCGGGCACGGTGGACAAACGCACGCTTGCCGATCCCCGTGAAATCGCCGATCTGATGCTACGCGCAGAGCGTCTTTGGCCGCTCGGTGGCGGAGTCATTTCGGGGGTTACCGTCGGATTTCGCCCACTCGGTCCGCTACCCGACGCCGCCCCGTTCTGCGGCCCACTCGATCGTGTGGGCCGGGTTTGGGGCCTCCTCGGGCTGCACCGCAATGGCATTTTGCTCGGGCCGTTGCTGGCCCGCGAACTGATCACGCAACTTGGCGCGCGCCAAGGCTGAAGGCTCCGCCGTTTTGTCTACGGCGGTCCCGTCCTCGCACGCCCGGCCCTATTCGACCTTAAAGTCGTGGGACTGCTGGAAGATCGCCCCCAGGTCATCGGCAAACTGCACCCGTGGATCGGCCAACCAGCGATCTTCACCAAGGTCCGCCGGCGGCTCGATAACCGCATAATGCAGCACCCACAGCCCCTTCGCGATGGGCCAGTGCGCCGCGATCGGTTCTTGGACATCGAGACGATTGCGGCGCGGGTCAAGCAGCCACACATCCTCCCGCTGACCTTCCGGCCCGTCGAGTTGGATACGGCGCAGCGGTGCAGCCGGCCCGCGCCATTGCATGATCGCC
>CAZUAB010000076.1:0-11405 GCA_964617795.1 uncultured bacterium
CCTGATTCAGTGTTTTTTGCCGCAGCATTTCTTATATTTCTTTCCGCTGCCGCAAGGGCAAGGATCATTGCGCCCGGTCTTCCCTTGTCCGTATGTGGCAGATGCTTGCGGCGGCTCTCGCCGCTGCAGCCAGTAGCGATACAGGCCCTGGGCGCACGCTGGAATTATCCGGCGGAACTCCTCAAGGCGCTTGGGGTCGGCTAGATCCGCCTTGATTTCGGGCGTAGACGCCTCCACCCCAAGGGCAATGATTGGCGTCAGAAGCGCACGCATTTGTTCATTGGGGTCATCGATCCACAGTTCTCCGTGCATGGCCACGCCGTGTAGGTACGCGGCGCACCACTCCCGCTCGCCTGGCGGCTCGCCGGGGTCGCCCTCGAAAACCGCAGGCACGAATTCGGCCTCGTGCTCCAACTCCTGAATAATACCGTTGTAGAAGCGCATCAACAGATCCAGGATCTCGTTTGCGTCGACGTCCGATGGGAATCTTGGATCATCGGGCAGAATCACTTGCAACCACTCGGATGGCGGAATGAATCGAGGCCCGGTGACGACCGCGGTATGAAGTCCATGCACCTGGTCGATCCACATCGTGCCGTCCGGTCGGGCACCGTCGACCAGGAACGCGTTCAGCCTTTCTATCTCCTTGGCATCCAAACCGTACCCAGGATGATGGTCGGCCGAGGCGGTTTCCGATTTGCTTTGCCCCGGTGTCGGCGCCTCAGTGGCCGTTGTTGAGACATTGATCGCGATGTCGCTACCGGGAAGATTATAGTGTCCCTCAACATCTCGCGAATCGGCGCCCATTCGGAGTAGCAGCCGGGCCACGGCGATTAGGACGCCGACTTGTTGCGGCGTGGGTAGATCGGCTTTTGATCGGTGAATCGAGCCGATCGTGGGGCATCCGGGCAGCGATACAAACGCCCGGACGGCACCGGCCGCCCAGCCTGGTTCCGGACCGAAGGCGAGCCACAGTTGGGGAACAGATGCCATTGCACGATGATCACCCCGACCCCCTGCTTCAATGAAGCGATTGTAGGCAGCCACGCCCTCATAGATCGAGATACCGAAGTTTTCACCTAGCGTTCCCATCAATACGGCGATTCTTGGGGACGATTCGCCGTCCACCTGAATCGCGAATGGGCGTTCACCCCAAGTATCCCACGGTCTGGATTCCCAAAGGGCCGCGGCCACCAATAATACCTCGCGCCAGGCCAGCGGGGAGAGCGACATGTTTCCTTGGCCGTGGTACATCGCGACCGCGAACATAGCTTTTCCTTCGGATGCTGCCTCCGGCGGTTGAGCCGGGCGCCAGCCGTAGTCGGCAGCGAAATCGCTGAGCTCGGGATCGCAGGTGATCTCGCGGAACTGACCCGTGACAAGCTGTTGATCTAGGCCCCGGCTCGCCGCGGCAGGATCCGGGGCTGGAAAATGGGCCACGGCCTCGCCCGTTTCCGCGAACGAAATACCGATCCACAACGGGCCTTTGCCGGTGTCGATGGGACCGACAATCGAAGCATGGGCACGCATTTACTCAGGACGCCCCGTTGTCGTCCTGATACACGTTCTTGAGCGATTGCCCGTCCGCATTCCTCCACTGCGTCCAGCCATTGGCATTGCGTCCCTTTCAGCCACCACGGCGTCTGAAAGGGCCAATCCCGCTTTCTCTACATCCTTGGCTGACATTCCGTCACCTCCTGCAGGATTCATGACCGCCCAATTGGGTGTCCAAGAAAATCGTGGGGCGCACCAGGCCACGCCTGTCGAAACCGTAATGCCTTCCAAGGACAGCAAGATGGTACGCTCGATTTGACGGCTCATTGCGATCCTCTTTTTTTTCTCAACAACCAAAAAGGTACCCGACGAGCCGTCACTTTGCTGCTGCTGCGGCTTCGCTCACTCAGCGGGCTCACCCCGCCGCAATAGCAGCCTGCTCAGCACTCTAACAACTACAGTACTCCCCCTATTCAAGGCCTGCGCTCCGCGCGGCGGCCGAGCCAGGCCGCCACGACTCGGCCGACCGCCTGAAGTGAATCCGCCGACACCGTTTCCGGCAGATCGGCGTGAGTGTGCCAGCGGGGATCGGTGAAATCGATCAAGAGTACGGTTGGGATACCCGCATCAATGAAGGGCCGGTGGTCATCGGTCATCGCCGGGCCAAGTCGATTGGGAAAGCGGCGCGCGTAACCGAGGTGATGCGCAATGCCGCGCAATTCCTGATCCAGCGCCGCGTCGGAGTGTGCCTCGCGGAGAATCTCCTGATCGGGATCGCCAACCATGTCGACAATGACCACCGCTCGTGGCGGCCAGCAAGGGTGGCCTGCTTCCACCGCGTCGAATACCCACGCGGTGCTGCCTTCTGCCCAGTCACGGCCAGCAATGTCGCCATCGTCTTCCGCATCAAAAAAGGCCAAACAGAGACGTTGCCCGGGGCGCGGACGCGTGGAGCGGGCCAATTCGACAAGAACGGCAACACCCGAAGCGCCGTCATTGGCCCCGGGGCCCGGTGTAAGACGGCGCTGGGGATTGGGATCGGCATCGGCAACCGCGCGCGTATCGTAATGGGCCCCGACGAGGTCCACGGCGCCCTCGCCTTGCCAGGCCAGCACATTGACCCCCTGCCCGCCGCGGACCGAAAATGCCTCGAATCTGACCGTCCAACCGTTGGCCGCAAGCTCCCTCCGCAGCCAGTTGCGCGTCTCGAGCGAGGCTCGGCTGCCCAGCACGCGCGGCCCAAAGCCGACCACACGATCAACATCGTGGTGTGCTCGCAGACCGGAGAACTCCTCGGCGGCGCTGGGTGCGCCAGCACACAACATAGTGACAAGCACGCCCGCAAGGGTGCGGCGGCGCTTACGTCGGGCCAACATCGCTACCGCCCATCTCGGTGTCGGCCAGGCGACAACCTGCCCAAACCATAGCCCCGCCCGGCCTCACCCTTCTTCGTCGAGGAAACGAGCGTTCAACCCGTGATAGGCATCGATGCGCCGATCCCGCAAAAACGGCCACATACGACGCACGGTCTCGCTGCGGGCCAAATCCACATCGACGACGAACGTGGCCTCGGCATCCATCGGCAGTTCGGCAAGCTGTTCGCCCTGAGGGCCAGCGACAAAGCTCGTTCCCCAGAAACGCAGGCCATCATCCGGCGACGCCGCGCCGGGGCGCGCCTCGAAGCCGACACGGTTGACTGCGACGACCGGCAGTCCGTTGGCCACAGCGTGGCCGCGCTGCACCGTCACCCATGCTTCGCGTTGGCGCGCCCGGTCATCGGCAGGCTCGGCAGGCAACTCGCCGATCGCGGTCGGGTAGATCAACAGATCGGCCCCACGCAGCGCCATTAAACGCGCGGCCTCGGGGTACCACTGATCCCAACAAACAAGTACGCCCAAGCGGCCGACTGACGTATCCACCGGCCGAAATCCAAGATCCCCTGGGGCGAAGTAAAATTTCTCGTAGTACTGCGGGTCATCGGCGATTGAGCCGTCGCGTTCAAAGACCACCGCCGTATTGTGATGCAGACCGGGCGCGCGCCGCTCGAACAACGAGGCGACCAGCACCACACCGGTTTCTTTGGCGAGCAGGCCAAGCGCCTCGGTCGCCGGCCCGGGAATCGGCTCGGCCAGATCGAACACATCAGGGTCTTCGGACTGACAAAAATAAGGCCCGAGATGCAGCTCCGCGAGCACGACCAGACGTGCGCCGGAAGCCGCCGCCGCGCGGACCGCCTCAATGGTTCTTGCCAGATTGGTTTTGCGGTCGGGTCCGTGCGCCTGCTGCACCAATCCCACAGGTAGAACATGCGTCACGGCAATACCCCCTTTGGCAGTTGCATGGTCAGGCAATGCAGCGACCCGTGTTGACGGATCGCTGCACGGCAATCGATCGGCACCACGGTGCGCCCCGGAAAGGCTTCGCCGACGACCTCGGCGGCGCGTACATCGGCATCCGACCGACCGTATACGGGCAGCAGTACCTGCGTATTGGTGACCAGAAAATTGGCGTAGGTCGCCGGCAGGCGATACCCGCCATCGGGTGCGACGTGCCGGCCGGGCCACGGCAAGGGCAAGAGGCGAAACGGGCGGCCATCGGCGCTCTGCAGCGCCGCCAAATCCGCCGCCATGGCTCGCAATTCATCGAAATGCTCGTCTTGTGCGTCGTCGCAGGCCTGGTAAACAATCGTGTTGTCGGGCGCAAGGCGCGCCAGCGTGTCAATATGCGCATCGGTGTCGTCGCCGATCAAGGCGCCGCGCTCGAGCCAAGCGACATGCCGCACACCGAGCAGCCTCGCAAAGGCAGCTTCGTAGTCGGCGCGTGTCCAACCGGGATTGCGGTTGGGGCCGACCAACGAAGCACTACGGACCAGCAGCGTGCCCGCTCCGTCCGACTCCAGTGCGCCGCCCTCGGCCCACAAACCCGCCACCTCACGCGGCGTTGCACCAAAAACGCCCGCTTCGTGAAGGCGCTCGCTGACCCGGTTGTCATCGGCGGCACGAAATTTGAGTCCCCAGCCGTTGAAACCAAAATCCAACAGGCGTGGTGCACCTTCTTCGAGCACGGTAACCGGGCCAAAATCACGGGCCCACGTGTCGTCGAGCGGCGCCAGCGCCAGCCGCAGGCGATCGGCGGGGATACCAGCCGCTTGAAGTCGGGCCCGGACGCGATCGGCGTCATCAAACCGGCCGTCGACCACAAGCAGCAGTGTCGAATCGCGCGTGACCGCTGCGGCAATATTCGTGACGCAGCTGCGAATGTCTTCGAGTATGTGCGCCCATTCGGTTTCGCCATGGGGCCAAGCCATCATCACGCCTGACTGCGGTGACCACTCTGCGGGCAATACACGGCTGGGTCGGCTCATGGCTCAGATCTCCAAATATGTTGGCCGCCGCTGACGATAGCGGCACAGGCAACGTGCAATTGGCGCGCCCGGGAGGATTCGAACCTCCGACCGGCGGCTTAGAAGGCCGCTGCTCTATCCGGCTGAGCTACGGACGCATAATCGCCTTTATTGTAGCACCGGACGCGCCTTTCCCCAGACGACATGACTGAGGAAATACGGGCGAGCGCGGTCTTCGACTTCGCCGATCGGCTCGATCACAAAGCCAGCGTCACGGATCAGAGCCGGCGTATCCTGATTCAGGCGGCATCCGCCCGAGACCTTCATCCACCAAGGATTGAGCACATCTTGCAGACGCGCTGTGCGGGGACGGGTGTGTCGAATGTGCTCGACGTACAAAAGCACTCCGTCGGGCCGCAACACACGCCGCGCCTCGGCCAGCGCAGACGCTACGTCATCGATGCTGCAAAGCACAAGCTGAAAGACGACCGTGTCGAACGAAGCGTCAGAAAACGGCAGCTTCACGGCCGAATGCTCGTCGATCGTGACTGAAAACGTTGGCGGAAAGGCCCTGAGCCTTGCTGCAAGGGTACGTCGGGCGCCCTCATTCGGCTCCAACCCGACCAATTCGTGCACGGCTGGGCCGTAGAACGGCAAACTCGGACCCGATCCGATGCCCACTTCGAGCACACGCCCTCGCGCGTCTGCGAGCACCTCGCTGCGGAATCGGTCTGCGAAACGAGTCAACCGGTCTGTCAGCCAAGGCAATAGACGGTTTTGCCACAAGCGCATGAAAGCCCCTCTAGTCTGTAAAATCGCCGCCGCCGCGGCGCCGCTTTTTGGCGCCCTGAACTTTCTTGGCCTCGAGCCGCCGCTCCTGCGATGCCTTTGTCGGGCGGGTCGGCTTGCGGCGTACCGGCCGTACCTGGGCCTTGGCAATCAACACGCTCAGACGCCGCCATGCATCGGCGCGATTGCGCTCACGGGTGCGGTGCACCGTGGATTCGAGGATCAGCACGCCGTCTGCGGTCCAGCGCCGTCCCGCGAGCTTTTTCAACCGCGATTTTGCCGCGTCGTCAAGAAGCGTCGAAGCGGCTGCCTGAAAACGCAGTTGCACCCCCGTTGAAACCTTGTTGACATTTTGCCCACCGGGACCCGAGGCGCGAATAAACACCTCTTCGACCTCCGCCTCGGGTATCGAGATCGGGTCGGTCACCAGCTTAGCCTTTGCCGCGTGCCCGCCGAAGCGCCGCTAGGACCTCGCCCAGCACTTTGATACGTGCGGCGCGCTTGTCGTCCGCGGCCACAACCACCCAAGGCGCCTGCGGTGCGCTGGTACGCTCAATCATATCGACCGCCGCCAATTCATAGGCGTTCCAGCGTCCACGGTTGCGCCAATCTTCTTCGGTCAGCTTGTACTGTTTCCACGGCGTCTCCTTGCGATCCTTGAAACGGCGCAACTGCTCTTCCTGCGTGACACCCAACCAAAATTTCACGATCGTGGTGCCCGACTCGACCAGTTGGCTCTCGAACTCGACAATCTCGTGGAACGCGCGGCGCCATTCGGCCGCGGCGGCAAATCCTTCGACGCGCTCGACCAGCACACGCCCGTACCACGAGCGGTCGTAAATGGTGATCTGGCCGTGGCGTGGAATATGCCGCCAGAAGCGCCAAAGATAGGGTCGCGCCCGCTCTTCATCGGTCGGTGCTGCAGTGCCGATAACCCGCCACAGGCGCGCATCGACGGCTTGCGTGATGCGGCGAATCGCCCCACCTTTGCCAGCCGCGTCGTTGCCTTCGAAGACAAGCACCAGCGAGCGATTGTCTTCGGCCAACTTGCGGGCCTGCCGAGCTATTTTTCCTTGCAGCTCGCCTAGCTGTTTTTCGTAAGAGTCATGCGCCAGAGGACGCGCCACTGCCAGATTGGACAGCACATGCTTTCGGCGGCGCGGACTCTGAGGTACAAGCATGGGCGTCGGCAGCGACGCTTCTCGGGCCTCGCAATCTGCCTTGTCGGCTGCAATCGCTGCCGTGATTTCCCGTAACAGCACCGCGCCGACAGCCACCTCGCGAAAGCGGTCGTCCGTAGCCTCGATCACGTGCCACGGCGCCTCTGGCAGGTCCGTCCAACGCAGCATGGTCTCGGACGCCGAGCGAAATTCGTTATATTTCTCGAAGAACGACCATGTCTCTTTTCGTACGCGCCAGCGGGTACGCGGATCCGCCTTGAGCGATTTCAGGCGTTTCTCTTGCGCTGATTTCGACAGGTGCAGCCACAGTTTGACGATGTGAACGCCCTCGGCGGCAATCATCCGCTCAAAAGACACGATGCGGTTGGCCGCATGTTCCATTTCCACGTCGCTCGTCTCGCCCATGACTCGACGAATGATCGGATTCGAGTACCACGAGCCGAACAGAACAGCCATACGCCCCTTGGCGGGCAATGTACGCCAGAAGCGCCACATCGGCGGCCGAGCGCGCTCCTCGTCGGTCGGAGCCCCGAACGCGTGAACCTCGACCCCGCGCGCATCGAGCCATTCCATCAGGAGATCGACCGTCTCTTCTTTGCCGGCGCCCTCGGCGCCGCTGACGACGACAACGATCGAGCGGCCGTGCGCAGCCAGCTCCTGCTGCGCTGCGAGCAGTTCGGACCGCAGCGTCGGCACTCGCTTCTTCCATTCGGCCTTTGTCAGCTTGTTGCCGACTTCGACGGCATCGAACATGACTTCCCCCCGTTTTGTTTACGCGTTATCATAACCCGATGCATCGCCACTCGGAAGACATACCCGACCCCTGCCCCGAATGCGGCGGATTCGTCGACGATAGCACAACGACCGTGACGCTGGATGCGCCTTTGGGCGTAGTCGTTGTCCGCAACGTACCTGCATTCGTCTGCCGCCACTGCGGCGAGTCGTGGTTATCGGAGGCGGTATCGGAAGCCATTGAGCGGCGCGCCAGCCGCAGCATCGACCAAGGCGCCATGCTTTCGATCCTCGAATTCACTGACGCCGACGTCTGAAAGGCTAGCGCGTTGCAAGACATCGATCTGATTCGACTGAACTTCAACCCGCAATCACTATGGACCCTCAACGCCATCGTTGGCTTCGTGATGTTCGGCGTCGCACTGGACCTGAGGGTGGCGGACTTCCGCTCCACCATCCGCTCGCCCAAGGCCGTAATGATTGGTCTGGTAACGCAATTCCTCTTGCTTCCCGCCGCCACGTTCGCACTTGTGGCAGCCATACAGCCGGGCCCTGGCGTCGCCCTCGGCATGATCCTCGTCGCAGCCTGTCCGGGCGGTAACATCTCCAATTTCATCGTGCACTACGCCAAAGGCAACACGGCGCTGTCGATTACAATGACCGCGGTATCCACAGCGGCAGCAATCGTCATGACCCCGTTGAATATTTCGCTGTGGGGCAACATCCTGCCGCAGACCCAGGCGATTCTACGCGAAGTGGCGCTCGATCCGGCCGAGATGCTGCTGTTGGTGTTTTTGCTGCTGGGCCTGCCACTCGCTGCCGGGATGCTCACGGCCGCATACTTCCCCCGTTTGGCTGCAGTTGCGAGAAAGCCCATGAAGATCTTCTCGCTGGCTGTTTTCGGTTTGTTCATCATCGGCGCACTGGGCGCCAACTGGCGTCACTTTATTGACCATATCGGTGCGGTGGCGTTTGCTGTCTTGCTGCACAACGCGGTCGCCCTTAGCACGGGCTACGGAGCGGCACGGTTGGCGGGCCTCCCGGAGCGGGATCGCCGCGCCGTTGCGATCGAGGTCGGCATACAAAATACGGCACTCGGCCTGATCCTGATCTTCAATTTCTTCGATGGGATGGGCGGTATGGCCATCATCGCGGCATGGTGGGGAATTTGGCACATTGTGTCGGGCTTGGCCGTGGGCACATTCTGGGCGCGCCGAGCACCGAGCCCGACAGCGGCATGAGGATCCGCACGCTTGCTGGCAAAGTCGTCGCGATCAGCGGCGGCGCCGGCGGTCTGGGAACGGCAATCGGCCGTGCCTTCGGCGCAGCAGGTGCGCGCATCGCCCTGCTCGACCTTGACGGTACGGCCGCGGCGAGGGCGGCAGATGACCTGCACGGCCAGCAAATCGAGGCCGCCGGATTCGCCTGCGATGTCACCGACGAATACTCGTGTCAACAGACCTTTGCCGACGTACGAAGTCGACTCGGACCGCTGGATATATTGATCGCCAACGCTGGCATCACACATCGCAGCGCCTTCAAGCACACGTCCCCGTCGGTCATCCGGCGAGTCGTCGGTGTCAATTTTTTTGGTGCGATGCATTGCACCCACGCGGCTCTTCCCGACCTACTGGAGACACGCGGAATGGTTGTCGCGATCTCCAGCGTCGCCGGCTTCGGCCCACTTGTGGCACGGACCGGATATGCGGCCAGCAAACATGCGTTACACGGATTTTTTGACAGTTTGCGCAGTGAACTCGAATCCGATGGCGTCGGCGTCTTGCTGGTTTGCCCGTCCTTCATCGACACAAATATTGCCCACAACGCGTTGAGCGGTGACGGTGGACGGGCGCCGCAGCCCCCCGCCGCCGTCGGACGCCGCACAACCCCCGATGAGGTGGCCGTCCAAATCGTCCGTGCGGTCAAACGAGACCGTCGCCTGCTGCTGCCCGATCGCATCTCGAAAGCATCGTGGCTGCTATCACGGGCAGCGCCGCGCTTTTACGCACGGCAGATGGCCAAGCGGCTGGCCGCCGAACTGGCCGATCCGTGAACGCGACCCTGCTTGTGTCGGTGTCGATACGGTCGTTGGCTACGATCTGCTGAGCCGGCCGAGCGACGGCTATCTGGGCTTCGTGGGAGCGGAGCGCCCTGCCATATAGCGGCCGCAGCCGGGTGCTGCGTGCCCACCGAGTGCGTCGGCGACATTGGCAAAGCTGCGGGGATCGATGAGGTAGCTGTAGTGCGTAAACGGTGTCATATCGACCTCGACGGCACCGGGTAGCCGGGCGTTCTCACCGGGCACGATGAGAATATCGGCACGGCTCCACAAGGCGGTCGCTTGCACGCCCTCAGGCAGTGATGTCGACTGCAGGCGCGTGATGCGCGGGCCGTCAGGACGGATTTCACGCAAAATGGCGGTATTGGCATAGCGTGCCGCCCAAGTACCGCCGTGCGGTGAACCCAAGGTCACGAGGCTGCCAACCGGAATGCCGTAATCCAGGATCACGTGCCTCGCCACGACGCCGCCGAGACTGTGCGCCACCAGATCGACCTTGTCGGCGTCAGGGGAGACCTCCAGCACGCGGCGCAGGAACACCGCCAGCCGCTCGGCCATCGCATCAATATCGGACAGCCCGCGAAAATCGACACTCCACGCGCGCCGCCGGCCTCCGGCACGCAGCCAGACACCCATCGGCATGAAGTTGCCGCGATTGCCGCCCAAGCCGTGTACATAGACGAGCGGCCTGTGGCCGTCTGGCGCCTGCGCCTCGACGGGCACGTCGCGCTTGGCGACAAGTGTGTAGCTGAGCAGCGGCAGTTGTACCAAATGGCGCGGGATATCGGGGTCGATGGCCCGCCAAGCCGTTGCGGCGCCGCGTGCCGCAAAACGCCCTGCCACGGCCAAGCCGCGACCGGTGGCCGTCAATCCGGCGACAAGACTGGGACCGATCGACGCAGCGGGCGAGCGTTCATCCATAGCTCAGATTGTACCACGGCCCAAGCGGCATGGCCCCTGCGTGCAGCCAGCCTACTTCGGCGACACCTGGATCGTGCGTAGCGCTGGTGCGCCACGCTTGAAGCGAACGGACAGAACCTCGCGCGCCTCGTCCCAGGCCTGCGTCCACTGCGTCGGCTCGACACCCGGCACGCGAAGATCCCATCCCTTTGGGAAATACCGCCGGGCCGGCAGATAGATTTCGGTGGCCGCGGTGGCATCGGGCCCCGCACGGTAGACCAACTCGAAAGTACGGGATTCAGGGTCCCAGTCGAACGATACTGGGTTGCCGGCAATTCGGCGGGGCCACGCACGAATGAACAAATCGACGATCGGCGACTCCCCGGTTTCGGTATCGTGCCCGTGCAGGCCCCAATTGCCTGGATCGTAGCTCCAATAACTCCAGCCGATCATCATCCGGTCGGCCAAGTCGAGCACCTCCGCGAGAAACTGGCCTCCGCGCGTCCAGCCATGGTCAAGGCCGAACTCGCCGATGGCCATGGGCATTCCGAGTTCGACCTGCTCTTCGGCACGGTGGATCTCCCAGCGGGCGATCGTGTCGTCGCGCCGCGTATCATAGGCGCCGGCGCCTTCGAGTACGAGCGAGTAGAGGTGCGGGAAATAGGCCAAACGTGGCTCGCCGTCACGCGGATCGCGCAGCTGACCGATGTGCGAACGTGCGCCCGCGCCCGGCCCGCCGTAACGGGGCTCGAAGAACAGCCAAGCATCGGGGGCCGCCGGTCGGATCGCGTCTACCGCACGTTGCAGGAACGGCGTGTAGAACTCGGCGTCGAAACGGCGTGATTCCTCGCTATCGTTCTTGGTGCCGAGTGATTCACCGACGTCAAACAACGAGCCCGGGTGCGGC
>CAZUAB010000077.1:0-7789 GCA_964617795.1 uncultured bacterium
TGTACGTAGTAGCGCGTCATCGTGGATATGCCACGGTCGCGACCAATTAATTCCAGGCGATCGGGCCGAATACCCAGCTCTTCTTCGGCCTCGCGCAGGGCCGCATCAAGCGGTGTCTCGCCGACATCCAAGCGACCGCCAGGAAAGGCGACCTGCCCCGCGTGTTCACGCATCGCCATCGGCCGCTGCAAAAAGAGCAGATGCGGACGGCCTTCCACACGCACCACCGGCACCAGTACAGCCGCTTGGCGCAGGTCATCGCCGCCCCCGACGGTCGCACCGACTGGGTCAAGACGCTCGCGCAGGCGCTGCCGGACAAGTTCGGGATCCGTCACAAGGGCGCGTGGATCGCTCGCCGGGTCTGGCGCATCCGTCATCACGCGCTCAGGAACGATAGTCCGCGTTGCAAGTTATGTATTCATGCCCCAGATCACTGGCCCAGATCCGCCCGCGCCCCGGCCCCTGCCCAACGATGACGCGGATCGGCACCTCATCGGCCTGCATGGCCCGTGCCGCGGCAGCCTCGCGCTCGGGGTGCGGCTCACCGCGCTCGAACATGGCCACGCCGCCCAACTCCACTGTCAGCTCTTCCTCGCGGATTGGCACACCGATCGACCCTGCGGCCGCGGCAATACGGCCCCAATTGGGATCGCCACCATAAAGTGCCGTTTTGACCAGCGGACTGGTGCCGATCGCACGAGCCATGCGGCGGGCCGCAGCGTCATCCGGCGCGCCTTCGACGACGATATCCGCGATCCGCCGCGCCCCCTCGCCGTCACGCACGATGGAGCGAGCCAACTCGGTGCAGACCTCAGCCAGTGCGGCCGCAAACGAGGCGCGCAGCGCGGCGTCGACCGCCACCGCCGCCGCACCCGTGGCCGCCAGCACCACGGTGTCATTGGTCGATTGATCGCCATCGACGATGGCGATGTTGAAGCTGCCATCGACGGCCGCACGCAAGGCGCTGTCGAGTTCGTCGTCGCCAAGGGGCAGATCGGTGGCCAGATAGCAAAGCATTGTCGCCATGTTGGGTGCGATCATACCGGCGCCTTTGGCAATACCACCGACCACGCCGACCACGGCGCCGGAGACGTCGCGTACGGGTCGGTGGCTGATCTTGAGCCAGGCGTCGGTGGTCCGGATCGCCTCGCCGGCGGCGGCCCAGCCGGCGCTACTGCAGGCCGCCCGCGCGGCGGGCAGCGCCGCCTCGATTCGCTCGACCGGCAGGGGAACACCGATGACGCCCGTCGAAGAAACCACGACCTCATCGGGCGCACAGCCAAGCAGCGCCGCGGCCGCCGCGGCAGTCCGCTCGGCGGCCCGCACGCCGCCCTGCCCCGTGCAGGCGTTGGCGTTACCAGCGTTGACGACGATCGCCCGCAACGCCGGACGCGGCCGCTGCGCAAGCTGCCCCTCGAGCCGGCGCACCGGCGCCGCCCGCAGGGCGTGACCGGTTACCGTCGCGGCCCAGCGCGTGCCGGGTGCAAAGACGAGCAGCGCCAGGTCGGCGCGGCCGGTCTTCTTGATACCGGCGGCGACACCGCCCGCTTCGACGCCAGGAACCGAAAATGTCGACGGTAAGTCAGCCATGGACGCCCTCTCCCGTAATTGAGCCCCGCCAGTTCGAACGCGCGCGGTTCGCGGCGAGACGACGGATTTGCTACACTTTGCATGCATGGTACACGATGGCCGCGAGGGCGCGGGGTGTGCGGCAGTCCCCACGGCAGCGCGCGGTGGCCCCTCGCCGGGCCTTACCGAGACTCGACTCACGATCAAGACCCGGCTCACGTTTTCGTGACGAACGAAGGAGAAGGCGATGCAGAACATCCACCTGCAAGCGACACAATGGGGTGATTTCCCGATTCCCGGCTGGACGCTCGTCGTCCTGTTTCTTGTCGCCGGTGGCGCCTATTTCGTCAAGACCATGCGCGGCCGCATCGGCCTGCTCACGGCGGCCGGCCCAGCCGAAGAAAACCTGCTCGACAAAGCCGACTGGCCGGCCCGCGTCAAAAAAATGGCGACGATTGCGCTTGGACAATCCAAGATCTTCAAGGATCCGGTTGCCGGCCTGATGCACGGGCTGATCTTCTGGGGCTTTGCCGTGCTCGGCCTGCGCACCGTAACCATGTTTGCTGACGGGCTCTACCCGGGGGTTTCGGACTTTTTGCTGCCCGGCCCGCTCAAGCCGGCCTACCTCGTGGTCAAGGACGTCATTCTCGTCACCACGCTCATGGCCGTGCTGTTTGCGGTCTACCGCCGCCTCGTAACCAAGCCCGCCCGCATCAAGGCCTCGGGGGAAGCCGTGCTGATTCTGGGCTTCATCGGCACGCTGTGTGTAACCGACCTCTTCTCGGACGCCGCCCTGTTCGCGCTGGCCAGCCCCGGTCTCAAGGGCGCCGAGATCGCCTGGAGCCCGATTACTGCCTTTTTGGCGCAACCCTTCGTCGGCATGGCCGCGCTTCCGCTCAAGTGGATCCACGGCGTCAACTACTTCATTCACATCGGCATCATCCTCGTCTTCCTCAATTTCCTGCCGCTCGGCAAGCACTTTCACGTCATTACCAGCATTCCCAACACCTTTCTGACGCGCCTGCGCTCGCGGGGCCGGATCCGCAGCGTCGACCTCAGCATCTTCTTCGATGACAACGCCGCGACGGCGGCGGACGAGGAGCCGCGGCTGGGCGTCGGGCGTGTGACCGACCTGAGCTGGAAGGACCTGCTCGACACCTATACATGCACCGAATGCGGCCGCTGCGACGCGATGTGCCCGGCCTACCAGACGGGCAAACCACTTAGCCCGATGCGCCTGCACACCAAGCTGCGCGACCACCTCTACGAATACGAGCAGATCATTGTCGAGGGTCGCCACGATGAACTGCCGTCACTGATTGGAACCGTGTTCAGCGCAGACTTCATCTGGGCCTGCACAACCTGCGGCCATTGCGTCGAGGCCTGCCCGGTCGAGAACCAGCACCTGACCAAAATCATCGGCATGCGTCAATACAAGCAGATGATGGAAGCCGACTTCCCCGGTGAAGCGGCCGCCACATTCCAAGGCATGGAGCGTCAGGGCAACCCGTGGGGCATCAGCGCCTCGGACCGCTTGGCCTGGGCCAAGGGCCTCGAGGTCCCGGTACTCGGCGAGATGTCGGACGAGGAGCGCAGCCAGGTCGAATACCTGTTCTGGGTCGGCTGTTCGGGCGCCTACGACGACCGTAACAAGAAGATTTCACAGTCGATGGTGCGGCTACTCAACGAGGCCGGCGTCAAGTACGCGGTCCTCGGCACCGAGGAAACCTGTACGGGCGACAGTGCGCGGCGTCTCGGCAACGAGATGTTGTTCCAGACGATGGCGCAGACCAACATCGAGGTTCTCAACGGCTACGGCGTCAAGAAGATCGTGGCCCAGTGCCCGCACTGCTTTAACACGCTGGGCAACGAATACGGCGAATTCGGTGGCGAATACGAAGTGCGTCACCACACCGAGCTTCTGGCCGACTTGGTCGAGGACGGGCGCCTCAAGCCCAAGGCCGTCGAGAGCATGGAGAAGATCACGTTCCACGATAGCTGCTATCTGGGGCGCCACAACGACGTCTACGACGCACCGCGCCAAGTGCTTGATGCGATTCCCGGACTCGAACGCGTCGAAATGCCGCGCAACCGGGAGCAGGGATTCTGCTGCGGCGCCGGCGGTGGTCGGATGTGGCTCGAGGAAGACATCGGCACTCGCGTCAACTTGAACCGCGTCGACGAGGCGCTCGAGACGGGCTCCGACGCGATCGCCTCGGGCTGCCCGTTCTGCATGACAATGCTCGACAACGGCGTCAAGGACCGCGAAGCCGGTGATCGCGTCAAGACACTCGACGTGGCCGAGATCCTCGCCCGCTCCGTGTTCGGCGACAGCAAGGCCCCGGCCGCTGCCGAAGGCACGGCCCCCGCGAGTTCGCCGCAGTCGCCCGCCGAGGGCACCGAGGGCTGAGCGACCCCCGCCAGGCACACACAAAGGGCGGCTTCCCCTCGGAGAGCCGCCCTTTTCTTTGGCCGCAGTGTTTGCTTACGCTCAGACCTTGCGCTTGCCGCTGGCTTTGACTTTGGCCTTGGTCGGCGGCTTGGCGCCGGATACATCCGTAGACCTGCTGTCGCCACCATAGCGCAGCTTGACCCGCGCGCTCACCTCGACATCAAGTCCGTCGGCGGCACGGCGGACCAGATCGACGAGGTCAAGCGAGTTCAGCCAGTTGTGCATGGTGCCGGTGATCGCGCGGATAAACTCGTCCTTGTTGCGATCGACGGCGTGTATGATGCCCTGCGCCAGCTCACGCGGCAGCCGGCTGGCCGATTCCTGCGTGGCGAACACGGTGCCGGCGCCCAGATACGCCGCACGCTTGAGCAGGTCGGTGAGCCCGATCCCCTGCCGCCGCGCTTCATCGACTACAGCCTTGAGTTCATCGTCGTCGGTAGTCACGGGGACCTCCTTGGTGCCGGGTTTTTACAATAGCAAATGTTTCCATTAGGTGGCACTGCGTAGCGCCGTCAATACCGGATCCGCATCGATCGCCCCGCGCACCGCGACGATCCGCAGCACCGAGGTCGCCCGGCTGGCGGCGATGTGCATCCGGGTGGCGTAGTCGGCGCGTGCCTGCGCAGCCTGCACGTCGCCGAGGACCACAGCGCGACGTTCCAGCCCCTTGAAGCGCAGAAAGGTGTCGAGGATCGTGCGCTCGCCGGCCTCCTCGTGGTCGGCAGCAACCGCGTCGAGGTCAGTGGGGTGCTGCTTGACCAGCCCCTCAGCGCGGTCCGCGCCGACCAGCGACAAGAGCGCAATTTCGGCAGCGGCAAAGGACTCAACGCGCAGCTTTTCGACGGCGCTCCGGATCTTTGCCAAGCGGCGGTCCTCACTGACCTCGATGACCGCTAAGGCGCCGTTGGCGATACCGTCGGCGACGACGCCACGGTCGAGTTCCGCCGCACCCGCCCAGACGTCGGCCAAATGCTGGATGGCTGGCGCGCAGCGCAAGGGGCGACGCAGCCGCAAACGCGCCGCACCCGCGGGCCACTGGGACAGGTCGGCGCGGTCAGGCCAGAAGCGCTGAGCGCCATCGTCGCCGAAAATCCGTAGCCGAACGCCCTGGGCGGCGGCCTCGTCGATCAATAGCGTGTGAACCGCGGTCAGATCCTGCGCCTCATCGACAATCAAGGCCTCGCAATCGAGCCCACTGGAGACGGCCGCGGCCGCCTTGATCCGCAGGTCGTCCCACCATTCCTGGCCGTGCTGCAGGCCAAGCTGCGCCTCCGGTACGTCGACCAATCCGGCACACCACTCGTCGATGGTCGAGACAGCCGCAATGTCGCCGAGCTGCCGCGCCAACGCCCGTGCCGGCGCCCGCGTGAACGTAACCACCCGCACGCGCCGTCCCGCCGCCACCTCGCAACGGGCTGCCGCCTGCGCAAGGATCGATTTACCCGTACCGGCACCGCCGCGCACGACAACACTGGGGTTCTCCGCAAGCGCGTCGAGCACCCAGGCCTGCTCTTCGGTCAGGCGCACGCGAGCCTCATCGTCGGCCACGGTCGCCGCCCCGATGCCGAGCCGCGGCATCCAGCCTTGAGCCGATCCCCGCCTGACCCGCTCGGCAATTTCGCGCAGCCGATCCGCTAGGTACGGCAGATCCTGCGCCCCCAGTACGCGGCCACGTAGGTCGTCCTGGGCGGGCCCGCGCTCGAAAAACGTGTCGGGGAAGAGTACGATCGGTTCGACCCACGGCGTGCCCTTTGTGCAGATTTCCTTGAGACGGCCAGCGAGCGCAGCGACCCCGGCCTGGTCGAGGGGAGGCTTGTCGAGCGGTTCGCCGTTGGTCGTCCAACGGCCGTCGCGCTCGGCGATGGTGCCGCCTTTGACCTCAATCACCAGCGCCACCGCCAGTTCCGGTGCGGCAATCACGAAATCGATCTCGCACGGGGTCTTGCCGAGGGGCCCCAGCCGCAGGCTGTGCCAGGCCGTCCAGCCGGCGGGCAGCCCGCCGTCGCGGAGCCGTTCCCAAACTTTGAGCTCGGATTTTTGGGCCCCGTTACGAGGAGCGGAGCGGGGGTGAAGTGCCATTGGCGCCTCCTAGCGGACGGATCCTGCAAGTTCCTGAGGGTTTGACAATCTGCACCGATTCACGTAGATTCGACAGTGTAACCGCCCCAAGGAGCCCCCGCATGAGCAAGTGCCGCTACTGCAATTCCACCAGCTACGGATCCTGCAGCCGCAGCCCGAGCAAGGTCCACGAGCACGCCGGCGACGACAAGCGCTGCGAGTTCTGCGGCTCGACGAGCTACGGGAGTTGCAGCCGCAGCCCGTTCAAGACGCACCGCCACGGCTCGGGCGGCGACAAATGCCGCTGGTGCGGCAGCAAGTCGATCGGTTCGTGTTCGCGCAGCCCGCACAAGCGGCACGAGCGCTAAAGTCGGGGCTGGGCTTATACGCACAATCGTCCACTTGTACGCGTAAGCGGCGTGGTGTTGACCCAGCCCCTCGCGCTCACATCCCCAGCCGCGTTCGCCAGTGTTCCCAGATGATCACCTGGGCGAGGGTGTCGAGGCGGCAGTACTGGCGGAGGGCGTCGCTGATCGAGCAGCGCCGGTCCGGGTCGTTCATGTGCTTGCCGTAGACCATGTCCTGATAGGCGATCATGGCTTCGACGCCGTTGGTGACCGTGCCACCGCCCTCATCATCCGGGTCGCCCAGTGAGCCGGGGGCGACGCCTTCGACGAGCCCCGGCAGCAGCTTGTAGGGATCCTCGGGGCGACGCCCGTTCTCGAGAAGATCGACGGCCCCCAGCCAGCGGTCGATGCGCGGCGAATCGCAGGCCGCCAGCGCCGCCGGCAGGCAGACCTTGATCGAGGTGCTGCGGCCCATGCGCGGGTGAAACCACACCTTCGCCACGGGCTTGTACTGATCGACGAGGCGCCCTTCTTTGACCACCTTGCTTTTGTCGCGAATCCAGACAAGGTCATCGACCCACTGCAGCAGATCCCGCGGGGTGTCGGGCGCGGTCTGTCGCAGCCAGTCGTACAGGTTACGGAGCTGCGTATTCTCGTAGGAGCTCCACATGATCGGCGTGCCGTCGACGCCGATCGCCTCGCGCAGGGTTTCGAGAAACTCGCGCGCCGGCATCTGCGACGTGGTGTTGAGAAACTCGCGATGCACAGGCTCGGCGGTCGGCCCGGCAATCGTGTGGCAGCTCCACTGGAACACGACCGTCTGATAGGGCCGCATGCCCTTGTGGTACGGCAGCGGGCTGGCGCTCGCCTCGAAGTCGATGAAGTGCAGGGGGTACCGCCAGGACGCCAGCTCGGCGGCCAGCGCCTCTTCGTCGAACCACTCCGTACCGGCCCGCGTATGCACGATCTGCGTCCAGGCACGGCGGGCCATCTCGCTGAGATCGCCTTTGGTGGATCGCAGGTCGTCCTCCTTGAAGCGGTCGAGATCGACGTGCCGCAGCTTGATCCACTCGTCGGCCTTCGGGGTTTGCCATCCCCCGTGCGATCCCACCCGGTAGAGCTGCCGCAGGTGCCGCTCGGGCTTGGCCAGATCGCCCCAGCATTCGCGGAAGCCGTTGCGCGGGTCTTGCTCGTAGACGTGGTCGTACTCGCACTTGAAGCAGGCCTTGCTGAGCGGCGCGCGCGACTGCGTCGTCGATCCGCACCAGACCGTCGGTGATCGAGTACTCGCTGTGCAGCCGCAGGTGGACGAAGGAAAGCCTGGCCATCGGAATCGCGCCGGTGCTCCGGTCAGCAGTCCGGT
>CAZUAB010000077.1:7799-8974 GCA_964617795.1 uncultured bacterium
GAGCGGCGTGCGCGGATGCTCAAGCGGTTCTTTGATCACCCAGGCCTCGAACGCGGCCGCGCTCGCCTCGACGTCGGCCAACCGATTCTCGATGAGGGACCGCACGTCCCAGCGCCTGAGCAGGCCCGAGGCGCGGATCGCCCCGGCGATCTTCTCGTCGCCGGTGAACTCGATCTCGACATCGCGAAAGGAGCCGCCTCGGCCGAGGTCCTTCAGCCGGAAGTACGAGGTCAGGTTGTCGACCGTCGCCTCGACCGACTTGTCGGGCATCATCAGCCACGGCGTCACCGTGTGGCCGGGCAGCGCCTTGCGGACGACGATCGTCTGGAAGGCGAGGTCGTCGAGGTACTCGCCCCAGACGGCCTCCTTCCAATCGACATCGCGGCCGTCCTGCGATTTGGCCTTGACCTCGATCAGGTCGACCTTGAAGCCCTCTTTGACCAGCACATCGACGCGCACGAGCCGCCGCCCGACCTGAAACGCCGGTTCGTAGAGCGTCACGCGCTCGCGCCCGAGCAACTCGGCGGTCAGCGCCAGCGCCCGCTCGGTCGTCTCGACGGAGCCGGTGGGATTCGTCTTGCGCACCTCGGCCGCGACGTCGATTCCGCCCGGCTCGACCAGCATCGCCACGGCGCCGATCAGATACCCGCCCTCGGCCAGGAACGCCAGATACTCGTCCTCCGCGGCCTTGCTGGGATAGCCGTTCTTCTTGTAGTACAACTTGGTCGGGCAATCGCTGCCCACCTTGAAGTCGGACTTGGAGAGCGTGCGAAGACGGTCGGTCATGGGGTTGGCTCCTGGTTGAGTCGGGCCGGGTCGGCGCACCAGATCCAGCCTTCACGCCGGATCGTCGGTTCGGGGCATTCGGTCGGATGGAAGCAGCGCTGATTCAGAAAATCGATCGCCGCGACGACGCAAAGCTGGGCATCGAGGGCGTGGCCGTTCTCGGCCGCCTCGCCGCCCAACTCCTGGCCGACGAGAGTCGCCTTGTCTACCGCCCCGTGGCCGAGTTGTGTCGCCTTGGGGTAAACCTCGATGACGCCAAGATCTTCAAACGCACCCGGTCCCTGCTCGAAGAGGCAGATCGACGGTGCCAACTTCTCTGCCAGCGCACCCAGAAACGAGAGCGCCGACGCCGCCGTACGCGCGATCAGGTTGGCGCCGACCTCAAGCGG
>CAZUAB010000077.1:9074-11348 GCA_964617795.1 uncultured bacterium
CGGACGTCGCCGCGCGCGACCTTGACGTGGCCGCACGTCGTACATTCGCCCCAGATCGAGCCGGAGCCCGAGAGCGGCGAGCCGCCGATGCCGCTCACATGGAGCGTGCCGCCGCAGCCCTTCGGGCAGGGGTAGCGCCACTTGCCGGCGGCCCACATGGCGCCAAGGACCTCGGGGCGGATCCAGCGTTCCCCGAGGTAGGCCATCGACACCAGCCCGACGCGCGGCGCGTCGGCGGGCGGGCGCGGCGCCTCGTCCGTGGCGATCGGGGTCTCGGGGTTCTCAGGTTCGTTCGTCATCGTACTCCTTTCCGCGGGGGCTTCCCGCTCGTTCGGTTGATCAAGCCCATCTTTGAACAGCAGACGTCACTCCTCCGCCTTGAGGGCCATGCAGGCGACCCAGATCGCGTGCAGGAGCCGGCCGTCTTCCTCGCCGACGGTTTCGAGGTCGGCGGCGACGACCGCGTAGGTCGGGGCGTCGGGATGGTGCGGCAGGTGGGCCTCGACGCGCCGCTCGGGGCCAAGCTCGGCGATCCGTGCGGCGAGCTCGGCGGCGCTGAGCGGCAGGCCATCGCGCGGGTGACGCGTCGAGTCGGCCGGCTCGAACATTAGCGAGATGAAGAATTCGGACTCGGCCGCGAAGTCGTCGGGGTCGAGTGTCATGCCATCGAGGACCTTCGAGAGCACCAGCAGTTCGCGCACGCCGCCCTGCATGGCAAGGCCGAATACGAGTGCCTCGGGGTCGCCGAAGTCCTCCAAGACGGCGGTCAATTCGGCGCCGGTCGGCTGGCCCGGCGAGGCAACGCCGAGAACGCGCGGCTGGCCGTGGGGCGCGAAGGCGGGCCGGTAGGGGACGGTGCCGTTCGGTGCGGTCGCCGCCGGCAACGGATCGCTGTCGCGCCCGTAGCGAAAGCCGTCGCGAATGGCGGCGGCCGACCAGTCCGTGGCCTCGCGTGTGGCTTGCACGTGGCCGCAATGGGCGCAAGTTCCTTCGACCGTGCCCCGACCCGACGGAAGGCCTCCCGCCCGATGAACAAACACGGT
This sequence comes from uncultured bacterium, assembly GCA_964617795.1. Lineage (GTDB taxonomy): Bacteria > J088 > J088 > J088 > J088 > CAZUAB01. The sequence goes on from CAZUAB010000077.1 coordinate 10,118, forward strand.
GCCGCCGCAGCCACGCGGGCAGGGGAAGCGCCAGATGCCGGCCTTCCACATCGCCAGCAGGCGCTCGGGAGAGATGTTGATGCTGCCGGGGGCGATCCCGACGCAGCCTCGTCGGGGCTCCGGCAGCCACTCCTTCGGTTCGGTCGATTCGGTGTCTGCTGCCTTCGTACTCTTCTTGCGCATGGCGCTCCTTTCCGCGGGGGCTTCCCGCATTTGTTGAACAACTCGGGTCGGTGCCCGGGGTGGGCGTCAATCCCGTGTTACACATTCAATCTACGGCAGGCCGCGGACAGCCGTTGTCCGCGGCCGACATCAGTAGTCGGCGCGCCGCCGCCGCACGCCAAATCGGCGGCGGATCCGGTCACTTTCGGTCAGCGGGCCGGACTCGATGCTGCCGTCGGCGCTGCCGAGGCACCAGACACCGCGCAGCATGTCGCGCAGTTCATCGTCTAGTTCGAGATACGGCAGGTCGGTCAGGATCATGAACAGGTCGCCGTGCCAGGGCGGCGAGACGTTGCCGGCGTCGTGGCCGAAGCAGCCGTCGCTGATGATGAGGATCCGACGCAGGCGGTGCTCGCGGGCATGGGCCAGCACGGCGCCGAGATCGGTACCGCCGGTCGTGCGAAAGCGACCGGCCTTGAGATCGTCGAGCGTCATCGGCATGACCTTGTTCGAAAACTGCCAAAGGCCGTCGCCGACCAGATCTTCGATCGCCTGGACAAGCGAGAAAATCCGCGGCAACTCCCGTCGCGTCGAGCCCGACACGTCGACATAGACATTGAGCCGAAACGGACTGCGGATCGCCTCGCGGCGCATCGTCCGCTGGATCACCGGCAGGTGGCCGGCGGCCAGCCAGGCGACGGCGCGGCGGTCGAGCTGCTGCGGCACGACCGAGGGCCGCGGATTCCAGCGCAGGGTCGGCAATGTGCCGCGCAGGTCGAACTCGATCATCCGCTCGACGTCGCGGCGCAGCCGCTCCGCAGCCTGGCGCGCCGCCAGATCGTCGTCTTCGAGGGGCGCGAGCTCTTCGCGCTCCTCGATGAAGCCGCCGGGAAAACCGGGGCCGCCGTCGCCGCGTGCCATGGCGTCCCGCAGCCACTTGGGGATCGGCACCCCGGCGACCGTCGGTTCGCCACCGCCCTCGCCGTCGCCCTCGGCCATCCCGTCGTGGTCGCCAAGCAGCAGCGGCGGCACAATCACCTGATCCTGGACGTCGAGCAGCCGGGCTAGT
>CAZUAB010000078.1:0-11291 GCA_964617795.1 uncultured bacterium
AGAATATCTATGCGTATGTCGGCGGGGATCCGGTGAATTTGGTGGATCCGGGGGGAGCTGTAGGGATTTATCCCCCAGGAAGTACTGATATCTGCGAGGACCAGCGAAAATGCCAGTTCGAGGTGACTGTCGAAGGGAATTGTCCTTGGACCATTCAGACGCTGAAGTCGCTGAGCGGCATCGGAGCGACATTAACAGGGAGCTGGGTTTGTCGGACGATTACGTGCAGCGATGGCACAAGGGAGAAAAACTGCCAATGCGAACGCGTTGGCTGGCGGAAACGGACAGTGGTGCAGAGCGGCACGAGGGGATGACAGGATTGAGGCTGATCGGCGCACTGTCGTTGGTGGCCATCGGGTATCTGGTCGGGGAGCTTCCGACCGATTTGCGGTCTGGGCACCCAGCAGACAGTCCCACACTAATCCGTCCGAAGGCGCGCACGTACGACGACGTTCAAGTGGCTGCTCTCCCACCGATAAGTCGTATAGACACGGAGCGGCTTTCCTCCGCGATCGTTTCGGCGGCAAAAGCATCTCCGAATGCCCTGATCGTAATACCGGACGCGCCGCTCCACTGTTGCCGGGATGACGTGCGCGCCCGGCTGGCTGCCTCGACTGGCACGGTTGGTCGTCTGGTCCTCGGGTGGGACCCGGAGCGTCGCGGCAGTCCTTGGGGCGTGACAGGTGCCATCGAGTTACCAACCTTGAGTTTGCAAACGGCACCGCCAGGCTTCTTGGTTTGCGAGAAAGAGGAAGGTGGACCTGCTCTGGCGCAGGTAGTCGGCAACCTCGCGACGGGGATGAAACCGAGCACGGCGCTCCCACAGTGTAGACACGATCCCACCTGGTGGGGCGGCGGTGCAGCGGGTGTTTGGGCCTACCGGCTGGGCCGCGCCCAAGGCGCGACTGGGCGAAGCGGCAAGTCGTTGGTACCTCGTTCGTCCGCTAGGGTCATCATTCTCGCTGATCCGAACTCGGGGCGACATCGCGAAATCGCTCGACAGATCGGCGCCATCATTCATCACGACACCATGTGGCTGTCTGATTGGCCGCGGTTAGCTGCACTTCTGGTCGCAATTGTGGTAGTTGCTGCGAGCCGCCTGCGCCGGTGGTCGGGCCCGCGATACGTACTTGTTGGTCTGTCGGTTGCGGCTGTAGGCGTATGTGTAGAGAATATCGCATATCGGTCAGGCTTGGCCGCCGCAATTGGTGTGCCGATTTTGGTTGCATTGGCAGTGGGCTGGCTGGCTGGTCGTCCGCGGTCTCGTGGCGACAGCGAGCCGCCCTTCCGGTCGGGCGTCATTTGAACGGACAGGGCGTGATGACGTACAGCGCGCGGGCGAAGGGGCAGGATTTCATCTACGGCACCACCTACCACGCGCCCGACGTGATGCTCAAAGGCGGGGCGACGTATCGCGTGGTCACCGACCACCTCGGCAGCGTGCGGCTTGTGGTCGATGTCGCCACGGGCGCCGTCGCCCAGCGGCTCGACTACGACGAGTGGGGGCGGGTGCTGCTCGATACGAATCCGGGCTTCCAGCCGTTTGGGTATGCGGGTGGGCTGTATGACCCGGCGACGGGCCTCGTGCGCTTCGGCGCGCGGGACTACGATGCCGAGGTCGGGCGCTGGACGGCGAAGGACCCGATTCGGTTTGCCGGGGGCGATGAGAACATCTACGCGTATGCTAGGTCGAACCCACATCATCTGCTGGACGCCACCGGGCGATATCCTAGTGCCGCCGCCCGGATTATTCAGCATTTGCTGTGGAAGGCGCCGGGGCAAATCGGCAAGAGAACTGGGAAATCGATGGGGGATCAAGGGATCGGCGCAGGTGGCGAGAACGACAGCGACGGTAATGGTGTGCCGGACTTCCTAGATGACTGGGACAATGACGGTATCCCAAACTATGCCGATGATTCGGACGGCGATGGCATCCCTGATTCTGTCGATGAGGACTTGGATAGTCCAGCGATGAGCTTTGACGGTCCGGGGCCCGGCGATATGTGCGCGCCATGAGCGAATTTGCATCAGCCGCACTTCTTGTCGGCACTTGGGGTGTAGGAGTTGCCCTAGATGCCGCACTGGTTGGGATTGCGCTCTATTCGATATTCTTCAAGAGAAGTGATGTGCCTTTCGGCGTGCGGTTCGTTGTCGTATTGGCGTTCATGGTGATTTACAATCTATGGACACTACCTGCGATTATCGCCCTTGACGCAAAGATGGTTATTGGAAGCGCTGTTGTACAAGCATGGCTGAATGGTGAGCGCGTCATCTCACTGCAGGACCTGTACGGGAATCCCGGAGTCGTCGATGTCGCGATCTGGCTGGTGCAGACTGGGGCTGCGAACGCTATCGGTGCACGTGTTGTCAAGCCACGTGCGCCAATTGTGGCGCCTCGTTAGCATGTCGGACGGGTGTCTTATTCAAAGAAGTGGACCCATTCGGGGCAACCCTAGGCGGACGGATGTACGCCGCCACCTATCGCCCGCGACGACCTCGGCCGCGTCGTCCGAAGCCAACCGTGCTGGACGCGATAACGGCCAAGGCCGCATGCGGGCCTGAAGCTCCGCGCTACCCGTACTGCGGGTAGTGGCACTTCTTGTATTTTTTGCCTGAGCCGCAGGGGCAGGGGTCATTGCGGCCCGGCTTGGGCCCCCCCGGCGCGGCGGGGGATACGGGTTTGGCCGGGGCCGGCATGGGCGGCCGGGCGGCTCGTGGGCCAGCGACGATGCCGCCGGTTGGTGGCGGCGGAGGGGGCGGCGGCACCGTGCTTGGGCGGTCGCCGCCGCTGGGGTCGGCGTGCTGCAGCGTCATCCGGCTGGCGGCCGGCTGTTGGCGCAGCCGTTCTTCGAGTTGGGCGGCCCGCGCTTGCTCTTCGGGGGTACGCAGTTCAACCCGGCTTACCTTGCGCACAATGTCTTCGCGCAGCAGCCCCAGCATTTGGCGGAACAGCTCGAAGCCCTCTTTGGCGTACTCGCGCTTCGGATCCTTCTGGCCGTAGCCGCGCAGACCCACGCTCTGCTTGAGGTGGTCCATCGCCAGCAAATGGTCCTTCCACAATTGGTCGAGCGTCTGCAGCATCACGAAGCGCAATACCTGGTCGAACAGCTCCTGCCCGTAGCGTTCTTGCTTCTCGCGCACGGCGCCGACCATGACGGCCGTGATTTCTTCGAGTAGCGATTCGTCGCTGAAGTCACCTCGTACATCGTCTTCTGGCGCTTGCCAGTCAAAGCCGAGGCCGCGCATCGCCTCCTGCAGGCCGTCCCAGTCCCAATCTTCGGCGTGGGTGCGCGGCGGAGCTGCTTCCTCGACGAGGGACACAGCCAAGTCTTCGGCCATTTCGGTGTGGAGATCACTGAGCTGCTCGCCGGCCAAAATCCGGCGGCGCTCCTTGTAGACCACAGTCCGCTGCTGGTTCATGACGTTGTCATATTCCAGCAGGTTCTTGCGGATGTCGAAGTTGCGTGCCTCGACCTTCTGCTGCGCGCTTTCGATCGACTTCGACAGCCAGGGATGCTGGATCGCGTCGTCCTCCTGCATTCCCAAGCGGTCCATCATGTTGAGGATCCGCTCGCCGCCGAACACCTTGATCAGATCGTCTTCAAGGCTGAGGTAGAACTGACTCCAGCCGGCGTCACCTTGGCGTCCGGCGCGGCCACGCAACTGGTTGTCAACGCGTCGTGATTCGTGACGTTCGGTGCCGACGATGTGCAGACCACCGGCAGCCAGAACCTTTTGCTGGTCCTCCTTGCAGGCGACTTGATGGTCGCCGAGGATCTCAAGGATGCCCTCGTCGAGGCGCTCATCGGCAGCGATCATCGCCCGTGCCCGCTCCACGTCGCCGCCCAATGCCGCCTTGATGAACTGGTCGGCCTCCAGGTCCGCTCGCTCAAATCCGCGCTCTTCGAGCATCCGCCACGCTTTGTGCTCGGGATTGCCGCCGAGCACGATGTCGGTGCCGCGGCCAGCCATATTCGTGGCAATCGTGATGGCGCCCGAGCGGCCAGCCTGAGCAACAATTTCGGCTTCCCGCTCGTGCTGTTTGGCGTTGAGAATGGCAATGGCTTCCTTGCGTACGCCCTGCCGGTTCAGTGCCGCAGCAATCCGCTCTGATTTCTCGACCGAGGTCGTACCGACGAGTACGGGCGCGCCCTTTTCGTGCAGTTCCTTGACCGTAGTCGCGATCGCCTTGAACTTCTCGGATTCGCGCTTGAACACGAGGTCTGCCTCGTCAACACGGGCAATCGGACGGTTGGTCGGAATTGCGACGACATCAAGTGCGTAGATCGAGTGGAACTCGCCCGCCTCCGTCTCGGCGGTACCCGTCATCCCGGCCAGTTTGTCGTACATCTTGAAGAAGTTCTGGAACGTGATCGTCGCCAGTGTCTGGTTTTCGCTCTCGATCCGCACGCCTTCTTTGGCTTCGACCGCCTGGTGTAGGCCATCCGACCAACGGCGCCCGGACATCTTGCGTCCGGTGAACTCATCGATGATCACCACTTCGCCGTTCTCGACGATGTATTCGACATCGCGCTGGTACAGCGTGTGCGCCCGCAGTGCCTGTTGCACGTGGTGTAGGGTCTCGATTTCGTCCGGTGCAAACAGGTTGCTGACGCCGCACAGTTTCTCGGCCAGCTCGACGCCGTCTTCGGTCATCGAGACCGAGCGGTGCTCCAAGTCGATATGGAAGTAGCGGCCGGGGTTCTGGCCGTCTTTGGGATTGGCCGTCGGGTCCGTGCCCAGCGCGCGCTCGGCCTCGATCAGGTCGCGCACGTAGCGATCGATTTCTTGGTAGCGCTGCGGGTTGTCCTCCGTCGCGCCACTGATGATCAATGGCGTTCGTGCTTCGTCGATCAGGATCGAGTCCACCTCGTCGACGATCGCGTAGAAGAGATCCCGCTGCACATATTCAGCGAGGTCGTATTTCATGTTGTCGCGCAGGTAGTCGAAGCCAAACTCGTTGTTGGTCCCGTAGGTGATATCCGATTCGTACGCCTCTTTGCGCTCGGCGTTCGACAGGTCGTGAACGATGACCCCCGTGCGCATGCCTAGGAAACGGTAAATCTTGCCCATCCATTCGGCGTCACGACGGGCCAGGTAGTCGTTGACCGTGATGAGGTGAGCACCCTTGCCGGTCAGTGCATTGAGATAGAGGGGCAAAGTGGCGACCAGCGTCTTGCCTTCGCCGGTCTTCATTTCGGCGATGCGCCCCTCGTGCAGCACCATGCCGCCGATCAACTGCACGTCGTAGTGACGCATGCCGAGCGTGCGACGGGCGGCCTCCCGCACCGTGGCGAAGGCGCGCGGGAGTAGTGCAACCAGAACATCCTCAAGGTCTTCGCCGGCGGCGACGCGCTGCTCGATCTCTTCGCGGTACTGTGGCGTCAGCCCCGCCAGCGCGGCATCGTCAAGCGCTTGCATCTCGGGTTCGAGTGCGTTGATGGCCGCTACAACGGGCAGCATGCGCTTGATCTCGCGCTCGTTCTTGGTACCAAAGATCTTCTTGAGGGCGTTCTGAATCACGGTGTCGAGTTGCTCCCCGGCTTACTTGACGGAGATCCGCCGGATGCGCTCAATCACGACGGGCTCCACGGGTACGTCCGGCATGCCGGTGGTGCGGTCTTTGCCGGTGCGTACGGCAGCGATCGCATCGGCAACGTCCATGCCCTCGACGACCGTCCCAAAGGCCGCATAGCCGATACCTTGTGGGGAGTCGTTCTTGTAGTCGAGGAACGCATTGTCGACGACATTGATGAAGAACTGCGCCGTTGCACTGTCCGGCACATTGGTCCGCGCCATGGCGATCGTGCCGCGCTTGTTCTGTAGGCCGGTCTTGGCCTCATTGCGGACCGGTGCGTTGGTCTTCTTTTGGGCCATCGTTTTGTCGAAGCCGCCGCCTTGAATCATGAAGTTGGGGATGACACGATGGAAGATCAGTCCGTCGTAAAAGCTGGCGTCTACATAAGCGAGGAAATTCTCAACCGTCTTGGGCGCCTTGGCGGCCTCAAGTTCAACAACCATCCGGCCCTTGTTGGTAACGATCTCGACACGGGGGTTTGCGGTCACGGCTTTCTCCTTGGCGTGTGCGGCGGACGCCAGCACGGCGAGTGACACAAGGGCGAGTGCCCAACGGTTTCTGCGCATCGGTTTGGCACCTTTCCAGTGTACGGTTCAAACGTGCCATTGTAGCGGGCAGCACGCCGCCGTGCATGCCGACCTGTGTGCGCGGTGAACGCACAATGCCCCGGCTCGCGTTCACCTGATCTGGATTTTGCCTGCCAGGAAGCGCTACAATGAACGCATGGAGTCAGCCAACGACGAGGTACTGCTGTGGCATGCGCGCTCGGCACGGGCGTGGACGGCGGCCACTGCCGAAGCGCGGCGCGAGGCCGACCCAACCTTCAGTTGGCGGCGCCTGGCACGTTGGGCCGGCTTCGGCTCGCCGAACTACATTCAGGCCTGGCTACGTGGCGAACGAAATCTGCGACCCGAATCCGCCGCCTCACTTGCTGCCGCACTCGATCTGCGCGGCCCCGAGGTGACGTTCTTCTGCATTCTGGTGGCCTTTGAGCAGGCCGACGATCCCGATACGCGCCACGCCCGCTACGTTGATCTCCTGCGGCTGGCCGTCGAGCACGGCGAGACCGGTCGCCTTGACGCCGCTCGGCTCGCCTACTTTTCGAGTTGGTTCATTCCCGCGGTACACGCCATGGCCAGCTTGCAAGGGTTTCGCCGCGAGCCGCACTGGATTGCCGCCCGTTTGGTCCCGCGCATACGATCGTTTGACGCCAAGAAAGCCCTTGACGTATTGGCCGAGCTGGGCATCTTCGGTGAAGATGCGTCCGGCTGCTTCGAGATCCGCGAACCGCGCCTGGAGACGGAACCGGGCCTGCAAGGCGTCTGGCTGCGCGAGTACCACCGTGCGATGCTGCGCTTGGCCGAGCAGGCGCTCGATTTGTGGCCGGTTGGTCGGCGCATCGGCTCGGCACTGACGGTGACGGTGCCCCATGCCTTGGTGCCGGCCCTGTTCGAGCGGGTGGATGAGTTTCGCCGGGACCTTTTTCACTGGCTGATGACCGAGCAGAGTGAAATGGATAGCGTCGATGGTGAGGTCATGCAGATCAATCTGCAGGCCTTTCCGCTTAGCGACTGCGCGGGGGAGTTGGAGCCATGAATTCAAGCCTGTACGTGTGGCCTCAACGACTCCGCCGCCCGCACAACAGACGGCAGGTGATGCTGGCGGCAATGCTGGCCAGCATTGCGGGCTGCGGGGGCGGAGGCGGTATTTCGGTCGGCACCGGCCTGGACCCTGCAGCAACCGACAACGAGTTGCTGATCGGGCTGGCCGATCAGGTTGCGCAATCGATCGTAGGCGATGACCCCTTGGCCGAGATCGCGGGGGTCGAAACTGCAGCTTTTTCCGTTGCACCGGCCTTGCGGGCGGCCCCTGCGGCGGCCGCGGGCGAGCCGGCCGAATCGAGTCGAACAATCGATCGCAGCGTCACGGCGCGTTATACCGGCTGGCGTGTGGCTGCTTATCGGCAGCAGGAGACGGCCGCCCATGGGCCGGTAGCCGCCTCCGATCTACGCGTCGAGTTGCGCTATGGCTCGTCTCCTACGTCGCCGGACGACTTGAACGAGACGCCGCCGCCGACATTGGGCGGCCCCGAGGCTTTTGTGACGGCCCGCGTTGCCGGTACTTGGGTATTGCGCAGTCCCGATGGGCGCGAACACGGCGGCGGCGAAGCCTGGGGTGCGGCAACCGCGTATTCAGGAACCAGTACGCAATACAGTGACTGGGCGTGGGCCTTGACTGCCCCCAGCGGCGTCGAGGCGCCGTTCGCCTTCCAGTCGCGCTGGGGCCGCTGGGGCGTCGACGCCCCGAATGAAGGCGTAGCCGGCCGTCGTGTGCGTGGCGCCGATGGGCGCAGCGACGACATTGAGACCCGCGTTGTGCATGAGGCCAACGGTTTGGCAATCGAATACCGGCGCACGTTTCCTGATGGCACGACGGCCGTGGGCGCCGGCCGCATCCACGTGCCCGGCCGCTGCCCTGCGCTGACCCAGGCGGAAGCCAGTTGGACCGTTGTCCCAGCAGATTCCAACAGGCCAAGGCGCACGGTCTCGCTGCGCTCGAACGGCCGCGGCGGAACGGAACGTGTCGAGACGATCTCGCGCGGTGGCGAGCCGCCGCGAACACGCACGGCCACGCACACTCTGCAACGGGGCGACCCCTGCGCGGCTGGCGAAACCACCTCGTGGCTCTACACATTTCGGACCAACGATGGCCCCGAGCGGCGCATGATCGAGACGCGGCGTGGCATGCTACGCGAATTGAGCGGCGAAGCACATGGTGAGGGGGAGCCGCTGCTGAGTTGGCGGGCAGCCGTTCGGCCTGAAGGGGTGGATATCACGGCCATCGCCGAGCGCGACGGCCGTCGCCGCGAACTGCAGTTGCGGTTGGGCCCGACCGGTTCCGGTGGGGGGACGATCGTCGATGATAGGGGGACCGCCTCCCCCGTGCGGCGCCGTGCCGACGGCGGAATTGATCCGCAGTGAGGGTGAACGCAAATTGCCATCCTCTGCGTTCAAGAAGCCTTTACATCTCCTTATACAGAAGGCATGATGTGAATACAGGGCAGGCGGATCTGCCCCGCTATCAAGGAGGTTCCCATGTCTAGTTTTATCCCTGCTGCCCGGTTGCGGCGTCCGGCGGCCGTTCTGGTGTCCGTGCTGGCCCTTGCCGGCTGTGGTGTTTTGCCGACCGCCGCGGAGGTGATGGATGCATTGGAGAGAAGTGACCTTGGCTCACTGACGCTGGAGGAGGCGGCGCATTTGCTGCTGCAAGAGGCTGAAGACGCCTTGGTCGACCTCAACGATGAGGATGCGCTCGGCGATGTTGAAGCCGAAATGGGCGGGATCGAGCCCACGGACGGCACATCGCTCGCCCTTGCGCCCCGTGAAGGCGCCGGTGGGCCCACCGTGACACACACCGTCGAGACGGGTCTGCGGGGGCGCCCATTGGCGGCCGACATCCTCATCGAATCGGCGTCTGGTCCGCGAGCGCAGGTGCGGCACGAACTGGAATGGATCTGGTCGAGTGGGCTTGACGACAGCGGCGACCTCAATGACGCGACACCGGTCGATCGCGGCGGCCCCCACGGCTGGCGGCGTATCGACGCGCACTCCGAAACGACCTGGCGTACGGGTGGTGGCGAAGGCGTCACGTCGGTGACCCTGGCCATGCGGCGGGACCATACAGATCCCGCGGTGTCTGCTTTCCAAACCGTGGTGACCGCCATTGCCCCCGACCACGAAAAAGCCCCGTGGCGGCGCATGGAATTTGTCGGCGAATTCGGCCTGGAGGTCACGGGTGCGGGGCACTTCAGCCGTCGCGTCGAACTCCGCGATGGACGCGTCGATACGCGGGATTGGTCCATCGCTGTCAGCGACGACGTGCTCGCCATTGACTACGTGCGCACCGGCCCAGATGGGATCGCGGCCGAGGGCGAAGGCGAATGGGCGACCGGTGGGACGCCGCGCTGCCCCCTCGACGACGAAGGGCAGTGGGTGTTGACGCGGCAGTTTCCTGATCAAGGGACCGAGCCGAGCCGGCCCGTAGCGGAGCGGGTGCAGCGCACCCAAGATGGCCGCGTGACTGTTGTCGTCGGCGAGCTTGAACTCGCCGATGGTCGTTCTCTCGCCCGCGCCGTCACGTGGACAGTCGAGGCGCCAATGGACTGCAATGAACGACCGACCGAGCTACGGCTTTCCTTCACGGGCGTCGGTTACGGTGGCGTGTCACGCAGCGGGCACATCGTCCGCACCGCCACGAGTTGGGAACGCAGCACGCGGGCCGATCTGTCCGACGGCCGCGCCGTCGAGACACTCGTTTTGCGCAGCGGCGGCACGGCCGTGATCACCGTACGGTACCTTCGGGCCGACGGCAGCCTGTCGGCTTTGCTCGAGCTCACCACGGCACCAGGCGGGCGGGCGCAGGGCACGTTGACGCAATTTGACGAGGCGGGTGAGGTGATTGCCATCACCGACATCGAACGCGAGTTGGACGGGCGTTATCGGCTGCGACGCCCCGAAGGTGAAGAACTGCGTTGGCGCCAAGGGCAGCGCTGAGCCACCGCGTTACAGGAATCCGGCAAGGGCCGCCTGCCAACCGGCAGGCGGCCCTTGCCCTTGGTGTTCCGACGGGGCCAAGGGTACAATGAAGTGATGAGCACGACCGGTCGCCCACAGGTCCTTTTGTATGACACGACCCTGCGTGATGGTACGCAGGGCGAGGAGGTGGCGTTTTCGACCGAGGACAAGGTGCGGATCGCCCATTTGCTCGACGACATCGGCTTCGACTATGTCGAGGGCGGCTATCCCGGCTCCAACCCACGTGATCGCGGCTTTTTTGAGCTGATGCGTGCCAAGCCGCTCAAGCGGGCCAAGCTCGTTGCCTTCGGTATGACCATGCGTGCCGGCGCCGACTCACCGGCCGACGACCCCATGCTGCGAACCCTGATTGAGGCCGAGACGCCGGCCGTATGCATTGTCGGCAAAAGCTGGGACCTGCATGTCACCGAGGCCCTGCGCACCAGCCTCGAAGCCAACCTCGACGCGGTTGAGCGCTCGGTCGCCCATTGTCGGGCGGCTGGCCGTGAGGTGCTGTTCGACGCGGAGCATTTTTTCGACGGCATGCGGCACAATCCCGACTACGCACTCGCCGTGGTCAGCGCAGCGGTACGCGGCGGCGCCGATTGGGTTGTCCTGTGCGACACCAACGGCGGCACACTGCCCGAGCAGGTCACCGCTGGCGTCGAGCGGATTCGCAGCGCGTTTCCCAGTGTGCGCGTCGGCATTCACACGCACAACGACAGCGGGTTGGCCGTGGCCAATTCATTGGCGGCCGTGCAGGCCGGCGCTGAGCAGGTACAGGGCACCGTCGGCGGCCTCGGCGAGCGCTGCGGCAATGCTGACATCGTGACCTGCGCGGCTGCGTTGACCCTCAAAATGGGCCGTACGGCGCTACCGCCCGAGGGTCTGCGGCGACTGACCGAACTGACCCGCGTGGTCATGGAACTGGCCAACCTCGCCTATCCGCGGCACCTGCCATACGTCGGGACAAGCGCGTTCGCACACAAGGGCGGCATGCACGTCAGCGGCATCCGGCGCAATCCGATGACCTACGAGCACATTGAGCCCGAGCGAGTCGGCAATGATCGCCGGATTCTCGTTTCCGATCTGGCCGGCCGCGCCACCTTGCTCGAAAAACTCGACACTTGGGGCATTCG
>CAZUAB010000079.1:0-7309 GCA_964617795.1 uncultured bacterium
GCATCAAGCGCGGCGGCGCGCGCCCATTCGTGGTCGTAGGCCAAGGTCGTGCGTACCACGCCGGCCTCAATGCGCCGTGCATCGACGGCGACCACCACACACTGGCTGCCGAAGCGGGCCGCCCCCTCGCCAAGCACCGCGGGATCGGCGATCGCCGCTGTGTTGAGGCTGGTCTTGTCGGCGCCCGCGCCGAGCGCCCGGCGAATATCGTCTGCCGTGCGGATGCCGCCGCCTACGGTCAACGGAATGAAGACACGTCGCGCCGTCGCCTCGACCGTGCGCAGCATCAGATCGCGCCCCTCGTGGCTGGCCGAGATATCGAGGAATGTCACCTCATCGGCGCCCTCGGCATCATAACGGGCGGCAATTTCAACCGGGTCGCCGGCGTCGCGCAGGTCAAGGAACTTAACCCCCTTGACCACGCGCCCGTCGTGCACATCAAGACAGGGAATGACCCGCCGGGCGACGCTCATGTCGACCGCCTCAGCACGGTCAAGGCCGCCGCCACATCAAAGGCGCGTTCATAAAGCGCCCGCCCGACGATGACGCCGTCGAGCGGCCCGGCATCGGCCAAACCAGCCAATGCTTCAAGATCGGCCAGGGCGTGTACGCCGCCGGACGCAATCACCGGCACGCGAGACCGCTCAAGCACTTGCCGCAGGGCACCCAGATCGGGTCCGCTCATGGCGCCGTCGCGGCTGATTTCGGTAAAGATCAGGGCCGCGGGTCCGACCTCATTCCACCGGTCGATGAAAGCCTCGACGGTTGCATCGGAGAGCGTCTCCCAACCGCGCGTCGCGATGCGTCCTTGCCGCGCATCCATGCCGATCGCAATTCGCCCTGGGTAACGCAGAACAAGATCGGCCACCCAATCGGGGCGCTCGACGGCGGCGGTGCCCAGCACAATACGTTCAACGCCGTAGCCAAGCGTGCGTGTGACGTCGTCATCGCTGCGGATGCCACCGCCCAATTCAACCCGCAGTCGGCCGGATGCCGCCACGGCGGCGATGGCCTCGCCGTGCACCGGCAAACCATCGCGTGCACCATCGAGATCGACAAGATGCACCCATTCGGCACCCGCATCGGCAAATTGTGCGGCCTGCGCCGGGATGTCTTCGCCGTACACGGTCTCACGGGCAAAATCGCCTTGCAGCAGGCGCACGGCCCGACCGCCGCGCATGTCAATGGCCGGATAGAGAGTCAGCATGATGGCACGGCCTTGAGGAAGCGGTCGAGCAGCTCGAGGCCAACGCGCCCGCTGCGCTCGGGATGGAATTGGCAGCCCCACAGCGAGCCTTGGACAACGGCGGCGGCGAACGGGCGGCCATGTTCAGCAACGAGCCCGTGCTGATCGCCGATCTCCGCCGGTGCCGCATAGCTGTGGACAAAGTAGAACCACGCGCCATCAAAATCCGTCAAGGGGCCTTGCCCGACCGACCGCACGGTGTTCCAGCCCATGTGCGGCACTTTGAGACGCGCGCCGTCGGGCGATGTATCGGGCAGCCGCGTAACGCGGCCGGGCAGCAGGCCCAGACCGGTCGTTTCGCCCTGCTCGTCGCTGGCTTCGAAAAGTAGCTGGTAACCCAAGCAGATCCCCAAGAGGGGCCGACCGCGCTCGACCCAGCGCCGGAGCGGCGCCACGAGATCGAGGACGGCGAGTTCGTCCATCGCCCGCGCAAAGGCGCCGACACCCGGCAACACGACCGCGTCCAAGCCCTGCAGGCCGTCGGGGCTATGCACCCAGCGCGGCAGCGCGCCCAGATGGACGAGAGCCAACTCGACGCTCCGGAGATTGCCCATCCGGTAATCGACGATCCCGACGCGGGGTCCGCTCATCCAGCGAGCGTGCCCTTGGTGCTGAGCGGGCCGTCACCGGTGGGTTGCAGCGCCGTCGCCAATGCGCGTCCAAGCGCCTTGAACAGCACTTCGGCGCCGTGGTGGCTGTTCCGGCAGCGCAGAAGATCGAGGTGTGCCGTGATGCCGGCGGCAAACAAGAAGCTGCGCATGAACTCTTCGACCAACTCGACCGGGAAATCGCCGCACTGCGGCGTCGGGAACTGGGCGTTGAACTCCAGATGCGGCCGGCCACAGACATCGACCACGACCCGGCAAAGCGATTCGTTGAGTGGAACATACGCGTGACCGTAACGGGCAATGCCCGCACCCTCGCCGATCGCCTCGCGCAGCACCCGCCCGAGCACAATGCCGGTATCCTCCACGGTGTGGTGCGCATCGACCTCAATGTCACCGGTCACGTCCAGATCAAGATCCCAGCCAGCGTGGAAGGTCAAGAGCGTCAGCATGTGGTCGAAAAACCCGACGCCGGTCCGGATCGAAGCCTTGCGGGTTCCGTCGACTCGTAGTCCGAGCACGATGGCCGTTTCGCCGGTCCGGCGCTCGAGTTTGGCGCTGCGGTCGGTCATGCCGGTTCACCCTTTCCGGGGATCTACGTTTCGGGTCGCTTGGGTACCCCTACAGCATAATGGGCAGGCGTCCCCGGCGCAAGCATCGCAGGCCGGGGTGTCGCGGGGGCGGTGGGGGTCTGCTACACTCAAGGGACGAGGTTGCCGACCCCCGCATGACACTCGACCGGACCAGCCCCGCCAAACAAAAGGTGGCGCGCCGCAAGAGCGCAGCTCGCCCGCGCGGCGACCAGAGCGTAAGCGTGCCGGGGGCGCCAGCCCTGCAGACGATGGCGCGCTTTGGCGCCCGCGTCGGCGCACACCGCGGGGTACGCTGGACAGCCGCCGCCATCCTCTGGTCCGGGGCGCTTTTTCTGCTGCTGGCGCTCGTCACCTTCAGTCCTGCCGATCCAGACCCCGATCACGCTCGCGCCGGTACCGACCAAATTGTCAATTGGGGCGGCGTTATTGGTGCATGGTTGAGCGGCGCCCTGTACCGCGCCTTCGGGGCCGCGGCCTGGCTGATTCCGGTCGCCGGCGCTGCCGTGGGCTACGACCTCGTTTCCGAAGCACGCAGCACCCCGCTGTCACTTCGCTTGCCCTCGCTGACCTTGCTGCTGTTCGGCACCGCCGCGGCCATGGCTCTTTTGTGGCCGGACTGGACGCTGCACGGCCTGAATGGCGCTGGCTGGATCGGTCGTGAACTCGGCGACGGCCTGATCCGCCGCTACCTGGGCGTCGGTGGCCTGATCCTGATGGCTCCCGTATTGGGTCTGGCGATCGTCGGCAGCCTCGGCATGCCCGCACTGCGCGGCTTGCAGGTCGGCGCAATGTGGGTTGTCGGTGCGGTGTTTGGCGCCAGCCGTGAGCTGTCGATCCGTGCTGCCCGCACCGCACGGACAGCCCGTCTACGCGGCCGCCGGCCGTTCGATGATGCAAGTGATGCAGATTCGATGTCACTACCGCGGCAGACGACCCGCAGTGGCCGCGCCGCCGGTCCTGAAGACGAGAGCACAGGCTGGCTGGACCTGCCTTCGCGTGCCCGCAGCGTCATTGAGTCGTCCGAGCCGCCGCTGGCTGCACCGGATCCAGCGCAGCGTTCGAGCCTGAACCCCGACAATACGCAGCCGGACCTTGAAATCGACCGGCCCAAGGCGCCGCCGCCTGCACCGGCCGCAAGGCAGCGCACGCTGATCGCCGCCGACGACTCGGATCCTTGGAGGAAACCGGATCTCGACCTCCTCGACCCGGCACAGGCGCGCACCACCGAAGTTGACGAAAAAGTGCTGCGCGCCAAGGCCCAGATCCTGCAACACAAGGTCAAGGAATACGGCGTCGATGGCCACGTTACCGCCGTGCGACCGGGACCCGTGATTTCGGTCTACGAATTCAAGCCAGCGCCCGGCGTCAAAGTGGCGCGCATCGCCAATCTTGAGGACGACTTGGCGCTGGCCACCGAATCGCAGTCTGTCCGTATCGTCGCGCCGATCCCGGGGCGTGATGTGGTCGGCATCGAAATCCCCAACAAGGACCGTGAGGCCGTAGCGCTGCGGGTCATTCTGGAGAGTGCGAGCTTCTGGAAAGAAAGCAATCTGCTGCCCATTGGGCTCGGCAAAGACACCTCGGGCGAGCCGGTGGTTGCCGATTTGTCGGCCATGCCGCACCTCTTGGTGGCCGGGGCCACGGGCGCCGGCAAATCGGTCGGGATCAACACCTTCATTGTCAGCTTGCTCTACCGCCATTCGCCCCGTGATCTGCGGTTTTATATGATCGACCCCAAGCGCCTGGAGCTGTCGTTCTACCGCGATATCCCGCACCTTGAAGGCCACGATGTGGTCACCGATCCCAACGAGGCGTTGGCGCTGCTGCAGGCCTTGGTGCGCGAGATGGAGGACCGCTACGACTGGATGATGCACGCCCGCGTCAAGAACATTGCCGGCTACAACAAGGCCGTCGCCGAGGGACGCATCGCGCCACGCAACGACGAAGAAGCGCGCCACATGCCGTTTCTCGTCTGCATCGTCGATGAGCTCGCCGACCTGATGATGGTGACCCGCAAGGCGATTGAGGAGCCGATCGCCCGCCTTGCGCAGATGGCCCGTGCGGCCGGTATCCACTTGGTGCTGGCTACGCAGCGGCCCAGCGTGGATGTCCTTACGGGCCTGATCAAGGCCAACTTTCCGACGCGTATTGCGTTCAAGGTTTCGTCCAAGGCGGACGCCCGCGTCATTCTCGACCAACAGGGAGCAGAGAACCTGCTTGGCCGTGGCGACATGCTGTTCCGACCGCCGTCGGGAGATGTGCGCCGCGTCCACGGCGCCTTTGTCAGTGAAGACGAAGTCAACCGTGTCGTCGAGTTCTGGAAGGGCGAGGCGGCACGTACGGGCACTCCGCAACCGGCGGTATCCGGTGACCTGATCCAGTCGGTCCTAGACCAGATTCGCGGCGGCGGCAGTGGCGGTGGGGCCGACGCAGGAGCCGTCGATGTCGATGAAGAGCTACTCGAACGGGTCATTGAGCTAGGAAGCCGCGAGGGCGTGCTCTCGACAAGCCGGATCCAGCGCGCATTGCAGATTGGCTACAACCGGGCAGCGCGGCTGATGGACGCCCTGGAAGCCCGTGGCATGGTTGGTCCACCCGAGGCGGCCGGCAAGCCACGCAAATTCATCGGCGGCGGGAATACGTGAGTCCGGCCCGCATCGCACGGATGCCCGAATCCGTCGCCGAGCGTATCGCCGCCGGCGAAGTGATCGAGCGACCGGCCTCGGTGGTCAAAGAGCTGGTCGAGAACGCACTCGATGCCGGGGCTTCCGAGATCGAGGTGCGCGTCCAGAAGGGCGGCAAGTTGCTCGTCGAGGTCGCCGACGACGGCGAGGGCATTGCACCCGAGGACGTCACGCTCGCCTTTGCCCGCCACGCCACGTCAAAACTCCACGATGAGGGCGACCTGCTGCGGCTCTCGACCTTCGGTTTTCGCGGCGAAGCCCTGGCCAGCATGGCCGCCGCGGCCCGTGTCACACTAACCACCCGCACCGACGACCACGCCCACGCGGTTACCGTTGTCGCGTCGCCCGAAGGGCTTGCGCCGCCCCAGCCGGCGGCGCGACGGCGCGGTACGACGATCCGCATCGAGGACCTGTTCGCGTGGATGCCGGCGCGCCGCAAGTTCCTGCGCGGCGACGCAACCGAGCTACAAAAGATTCGCGACATCATGCGCGTTTTTTCGGTCGCGCACCCCGAGCGTGGGTTTCGTTTTCTGTCGGGCGATCGCATCCAATGGAATCTCGCAC
The DNA here is from genome assembly GCA_964617795.1 of uncultured bacterium. Lineage (GTDB taxonomy): Bacteria > J088 > J088 > J088 > J088 > CAZUAB01. The sequence goes on from CAZUAB010000079.1 coordinate 5,693, forward strand.
CCGGCACGCTGGGCGACCGACTCGGCTCGATCTGGGAGGATGCCGAGTGGATCGAGGTGGCCGACGAGACGCCGCAGCACCGCATCACGGGGCTGCTCTCGCATCCCCACCACCACCGCGGTAGCGCCGCTGATTTGCATATTTTCGTCAACCGCCGCTGGGTACGTGACCCGATGCTGCGCAAGGCGGTGCTGTCGGCCTACGAACGCGCGATACCGTCGGGACGCGCCCCGTTCGGCGCCCTGTTCGTCGACGTCGACCCGGCAACGATCGACGTCAACGTGCATCCAGCCAAGACGGAGATCCGCTTCCTCAATCCAGGCGGCCTGTTCGTGGATATTCGCCAGCGCATTCAGCTTGCGCTCGAAGACGGGCGCCGTCCGCCGGGTCGGCCAACACCGTCAACGGGCATGGCGGCCGAGGCCGCGGCTCTGATCGAGGCGATTCGGCCGGCGAATTCGGCCGGCCCGTCGGGATCCCGCTACGCCGCGGCGCCAAGACCTGCCGCACCGAGCGGCGCACCGACCGCGCAGCCGGCGCCACCGACGGCCGCGCCCTTACCGCTCGGCACGGCCGCGGAGGTCGGCGAGCCCGATCGCCCCTGGTCCGCGCCGGCTCTGGTGGTGATGGGCGCCCTTTCGAAGCGCTACTTGCTGTTTCGCGAGGGCGACAGTCTGCTCATCGTCGATCAGCACGCGGCCCACGAGCGTGTACGCTTCGATCGCATCGTGGCGGCGCTCGACGAGGGCCGCGCCGCTATGCAAACGCTGATGCAGCCGGTCGTCTGGCGCATGGAGCCGGTCGAGGCCAGCGGTTGGCAAAACGGCGCCGAGTGGCTCAGCCGCATTGGCTTCGACCTTTCGGAATTTGGCCCCGAAACCCTGGCGCTGCGCGCCGTACCCGCTTGGCTGCGCGGCGATCCCGGCCCCATCGTTCGCGAGACGCTGCGCGATTTGGGCGACCTGGGCGGCCGCAGCGCACTCCAACACAAGGCCCACGAATTGGCCGCCCGCCTCGCCTGCCGCGGCGCCGTCCTGTCGGGCCGCGACATGCCGCTCGACGAGCAGCGCGCCCTGATGACGCAACTCCTCGCCACCCCCGGCGGTGACACCTGCCCCCACGGCCGCCCCACTTGGCGGCGGATCTCGACGGGGGAGCTGGATCGATGGTTCGGGCGGTAGGGGGGGGCGAGCTCGTTGGACCTCTCTTGGCGATGCGGAAACGCTAGTCGTGAAACCCAACGACGACGCCGGTACCCCACACGATGTTCGGCTCCGCTCGAGCGGGCGTGTCCTGATGAAGTGATCGGCGCCCGTAGCCAATGCTTTCGATCATCTCGTTCGTCAGCGGATCGGCAGCTGTCAGGCGATCCTTCTCCGCGGACTCGATCGGGATTACGATCCGATGGCTCGGATCCATACCGCCGTACCAATCAACGCGCTCGGTCATTACCTTCAAGTACGCTTGGGAGCAGACCGGGCACGTCAGGATGCTGACAATGAAGTGCGTCTCATCGATAAGCAGTTCGTGGTGTGTGTTACGGATGACCCTGCCCCACACCTCGCCGGCGTCGTCGCCCCAGCACATCTCGCATCCGTATTGGTTCAGCGCCGACAT
>CAZUAB010000079.1:7319-11268 GCA_964617795.1 uncultured bacterium
AGTTCCCTCAGCTTTGGGACGCGTGACCTAGCTGCTTCCGAGCATCGTGGCCGTGGACTACAAGCGGTAACCGGCGCGGCCTTGACGTTCCACTGATTGCAGATTATCCTTTGTCGAAACCTTGCGCATTTTCTAAGACGTAGCACAGATCACAGGACCCCATGCCCTACGCCCTTATCTACGATTTCGACGGCACCCTCGCCCGCGGCAACTGCGCCGAGCACGGGCTGTTTCCGGCGCTCGGCGTCGACCGCGAGCGATTCTGGGCCGAGGTACGCGAGCTCAACATCGCCCGTGACGGCGACGAAATCCTGACCTACCTCGGCCATCTGGCACACGCGGCGCGGCTGGCCGGACGTCCCGAGGAATTGGCCCCGGCACGACTGCGCGAACACGGCCGCGGCATCCCGCTTCTGCCCGGCGTTGAGGGGTGGTTCGACGAGATGGCCGCGCTGGCTGGCAAGCTCGACCTCGACCTCAAGCACCACGTGGTTTCGAGCGGCCTCGATGAGATGATCCGCGGCAGCGCGATCGGCAACCGCCTCGACGGCGTCTGGGCCTGCCGCTATCACTACGACGCAGACACCGGCCACGCCAAGTGGCCGGCAATCGCGATCAACTACACGACCAAGACGCAGTTCGTGTTCCGGATCCACAAAGGGATCGAGAACGCCTGGGACACGGCGGCCGTCAATCGCAAATTGCCGGCCGGCGAACATCCCGTGCCGTTCGAGCACATGATCTACATCGGTGACGGCGACACCGACATCCCCTGCATGCGCCTCGTCCGCGAGCAGGGCGGCTGCAGCATCGCCGTCTTCGAGCCGGACGCCTGGGGCCTGCCCGAGACCCGCCAGAAGATCGAAAAGCTAATCGCCGAAGACCGTGTCAGCTACGTCGTCCCCGCCGACTGGCGCCGCGGTTCGCAGCTCGACGTGACCGTGCGCGGGGTGCTGCGGAAAATGCGGGGGGATTAGAAACTACACGGCCAGCGGCCACACCACGTGTTGGTACTCCGAGCCAAAGCCGCGCGATCCCGCGAGCAGAACATCCGAGGATCATGGATGCGGATTCCGAATCGGCGTATCGATCCCCGATGTGATCTTTGCCCGCGCAGACCGGCTCGCAGCTAGCCGGGGCGTGTCGCGAAGTCGGTTGTATGCCGCGGCTCTGCGCGAATACTTGGCCCGCCATGACGCGGACAGCCTCACCGAGGCGGTGAACCGTGTCGTCGACAAAATCGATGCTGGCCGCGACGATTTCGTCCGCGCCGCCGCCCATCGCGGACTCCGCAGCACCGAATGGCAGCAATCGCGCAGGGTGGCTTCTGGTGGGCTGAGCTGCCGGCGCCGCATGGGTCCGAACCGGGCTTCCGGCGACCGGTCGTCGTCGTGCAGCGCCAAGCCCTCAATGCAAGCCGCTGGGGCAGCGTCGTCTGTGTTCCCTTGACGAGCGACATGCGCTGGGCCGACAGCCCGGTAACACTGCCCTTCCGGCCGAACGAAACGCGCTTCCGAAAGACGCCGTGGCCGTCGGTGCGCATGTTCTGACGCTGGCTCGCCGTGATCTGGCGGAGCGCGTCGGCATCCTGCCGCCACCACTGCTCGAAGCCGTCATCGACGGAATCGCCCTCATTCTCGGTCGCTGACTGCCGGCCCCTCAGAACCGGTCGAACGCGCCCAACACCGCACGCATTTCTGCTGCGCTTTCGGTCTCCATCAGACGGATGCGCAGATCGTGGGCGCCGTCGAAACCTGCGACAAAGGCCTTGACGTGCTTGCGCAGAATCAGGAAGTTGCGGCGCGGCTTGAGGGCCTCAAAGTAGTCCGCCAACTCAATGAGCGCAGCGAGTCGCTCGGACGCGGAGACATCTTCGGGACGCCGACCGGCAAACAGCCACGGGTTGCCAAACAGGGCACGGCCAAGCATCACACCGTCACAGCCGGTTTGGACGACCCGCGCCCGCGCCTCGTCCAGATCGCGCACATCGCCGTTGCCGAGAATCGGAACCGTCGGGGCTACACGGTCCCGTACGGCAACAGCCCGATGCATGCGCGACCAGTCGGCCGGTACCTTCGACAGCTCCTCGCGGGTGCGCAGGTGCACCGTCAGCGCCGCCGGTCCGGCCTCAAGCACGGCCGTCAGCCAATCCTCGAGCTCGCCATCGCTCTCATAGCCGACGCGCGTCTTGACCGACACCGGCAGCCTCGTCGCGGCACGCGCCGCTCGCAGCAGCGCTGCCGCGAGTGCCGGCTTACGAATCAGCGAGGCGCCCGACCCCTGCTTTTCGACGGTCTTGTCGGGGCACCCCATATTGAGATCGACGCCGTCAAAGCCCAACCGCTCCGCGAGCTCGGCGCCATAAGCGATCATGTCCTGTTTTGCCGAGAAAATCTGCGCAACGATCGGCCGATCGCCCTCGGACCTGGCGAGAATGCCCATCAGCGGGTTGTCGTCGTCGTGGCGCTTTTTCACCTCGCGGGTAAAGTGCAGACCGTCGGCCGAGACGAACTCGGTCCAGAAGACATGCGGCGGGCCATGGCGGGCGATCAGCCGCCGAAAGGCGGCATCGGTCACGTCGGCCATCGGCGCCATCGCGAAAATCGGGCGGGGGAGATTGGACCAGAATGAGGTCATCTGGCCAAGGTACCATTGGCGTGGTGCCTGCGCCACGGCGGGTGCGGACTGCCAGGGCCCCGCGTGGTACAATCCGGCCATGCCTGCCACAGATACGGACCCTTCCGCCCGCGCCCACCCGCCCGTGCCCGACAGCCCCGCGCCCGGCGACGTCGTCGCCCTTGTCGGGCCGACCGGAGCCGGCAAGACGCGCGTCGTCATGGCACTTGCCGAACGCATGCGCTTCGAGGTCCTGTCGGCCGATTCGGTGCAGGCAATCCGCGAGTTCGACCTGGGCAGTGCCAAGCCGACGGCGGCCGAGCAGGCGCGCGTTGCCCACCATGGCCTCGACCTCGTGGGGCCCGCGGAGCGCTGCACAGCTTGGATATTTGCGCGCTTCGCCGATGACGTCCTGACCGACACCCGTGCCCGCGGTGTGCCGCTTTTGGCCACCGCCGGTACCGGGTTTTACCTACAGGCGTGGAGTGCAGGCCTGCCCGAGATCCCGCCGCTGCCCCCCGAACGCGACGCTGCCTTGCAGGACGAGGTCCGCCGTGACCCCGCCAGCGCCCACGCGCGCCTTGCCGCCCGCGATCCGGCAAGCGCCGCACGGCTACACCCGCATGACTGGATTCGGATTGCCCGCGCGCTGGCGATCATCGAAGCCACCGGCGCCCCCGTACCGCGCCGCGAACCGACCGGCCCCCGCCTTCATTACATCGGCATTCGCGGTGAGGGGCCGGACTACGAGGCCGGACTGCGTGCCCGGGCTACAGCCATGCTGGCCGCGGGCTGGATCGATGAGGTGCAGGGATTGATCACGCGTCACGGCGCCGACCTACCGGGTCTGGCGACAATCGGCTATCAGGAAATCGTCCGCCACTTGAACGGCGAACTTTCCACCGACGAGCTTGCCGCAGCCATCGTGCTGGCCACGCGGCGCTATGCGCGTCGCCAGCGTATCTGGTTCCGCGCCAAACCCGTACGCTGGTTCGACCCCGACGCCCCGGCGTTGATCGACGCGCTGGCTTCGGCACTGGTCACCGCTGGGCGTGTAAAATAGGGGGCGTGGAACCGGTTCTCCCTTTCGAGCGTCCCATCGACGAATGCGACCGCAGCCTCCGGCATCTGGCCTGGCGGGTGCGACACGAGGGTATTGCGGCCGTAGCGGCCTATCAGGAGGAGTTGGCGCGGCGCGACGACAGGATTCGGCGGATCTATGCGGGGCTCACGCCGTGGCAGCGAGTACAACTGGCCCGGCACCCCGAGCGGCCGCACGGCGAGGAGACGGCCGCCGCGCTGTTTGGGCGCCTTGAGCCGCTGCACGGGGACC
>CAZUAB010000080.1:0-10940 GCA_964617795.1 uncultured bacterium
CAATTCGGGCACCGAAGCGACCATGAGCGCACTCCGGCTTGCCCGGGGAGCCACGGGACGTGATGCGGTCATCAAGTTCATCGGCTGTTACCACGGCCATGTCGACTCTTTGCTCGTGCAAGCCGGCAGTGGTTTGGCCACCTTTGGCACGCCCTCAAGTCCGGGCATTCCAGCCGGGCTGGCACGCGACACCCTGGCCCTGCCGTTCAATGATCTGGCGGCGCTGCGCGCTGCCTTTGACGCCTACGGCGAACGCATCGCCGCCGTCATTCTCGAAACGCTTCCTTGCAACATGGGGATGGTGCCGCCAGACCCGGATTTCTTGGCCCTTCTGCAGGAGCTCGCTACGTCATGGGACACGCTGATCATCGCCGATGAAGTGCTGACAGGGCTTCGGGCGGCCCGCGGCGGCGCCTACCACCGGTTCGGCCTTAAGCCTGATCTCGTCGCTGTTGGCAAGGTCGTCGGCGGGGGATTCCCCTTGGCCGCCTATGGCGGTCGTCAAGATCTGATGGCCCAGCTCTCTCCCGAAGGGCCGGTCTATCAGGCCGGTACGCTGTCGGGCAATCCGGTGGCCGCGGGGGCTGGCACCGCCACCTTGGAGATTTTGCAGAAGATGGACCCCTTTGGCGACCTTGAAGCCCGCGCGACAACGCTTGCTGATGGGTTGAGAAGCCTTGCGGCCGAGGCCGGCATCCCGCTGGCCACCGCGGCGGTCGGTTCGATTCTCGGCATGCATTTTGCCGAACGGATGCCGCGCACCTTCGACGATGTCAAGGCGGCCGACCATGGCCGCTACGCGCGTTTTTTCTGGGGCATGCTGCGCCGCGGCGTCTATCTGGCACCCAGCAGCTACGAGGTCGGGTTTCTCAGCACCGCGCACGACGACGAGGTCATCGACCGCACACTGAGCGCCGCCCGCACCTTGCTGCAGGACGGGCTCGACCGCGAAGAGGTACCCGCCCATGGGTGAAAATGCCGTTGTCGACATTCTGCTCGACCTTTCCCGTGGCGGTGGTGAGTGGGTTCTCTACCTGATGCTTGGTCTTAGTGTCTGGGCAACGGCGACCATTGTCGAGCGATGGTGGACCTACCGACGCGAATTGCCAAAGCTAACCGCGCTCACTGCCCAGTCCGGCGCGGGCTTGGCCGACGGCACAGGGTTGGATGAACTGATCGAATGGCTCCGATCAACGCCCGAGCGTAGCGATGAAGCGACGGAGGCCCGAATTCGCCAAGCCTTCGGACGCCTGCGCCGTGACCTTCTCGATCGAACCGGACTCCTCGGTACATTGGGCGCCAACGCCCCATTTATCGGCCTCTTGGGTACGGTTCTTGGTATCATTGAAGCCTTCGCCGAACTCGGAGTCGAAGGCGGCGGCCCGGACATGGTCATGGGCGGAATCGCTGAAGCGCTCGTGGCCACCGGCATGGGCCTGTTCGTCGCCATCCCCTGCGTCTTGGCCTACAATCGCTTCAGTTCGCGTGTCGGTCGGACCTTGGAGGCGGCCGAAGAAACGGTCCGCCTGGTTGCCGCCGACGGGCGACAGGTCGGCTGACGTACATATGGCCGGCCTCGGACCCGGCGGCGAGGGCCGCCCCATCACCGACATCAACGTCACGCCTTTTGTCGATGTGGTGCTTGTACTGCTGATCATCTTCATGGTCACGGCGCCAGCTATGTTTGCCCAGAGCATTCCGCTCGAACTGCCAGCCGCCGCCACCGGCGAAGCTGCACCGGGGACCGATTTCGGTATCGTCGTACTTGCCGACGGCGCCATTCTGCTCGATGGCGATCGGGTAGACGAGGAATTCCTGCGTCGGCGACTTCAGGAAGCAGGCGCCGAAGGCGAGGTTCGCGCCCTCATTTCCGCCGACCGCACCACCGAACATGGCGCCGTTGTCGGCGTATTGGACCTCCTGCGTCAGGAGGGGGTCGAAAAATTCGCCATCAATGTCGTTCCGCGCCAGACTCCCTGATCACAGGCGCGTCGCCGCGTGGCTAATCGCCTTGTCGCTGCACGGTGGCCTGGCACTTGTTGCCAGTACACGTCCCGACTCCGAGCCTGCACGACCGCCAGCGCCAGCCGAAGTCACCGTGGTCCGTGAAGAGCCCGCGCCACCGCCTGCAGCGCCGCCACCCAAGCCAAAACCCAAGTCCGTCGCCCCGCCGCCGGATACGGTGGTGGACCTGACCAAGACGCCGCCCGAAGCCGCCGAACCACCGCCAACCCAAGCTGCTGAGGATGCCCCTGCGGATGCGGCGCCGGTGTTCGGCCTATCGGCCGAGAGTTTTGGCAAAAGCGGCGTCATGCCGCTACGACGCGGCAATACCTTGGCTATGCAGGCGGCCGATTCGCCAATCACCACCGAGGTCTCGGCGCTGCGGCCCGTGCCTGTGTATGCGGTCAGCAAGCTACCTGAGATTCTGGGGCGCCCCGACCCTCGGTACCCTCCCGATCTGCGGGCGGCGGGAATCGAAGGCGATGTTGTTGTCGAACTCATTGTGACCGCCGACGGCAAGGTGGGTAGTGGCAGCCTGCAAGTCCTCGAATCAACAAATGGCGGCTTCGATGAGGCGGCTGTCGAGGCCGTGTCCGCCCTACGCTTTCGCCCGGCAACTCAAGGGTCAACGCCGGTTGCGGTACGCATTCGTATACCGGTCCGGTTTCGCCTGCGCTGAGCTATTGGACGACCGGGGACGGCGGTAGCGGGTGCCAAACCGCCTCCAACCCAGGCCTGGCAAAGCCGGCCGGGCGGCGCACGCCGGTGACAAGTCCCTGCAGGGGAAGTTCCGCCAGCAGCGCAAACAGCGCCTCCTCGTTGGCGGCATCCAGTTCCCCCTCAATGTCATCAAGGTAGAACAGCGTTCTGGCCCCGTCGTTGCGATCCTCAGCGGACGCAAGCGCACAAGCCAAAGCCAAGCTGATGACCGCCAATTTGCGTTGCCCTTGACTGCCGCTTTGGCGAATCGGACGTCCGGCAAGTGAAACGCTCAGATCATCACGATGTGGTCCAAAACCGGTGCGCCCGAGTTCGGCGTCACGCGCGCGCCCCGCGGCCAAAGCGTCGCGGGCGACCTGCAGATCAGGATCTCCTCCTTGCCGATAGGCCAACTCAAGGCTGGCCAAGGGCAGCGCATCGCTGAGACGTTTGAAGTGGCGGCCAAGTTCGATAACGGCCGTTGCACGGGCCCGGGTGAGTGCGGCCCCCGTCTCGGCGAGCGCAGCCTCCCAGACTTCCAACTCAGGTCCCTTCCAATGCCCACGCAGCGCCTGTGCACGCTGGCGTAGGTTGCGTTCGTACGCAGCAGCGGCCCGCATGTAGTCGGGATCCCGGTAGGAACAAAACCAATCGAGGTGCCGCCGCCGCTCCTGGGGTTCTTCATGAAAAAACAAATCGTCGTCGGGGCGGTATCCAAACAACGGCACTGCCGTTGCCCAGCGTCGCTGAGAATCGACAGGGTCGCCATCGGCTGTGCGGACCGTTTGGCGACCATCAAGATGAAGCTGCCGGTCCTGCAACCTTCCATCGATCTCAAAAAGACCGGAGAGCGTGGTGTTTTCGCCGCTCCACGCACGTAGGCGACCGGGTTGCTCGCCACGAAAACCGCGCAGACGGCAGAGCACATGAAGCGCTTCGATCGTGTTGGTTTTGCCGCTGCCGTTTGGGCCGACAAAACCGGTCCACGGCGTGTCGAAGGTCCAATCTGCCGCGCCCAGATTGCGAAAGCCGCGCGCGGCAAGCGCCGTCAGGCGAAGCCGCACGTCTGAATACTCAGATGCGCATCGGCATGACGACGTTGAGGTACCCGTCGTCACCTTCGCCACGCAAAATGGCTGGCGACACGTCGTCGGTCAGATGAAGCTCAACAGAGGCCTCGGCGATTTCCGACAGTGCCTCTTGGACGTAGGCGGCATTAAACCCCACTTCAAGCGGCTCACCTTCGAAAACGCAATCAATCTGCTCTTCGCCTTCACCCATGTCGGGATTTCGGGCAATCAAGGTCAACGTGTCGCTGTCAAAACGCATCAAAACGCTCTTGTAGCGATCGGTAACGACCAGGCTAACACGATCAAGCGCCTTCTCAAACGCGTCACGATTGAGCACAGCCTTACGGGCCGGCGATTCGGGGATTACCGTCCGGTAGCTGGGGAAACGTCCTTCGACCGTGCGGAAGATGAATTCCGTTTCATCCCAGGCCACCCGTACGTGCGGACCATCGACACCAAGCCGCAGCAAACCTTCACCACCCAAGACTTTGAGTAGCTCCTGCAGCGCTTTGCGCGGCAAGATCACTCCATCGGCGGGCAGGATTCCCGCTGCCTGAATCCCGCCGACTTCCATCAGGGCAAGGCGGTGCGTGTCGGTCGAGACAAAGCGAAGACCGGCCGGGTCTTCGGCCGCTTCGAGAAATACGCCAGCCAGTGAGGCACGGGCTTCGTCGGTGCTGGATGCAAAGATCGTCTTGCGCAGCCAGTGAACGAAATCGGCGCGATCTAGCTCCAGGGCGGGCTTCGCCTTGATCTCCGGCGGCTCGGGAAAATCTTCGGGGTCGAGGCCAACCAGTTTGTACTTGGAGCGTGAACCCGCCTTGAGTACGGCCTGATGTTTGTCGTCGACTTCGAGGCTGACGCGATCGCCTGCGGCCTTACGGACGATGTCGTGAAGTACCTTGGCCGGAAGCGCCGCCGTCCCGGCTGCACGAATTTCCGCCGGGACTTCGCGCGTCAATGATACATCGTAGTCGGTCGCAAACAGCCGTACGCCGCCCTTGGTGGTCTCGATCCGTACGTTGGTCAGCAGTTGGGCGGGGGAGCGCTTCTGGGCAATGTTCTGCGCGCCGGCAAGCGCGGCTTCAAAAACGGCGCGGTCGATATCGAATGCCAGTGCCATCGGGTTCACCTCCGTGGGCGGGGGCTGGACGCGTATCTGTTCACCCCTCATGTTCTTCATGAGTAGTAGAAGATCATATCATGAAGAATAAGGATCATGACAGTGGACAACTTGGCGGCGGTCCGTGCTGCGTCCACCAGGATAGGCGCATGCGGGCAAATATGGTTGTGGGAAGCCTGGGGGTCCACGGTGGAATCCAGCGTATGTTTTCCAGTGGACGCATGGGGCACAAAAAAGCGCCGCGGAAAAGTCCGCGGCGCTGTGGAAAACAACAGGGTATTTCCCCAGACTATCCCCCGCGTTGCAGGGTACGCACCAGGCTGTCGAGAAGTGCGGCAAGTTCGTGGTCCGCAGCCTTGAGTGCGGCGATTTTTCGAACACTATGCAACACCGTGCTGTGGTCTTTGCCGCCAAAACGTTGGCCGATTTCCGGCAAGCTGAGGTTCGTCAGTTCCCGGCAGAGGTACATGGCGATCTGGCGGGGGTAGGCCACCGATTGCTTGCGGCTTTTGCCGCGAAGATCTGGGGTGCGGAGTTGAAAGAGCTCGGCGACAACCTTCTGAATCCGGTCGGCGCTGATACCGGGGTTGACCATGTCGAGCAAATCGCCGAGTACGCGGCGCGTAAAATCAACGTCGACGGCCCGCCCTTCAAAGGCGGCCTTGGCGCTCAAGCGTGTCAACGCGCCCTCAAGTTCGCGCACATTGGATTGTACGTAGGTCGCCAGGAAATGCAGTACATCGTCGGACAAGCGAAGGCCTAGGTCTGCCGCCTTACGTTGCAGGATGGCCAAGCGGTGTTCAAGTTCAGGCGGCTGGACGTCGACGAGCAACCCTTGCTCAAAACGACTGCGCAGACGATCTTCAAGCGAAGGAATTTCGCGCGGGGGCCGGTCCGAGATCAAGACAATCTGTTTGCCCAACTCGTGCAAGGCATTGAAGACGTGGAAAAACTCTGTCTGCGTTCGTTCTTTGCCGGCCAAGAACTGAATATCATCGACCAGCAGCAGATCGCACTGGCTACGATAGCGTCGGTGCAGGTCCGCCGTCTTGTCGAAGCGGATCGCATTGACGACGTCATTCATGAATTTTTCGCTGGACACGTAGTTGATGCGAATGCCACGATCGCGGGCATACAACGCATGGCCGATCGCATGCAGGAGGTGCGTCTTGCCAAGGCCGACGCCGCCATAAATGACAAGCGGGTTGTAACGGTAGCCGGGCCGCTCGACGACGGCCTGCGCCGCGGCGTGGGCGAATTCGTTGGACGTGCCGGGGACAAAGGCATCAAAGGTGTAACGGGGATTGAGCTGCGGATGCTGCTCGGGCAGGTTGGGGTCAACAGGTTCGGCGCGCTCGGTCCGGCCGCGCGGCGATTCGTCGTTACGGGTGCGGCTCGGGCGGGCCCGCTTTTCGGCCGAGCGGAGTTCGACCGTGACGCCGATCTCCTTCTGGGCGTGCTGCATCGCCTGGCGGTAGCTGTCGTTGACCCACTTCAGAAAGAAGCGATTGGGCGCCTGTGCAACGAGTGTCTTGCCGTTCGACGCGACGAGTTCAAGCGGTTCGATCCAAAGGCTGAAATCCTTGGCTTCCAGCGAAGAACGCAGGTAGCCCAAGAACTGATCCCAAGCCTCGGTATCGAGCGGAGCGGTCACGAATATCCTTTCGTCGCATACGGAATACACAGGCTTATCCACAGGCTGTGGACAACTGATTCGGTAGACCGTCGCGCTGGAAGGCCCCATTGTAGACCAAACGCCGAAGGCCTTCAAGGGCCCGAAGTGTTGGGCCTTTGCGGACCGAGGTGGTATGATGAGCGGGTCGGCAACCGGGGTCGACGACCCGCTCTGTGCCTCAAGGAGGAAGCGCTTGGCCGGACACAACAAATGGAGTAAGGTCAAACACAAGAAGGCCAAGACCGACGCCCGCAAGGGGAAGGTCTTCACACGGATTGCCCGCGAAATCCAGGTGGCGGTTCGCGCAGGCGGTGATGACCCCCAATACAACGCAGCTCTTCGTGCGTGCATTCTGGCCGGCAAGGCGGTCAATATGCCGGCCGAGAACATCGACCGGGCGGTCAAGCGCGGTCTCGGACTGCTTCCCGGCCAGACAATCGACGAAGTCATCTATGAGGGCTACGGGCCCGAGGGTATCGCGATGATGGTCGCGTGCCTTACCGACAACCGCAATCGCACGGCTGGCGAGGTTCGCCATGCATTCAGCCGCATGGGTGGTTCGCTCGGCGAGAGCAACAGCGTCGCCTGGATGTTCGATCGGCGCGGACTCGTACAGATCCAAGCGGCCGCACTCGATGAAGACGCCGCCACCGAATTGGCGATCGACGCCGGCGCCGACGATGTGCGGGCCGGCGATGATGAGGGCGTCTGGGATTTCGTCTGCGCACCCGATGCTTTGGGGTCGGTACGGCAGGCGGTGGAGGCTAGCGGGCACAAAGTGCAGGACGCCCGCTTGATTTACGAACCCAGAACATCGACGATGCTCAATGGAGAGGCCGCCGAGCAGGTACTGCGGCTTCACGAGGCGCTCGAAGACCTTGATGATGTGCAGGAGATTTTCGCCAACTTTGAACTGTCGGAGGCGGAGCTCGAACGACTCGCCGACGTGATCTAGGAGTCCAATTGCGGGTTCTCGGCATTGATCCCGGTTCGCAGAAGATCGGCTTGGCCGTCGTTGAGGGCGATACCCGCACAGTGCGGCCGTTGGCCTTCGCAACCCGTCGCCTACCTGCCGGGGCGATCGGCGATCGCTTGCAGGCGCTCTACCGCGAAGTTAGCGAGTGGGTCGAACGCTGGCAACCCCAGGCATCGGCCATGGAAGAGGTCTTCGTGGCCCGCAACCCGCGCAGCGCACTCATGCTTGGCCAGGCCCGCGGTGCGGCACTGCTGGCCTTGGCCGACGGTGGCCTGCACCCGCACGGCTTCGCTGCAGCGTCCATCAAGCTGGCCGTGGCTGGCCATGGCCGGGCGGGCAAGCCCGAGATGCGGCGGGCCGTTCGCATGCAATTCGGGCTTGATCGGGACCCCCCCGAGGATGCCGCCGATGCCTTGGCCGTGGCCCTGACGCTGATTGTGACGGCGTGGACGGCCCGGCTTGAGGTTGGCGCATGATCGCCCGGCTGCGAGGGCAGGTCTTGGCCCTGATTCCCGGGGGCCTTGTTGTTGAAGCCGGGCCTGTGGCCGTCGAAATGCGCACCACGGCGGCCACGGCGCAGTCGCATCCGGTCGGCAGTGCGGTTGTGTTGTGGACCCACTTGGCGATCCGGGAGCTTGGCTGGGACCTCTACGGTTTTGAACAACGCGAAGCCCGCGACCTTTTCCGACTGGTTCAGCGTGTACCGCAGGTGGGGGCCAAAACGGCCCTGGCCATGCTTGGCGTATTCTCGGTACCGGTCCTGCTGCGGGTCATCGCCGAAAGCGACGTGCGGGCGCTGACGACCGTGCCGGGGATCGGAAAAAAAAGCGCCGAACGGATTGTCGTCGAATTGCGTGACTTGTTCGCCGAACTCGCATCCGCACCCGATCTGGCCGGCGGCGGCAGTTCGTCTCCGCACGGCTTTGAAGCTGTACAGGCCCTGATCGGTCTCGGCTATGCACCGTCCGAGGCGCAGCGGCGGATCGGAAAAGCTGTCGAAGATGGTGTGGCCCCGCACGACGTCGAGGCGTTGATCCGGGCCGTGCTGTTGCAGGAGGCGCCGTGACGATCGACGAGGACGTGCTGTGGACGGCCGAGGAACCGATCGAGGAATTCGAGCGGGCCTATCGTCCAGTTGAGCTCGATGACTTTGTCGGGCAGCCGCACGTCCGGCGCAATCTCGGCGTCGCGGTCGGCGCTGCACGCCTTCGCAGCGAACCGCTCGATCACGTACTGTTTGTTGGCCCGCCGGGCTTGGGAAAAACCACATTGGCTGGTATTTTGGCGACCGAGATGGGTGTACCGTTCGAAAAAACAAGTGGCCCGGTGCTCGAACGCCCCAAGGACTTGGCGGCGATTTTGGCCCGTTTGGCGCCAGGGTCCGTGCTGTTCATCGATGAAATTCATCGGCTCGGCAGTGCGGTTGAGGAGGTCTTGTACCCCGCCCTCGAAGATTTTGAGATCGACCTGCTGGTCGGCGAAGGGCCGGCTGCACGCTCGGTCAAGCTGCGTTTGTCGCCCTTTACGCTGGTTGGCGCGACGACTCGGGCTTCGCTTCTGTCACGACCGCTGCTCGACCGTTTCGGCATGACCGAGGAACTCGACTATTACGATCTCGACGACTTGGCGTCCGTTGTCACACGATACGCGGCCAAGTTGGGGGTGGCACTTGAGCCGGCCGGCGCGGCGGTGATTGCCCGGCGGTCGCGCGGGACGCCGCGCGTGGCACTGGCCCATTTGCGGCGGGTTCGTGACTACGCGTTGGTGCGCAACGAGGCGCCCGTAACGGCGACGACGGCCGAGGCGGCGCTTGATGCGCTGGGGGTGGATGTCCGGGGGCTGGCCCGGCCGCATCGGCGCTATCTCGACGCCCTGGTCGGTCATTACCGAGGTGGGCCAACCGGTATCGGCACCTTGGCGGCTGCGCTTGGTGAAGACGCACGTACGCTCGAGGAGGTCGTCGAACCGCTGCTGATTCGGCTGGGGTTGATTGACCGAACGCCCCGTGGCCGTGTGGCCACGGCCCGTGGCCACGAGCATGTCGGCGCGGCGGTGGGTGTTCATCAGGGCGGGTTGTTCGACCTCGGAAAGAGCGCCGCGCCATGACCGTAGAACTGCAGATACTCGTGGTTGGCGGCCTTGTCGTGGTGGTCTTGCTCTTGCTTCTGCTGCTGCGCAGGCGGGCCGGCGGCGATACCGTACGGCAGGCCTTGCGTGCCGAGAAGGCGAGCCAATGGACAACCGCGGCAAAGCTTTGGCTGGCGGCCGACGAGGCGGACCGTGCCTACGACATGTTCGTGCGGGCCGAGAGCTGGTTGCCAGCGGCTGAGCTGGCGATTCGTTTGGGCAAGAAGGATCGCGCGGCCTCGCTGTTCGAGCGAGCCGGAAAATACGCCGAAGCGGCCCGCCTGCTCGAGGACATACGGCAATTCGGACCTGCGGCACGGCTCTGGCTGCGGGCCGGCCAAGGAGACAAGGCCGGTGAATTGTACGAGCGGATCGGTGACTTTGAGAGCGCCGCCCGTGCCTTTGTCGAGTCCGGTGAATTTCGGCGGGCTGGCGAACTACACCTCAAGCGACAACGGGTCGATCAGGCGTTGCCGCTTTTGCGCCGCGCGTGGGACGTCGAGCGTGCGGTCTTGAAGGATCGCAATGCCGCCGCCGAGCGCCGTAAAACGGTGGTCGGCCTGGGGGATACCTTGGGTCGGTTGCTCGAAAAGCGCGGTGATCTTGAGGGGGCGATTGCGCTAGCACGTGAAATTGGCCATACGGACAGAGCCGTGTCGTTGCTTGTGGAGCGGGGACGTCCCGAGGAAGCGGCCGGGCTGCTACGCGAAGCCGGGCGCGCCAAGGATGCCGCACGGATACTTGAGGAGTCTGGCCGTGGGGAACAGGCCATGCGACTGCGCGCCGACGCCTTGTCCGAACAGGGTGAACCGCTGCAGGCGGCACGGCTGCTCGAACGGATCGGCGATCTTGCGGCTGCTCTGCCGTTGTTTATTGAGGCGGGGGCACCGGGTGCCGCGGCCGGGGTGGCCGAACAGTTGGGGCAGTGGGTGCAGGCGGCCAAGCTTCACCTGCAAGCCCGCGACCCAGGGAAGGCAGCCGTGTGTTTGGCCAAAGCCGGGCAGTGGGACGAAGCAGCCCGGGTCTACCAAAAACTCGGCGACCGACAGAAGATGGTCGAGATGTTGGTTCGGGGTGGGAAATTCTATGAGGCTGCGCAGCATTTGATCGAGGCTGGCGACATCGACCGTGCCCTGACCTTGCTTGCCCGAGTCGAGCCGGTCGGCTCCGGTCCGTGGCGCCGTGCCCGTCTGCAGCGTGGCGAGCTATTGCTCAAGCGCGGCGACCATGCGGGGGCCCGTACCGCCATCGCCGAGGCGCTGAAGG
>CAZUAB010000081.1:0-4383 GCA_964617795.1 uncultured bacterium
AGGGTTCGACCGTGGTCTGGCAGCGATAGCATTGGCCCACGGCGTGGCGGATCGGCGTAACCTCAACAAGCAAGCCCAAAGCGTCCAGGCGTTCGAGGACCTTGACCCGTGCCTCTACGCGATCAAGGCCACTGATCTCACCGTAGCCGCCGACCACCCGTGCGTCCTCGTCAAATATCGAGATCGCTGGCAGGCCGTGCCGCTCGCCGATCTCCGCATCGTTGAAGTCATGGGCGGGTGTGACCTTGAGCGCACCGGTGCCGAAATCGGCGGCCACGTGTTCATCGGCCACGACGGGGATACGGCGGCCGACGAGCGGCAGTTCGATTTCACGACCGATGAAGGCGGCGTAGCGCGGATCTTCGGGATTCACGGCCACGCCGGTGTCTCCGAGCATGGTTTCGGGGCGTGTGGTGGCGACGGTGATATACCCGCTGCCGTCGGCCAGTGGATAGCGTAATTCGTGCATGGCACCGTCACGTTCCTCGGGCTCGACCTCAAGATCCGACAGTGCGGTGCGGCAATGCGGACACCAGTTCACCAGGTACGTACCGCGGCGAATCAGGCCCTCGTCGTACAGCCGCACGAAAGCCTCACGTACGGCCTTCGATGAATGCTCATCCATCGTGAAACGGAGCCGGTCCCAGTCGGCGCTGCAGCCCAGACGTTTGAGCTGCTCGACAATACGGTCTCCATACTGTTGTTTCCACGCCCAGACACGCGCAATGAAAGCGTCACGACCCATCTCGATCCGCTCGATGCCCTCTTTGCGGAGTTCACGTTCGACGACGGTCTGTGTTGCGATGCCCGCATGGTCAAGCCCGGGTTGCCACAGTACGGCATCGCCGGACATCCGCCGCCAGCGAATCAGAATATCTTGCAGCGTGTCGTTGAGAGCGTGCCCCATGTGCAAGGCGCCGGTTACGTTCGGCGGTGGAATGACGATACAGTAGGGCGCCCCCGGCTCATCGGGATTCGCTGCCCAGGTCGCCGACTCAAGCCAGCGTTGCAGACGCGGCGCTTCAATACGTGCGGGGTCGTAGCTGTTTTCGAGTACGTTGTCTCGGGGGCTCACGATGCGGGACTCCTCGGGGGAACAGAACGGGCCGGACGCCGCGAGGACGACCGGCCCGCCGAAAACGGATCGTAACAGGGCGGGCGGACTAGCCGAGTCGTCGCTTGAGATCGTCGAGCGCCTGCGCCAGGGCTTGATCGACTGCGGCCTTCAGGCGGGTTTCGATCAGACGGGGCAACAAATCATCAAGCGCCGCCGTCACTTTTGATTCTACGAGCGGGCCAAGTTCGCTGCCGAGTGACGCTGCCAGTCGATCGGTAATTTGCTGGCGCGCCTCATCGACAAGGCGCTCGGATGTTGCTGAGAGATCGATCTGTGGCGTCGGGGCGGCTGGTGCGCTTTCTTCAGCCCACACCGGAGCCGCCGAGGCCGGCACGAACTCATCTTCTTGATCGTCACTGTGCTCCTCGGTCTGCCAGGCCGGTGCATTCCAGTCCGGTTGCGTGGACGCCGCGAACTCTTCTTCGGTGGTGGCTGGCTCTGCCTCATCGTGGCCGACCAAATCAACAACCGTCGCGACGGCGTCGTATGGCGGCAGTTCCGCGTCGTCCGTGTCGGTCGGTTCCAGATCGGCGTCATCCATGACGTCGTCCATGGCGTCACCCGCGGGAGCCTCGGAGAGCGGGTCCGCCAATACGGGTTCTTCAACGGCGGGCTCGGGGGATTCCTGTACCGGCACCTGTGCCGAAAATGCCGCATATACGTCTTCGATGTCGTCGGAGGCCGGCGCCGGCACCACGTCGGCATGTGTCTGGGCGAATTGCGTAAAGGGGTCTGCCGCATCGGCCTCGACGGGCAATTCTTCCTCCGTGAAATCAGCTGCTGTATCCGCAATTACATCGGCCGCTTCCATCGTGTCGTCCCACGCAAGGTCGTCAGGCGCGGGCGCCACGGGCAACGGCGCTGCGATGGGGGTGTCGAAGTCGTCGGTTTCCGCAAACTCCGCGACGGCATGCTCGGCCGGGGCCGCGATCTCGGGCTCGATTTCCTGCACTTCGGGCTCATCCCAGACAATGTCGGCTTCTTCGGCTGCCGAGGCGGTCCACTGGGGCGTCTCGGCTTCCGCTGCTGGCAGTTCTTCGATCTGCGCCGCATCGGGTGTGGCGATTTCGTCCGCTTCGTATTCGGGTTCCGGATAGTCGGCGGCGGCGTCCAAAGTCACCGAAGGCTCACTGGCGGGCTCCAGAACGTCTGCGCCACCGGTGTCCGCTTCGCCCGCCGTATAATCATCAAAGCCACCGAGGTCCCAGCCACCATCCGGCGATGTTTGCTGCTGCGGGGGTTCCTGTCCAGCCTCCATCTCGACTTTGGCGACGTCGCCAAAGTCCAAGTCTTCGACCGGGGCAGGGACAGAGGCTGGCTCGACCGCCGTAGTTTCAATCGTCGCGGGCTCTGCCTCTACGGAAAGTACGTCGTCATCTTCGAGGATTTCGGCATCAAGAAGCTCTGCTTCCGTGTCGGCAACGGGGGCTGGGGCGCCGCCAGTAGCCGCCAAGAGCGCACGTACCTTTCCGATTAACGCCTGGCTTTCAAATGGCTTCGTCAGGTGGTCGTTGGCGCCGACCTCCCGCGCACGTTCATCGTCGAATACTTCGTAAGTTCCAGCCAGCAGAATCAGCGGAACCGATGCCAAGTCTGGGTTGGCGCGTAGGCGGGCACAAAGGTCATATCCTGATAGTCCGGGCATATTCGTGTCGGCAATGACGAGATCGGGTCGATTGGCCAAGGCTTTTGCCAGCGCCTCGTCGCCATTGTCGGCCATCTCCAGCTCGAAGTTTTCATTGGCGAAAGTCAGGCCAATCACCTTCTGGATCGTGATGCTGTCGTCCGCAACCAGAATTTTCTGCGTCATGCAGCGCTCCTTGAAGCTGGATCGGCGGAAGTCACAGTGCGGGTTGGCGCCGCTCGAACAGTGTCCGCTCTTCTGGGTTTCGTGGTCGTTTCGTCGTCGCCAGTCTAACCGATGCAAACAGCGTTGTCAACCGTTTGATCTACCCGCAAAGCCCGTCAGGACGGACGTTCGCGAGCCATTGCCGTGCCTCCGGCGTGCTCGGGTAGACTGTCATTGCCCCCTCGCTCTTCCGGGAGGCGTAGGACATCCATGCCCGAATTGCCCGAAGTCGAGACTGTCGTACGCGACCTCCACGAAGCCTGGAAAGGTCTTGGAATCAGCGGCTTGCGTATTCTGGACGACCGTGTTCTGGAAAGTGGGTCACTCGGCGTCAACGACCTTTGCGGAAGCTCTTGCCGGGGCGTATCGCGACGTGGCAAGTATATCCTGCAGCATTGGGGCACGCTGACGGTCGTGCAGCATCTGCGTATGACCGGGCAGATGCTGCAGGAAGGCAATCCGCGCCTGCCCCGCGCGGCCGACACCAGCCGCCGCCTCCAACGCCGCGCCGAATGGCGGCTTTCGGACGGCAGCCGGTGGATTTTTTTCGATACTCGACGTTTCGGCACCCTGCGCATCCTGTCTGATCCCGACGCGTGGTTTGCAGCGCGCGGATTTGCCCCCGAACCGATGGGCGATGATGCGCCGTTGGCGCGGTTGCATTTCGTCCGCGCCGCCAGCACACGACGGGTTCCGATCAAGAATGTATTGCTTGATTCGCGCGCGATTGTTGGTGTCGGGAATATCTACGCCGATGAGGGCTTGTTCCGTGCAGGCATTCATCCGCGGCGTATAGCCGGCGGATTGTCGGCGCGGCGTTTGGGGGCGTTGTTTGATGCGGTTCGTGGCGTGATGGCCGAGGCCATTGCGCGGCGCGGGACAAGCATGTCGGATTATCTTGATATCAGCGGAAATCCGGGCGCCTTCCGCGCCTATCTGAACGTCTACCGGCGAACCGGCGAACCTTGCCGCAGCTGTGGCCGCCTAGTGGTAAGGGATGTCCTTGGAGGCCGCTCGACGCACTTCTGTTCGCATTGCCAACGGGCGCCGAGCAATTTGCGGGAACGCCGATGATGACGCACAATCATGGTTTGCCAACGCATTCGCCAGGCGCTGGCGGTGTAGCTCAGTCGGTAGAGCAGGGGTCTCATAAGCCCCGTGTCGTGGGTTCGATTCCCGCCACCGCCACCACATCATCCCGTATCGTCGGCCTACGCCTGCTTGGTGGGGCCTGCTGACGATGGCAAACCCCTCCACCCCGAACCTGATCCAAGCCCTCAACCCAGACCACAGCCCGTTTGGCCAAGGCCGAATCGCCGTTGCGGTCAGCGGTGGCGGCGATTCTGTAGCGTTGCTTCGGGCGTTGCTTGTCGCTGGCTGGCCAGTGTCGCGGCTTCGCGTGCTTCACGTCGATCAT
>CAZUAB010000081.1:4393-10852 GCA_964617795.1 uncultured bacterium
ATTGGCCGCTTCCCTCGGTGCCGAAGTGCAGGGCGAGCGGTTGTCCTCGTCTTTGACCGGTGATGCCGACACGCTGCGCTCCTCTCGGCGTGCTGCCCTTGCGGAGATGGCCGACGACTGCGCGGCGATCGCGCTTGCCCATCATGCCGATGACCAACGTGAAACGCGCTGGCTTGCTCTGGCCCGTGGGGCCGGGCTGCGTGGGCTTGCCGGCATGCGGGCGTGGCAGGCCCCCTGGTGGCGCCCCTGGCTGGCGGTGTCGCGGGCTGAAATCCGCGATTGGGCAGGTGCAAACGGGCTGAAGTGGCGTGAAGACCGGAGCAACGTAGATTTTCAGCACCCGCGCGCGCGACTGCGGCACTTGGTGCTGCCATCCATTGCGCGGCCACTGGGGCCGGCGGAATCGTTGCGTGTGCAGGTTCTGCAAGACGAGGATCGGTGGATCGAGCGTGCCGCACTCGCCGCGGCTGAAGGACCCCTGCAAGGGCCCCGACTCGATTTGCAGTTGTTTACCAACCTGGCGTCTCCTCTGCAGCGTCGCGTACTACGAATCTGGTTGGGCGGATACGGCCATGTCGAGCGCATCGAGTCGCTTCGCACGCTGCTTTTGACGCCGCCGCGTTCCCGCGTACGCATTTGTGAGATCTCGGGGCGTTGCCTGGTGCTGGTCGGCAGTTGCGGCGCGGCCCGCTGGTATGGCCCTTGGCCGCGACCATCCTTGGCCGACTGGGGCGGATGGGGCGCGGTAGAAGGCGCCACCGACTGTGTTTTGGCGCCATGGTCGGTGCTGACGCCGGTCGAACGAATCGCGGCCCGTGAATTGGCGGCAGTTCGCCAAGCCCCGGGAGAGCTGCGGCAACTTTGGCCGGTCGCTCGGCTACACGACGGACGCTTGGCCGCACCCGCGGATCTACGGCAAAACGGAGCATTTATCGACAGGCATGGAATGGCCGTTGGTCTGTATTGGCGCCCCCGTGCCGATTGACTCACTGCGTTGCTGGTCTTGTCGCGTTGCGGCATGTTGTCGTGGCGTTTGCGACGACCCCGTGGCTCTGTTAGATTCGTAACGTGATCAACCCCTTCAAGGCCGTCGTCACGTGAGCCACAGCGCGCCAGGTATCGGCACCCGCTTGGCGGGTCGCTACGAATTGCGGGAGGCCCTCGGAGAGGGCACGTTCGGCAAGGCGTGGCGTGCGCTCGATGAGCAGACCGGACGCACTGTCGTTGTCAAGCTGTTGCCGGCAATATTTGCCAAGCGTGCCGCACTTGTACAGCGTTTTCGCGAAGTCATGGCGGCTCGGCAGGCCCGAGACGACGATGGTTTGGCCAAGGTTCTCGACATCGGCGTCGACGGTGCGCCGTTCGTGGTCATTGAACACCTTGACGGCCTTTCGCTTCGCCAATTGATCGATGCACGACAAGCCGAATCCATGCAGCTCGGCTTCGATGAGGTCGAGCCGATTCTCGAAGAAATCGGTCAGATTTTGGCGCGCCTGCACCGCAAGGGCGTTCACGGCGGCCTGAAGCCCGAGAACGTGTTTATCCTGCACGATCGGGTGGTTTTGACTGACGATGGTCTAACCGAAATCCTGCCGCCCGAAGTGTTTGCGCGGGTGCAGATCAAGCTTCCGCACGCGGCAGCTTTCTTAGCGCCGGAGCTGCTGAGCGGTGCGGCTGCCGATAGCCGTGAAATCGATATGTTTGGCATCGCGGCGATCGCTTGGGCCTTGTTCGGCGGGCAAGACCCCTCACTACCGCCGCCAGCGTTGGCTCCGCAGCGCCCCGAACTCCCGGCCGGCCTAGACGCTGTCTTGGCTCGTGGGCTCGCGGAAGATCCAGGTGCGCGCTATCCGACTATCAGTACCTTTCTCCTTGAGCTGGCACGACTAGGCAGCGACGAGGCCAAGATCCGGGCGCTTGAGGGTGTTGTCGCCGCAGAAGCGTCAGCAGCGGCCGAGGCCGCATTGGCTGCCGCTCGCGCTTCCGAGGAGCAGGTGCGGGCCACAGTCGAGCCCGAGCCGGAAGCGGCAACAGAACCAGAGCCACCGGCGATCGTCGACGACGAACAGGCCGATGCGCTATTCGAGGATGTGCCGATCGCGGCCATCAAGCTGGAACCCACCCCCAGCCCGCTGTTTCAATCGCCGTCCGATAGCGAGCCGCCACCCAGCGGGGACTTGCTGCAACCGGCGCCTGCTATCGGCGTAAAGCAAGGCGGCGGCAAAGGATGGGTCATTGGGATCGCCGTCGCTGTCCTTTTATTGGGGGTGGTCGGCGGCCTGGGCGCACTCGGTGTGATTCCGTTACCCGGGCTGACAGAACCCAAGGCACCAGAGGTCGACCCTCGTTTGCGGGGGGCGGTGGAGCGGGTTTTGGACTCCACACAGGCGCTGACGGTCAAGATCGTGGCCGTCGGTGGTGAAGCGGCCCGCTCGCGCGAGGATTTCCGTGTAGCGACAAATCGTATCGACGCAGCACGTACGGCCCTGGCCGCCGGCGATCCGGGCGGCGCGTTGCAATCGGCACAAGAGGCCGAGACGGGACTGGGCGAGGTACTCAAGGCAGTCGAAGCCGAGGCTGAGAAGAAGGCGGCGGATATCGCAGCAGCCGAGGCGGCTGCACGCAGTCAATTGGAGGAGGCCGAGAAGGCCAAGGCTGTGGCTGAAGCCAAGGTGAAGGGCTGCCCCGATGGCATGGCTGAAATTCCCGCTGGTACATTTCGCTTCGGTAGCCCCGCGGACGATTTGCTTCGCGACATCTCGGAGCAGCCGCAGGAATCCCGTAAAGTCGGCGTGTTTTGCATCGACCGCTGGGAATATCCGGGGACCAAGGGCGTCGTGCCGAAGGTCAAGGTCTCGCGCACTGAAGCACAGTCGCTTTGCACCAAGGCGGGAAAACGGCTATGCTCCGAACTGGAGTGGGAGCGGGCCTGCAAGGGGCCGGACAGCTTCGTGTACCCCTACGGGAAGGCTTGGGATGCTGACCGTTGCAACACCGAAGACGCCGCAGGCAACGACCGTAAAGTCGCCAAGACAGGCAGCTTCCCCAAGTGCCGCGGACCGTTTGGGGTCGATGACATGAGCGGGAACGTCATGGAATGGACTTCCAGCGCCATGGCGCAGAACACCTCACTGGCCATCGCCAAAGGCGGCTCGTTCAGTCGGCCGGATTACGCAGTACGCTGCGCCTTCCGCTATACGACGCCACCCGACACGCGAGACAGTGAAATCGGATTCCGATGCTGCGCCGAATTGCGTTAATTGCCGCCTTGGGGGCGCTGACGACCACCGGGGCTGAGGCCGCGGATTGGTCCGTCGACCATGTCCGTCCGGCGTCCGCCCGCGCCGGAGAGGCCTTGAACCTCCGCTTCGTGGTCGATCCCGCCGATCAGGTTGGGTACGCCGCTGTGTATCTGCGCGCTCCCGGTGAGAGCAAATTCCGCGCCGTCGTGGTCCGCCCAGGCAGTGAACTGGGCGTATTTGAGGCCGTCGTCGACGCAGAGCGGGTCCAGGTTGGGGAGCTCAAGTATTTCCTGCGTATCGTCGACAACGCCGGCAGCACGCATGACGTCTTGGGTTCTGCCGGCAGGGCTTTGGTCGTGCAGGTTTTGCCGGTGCCGGACGAGACGATGTCCGGCGGAGGCGACCTTGATCTTGGTGATGCGCTGGCTGGACTCGACTTGTCGAGTCTCAACGCCCTTGAGGCGGAATTCCAGTTGCTGCAAGCCGAAGATGTCGTAATCTCGGCTTCCAAGTATACGCAGAGCATCATCGAGGCGCCGGCCGCCATCTACGTGCTTTCACGTGACGATATGATTGGCTACGGGTTCCGGGATCTCGCCGACGCATTGCGCTTCGTCCCCGGGGTTCAGGTCGCCCGCGTCAATGAATCAACGCCGTTGATCGGCGTCCGCGGCTTTGCCGATGAGTCCAACAACTTGGTTTTGTTTCTCGAGCAAGGACGTGAACTGAACGTCGAGCTGTTCGGGGCGGCCATGCTGGCGAGCCAGAGCTTCAACCTAGATGACCTCGAGCGCGTTGAGGTCATCCGTGGTCCCGGGTCGGCCCTCTACGGCGCCAACGCGTTCTCGGGTGTCGTCCAATTGATTCCCAAGCAGGCTGGCAGTTACGAGCGTCGCTTCCGCCTGCTCGTCGATCGCGACGTACTGCACGGCGGATCGCGTGCCGAAATGCGGGCGGCCGGCGTTACGGGTGAGACCCAATATCGCGTGTCCGGCCATTACCGCGAGGAGGGCAGCGCCTCCGATGCCGGCGCGCGCGGCTTGAGACGAGTGGCTAGCCGCGGCCGTTTTGACACCGAACTCGGCGAGATTCCGCTGCGGGCCGAAATCGGCGGCAGCGCGCTGCGGGGTGAATTGTTCTCGGTGCTCGGTGAAACGCCGGCGGAGATGGTGCAGACCGAGTTGGCTCTCGGCACGCAGGTCGGTCCTGTGCGCGTGCTGGGCTATTGGAACCACTGGGACGCGGTGCTCGGTGTTGCGGACCCGATCCTTGCGCAACGCTTGCCGCAGCTCCGCTGGGATACGGACACCCTCAATCTTGACGCGCTGGCTGATGTTCAGCTCGGTGAGATCGACCGCCTGACCGTCGGCGGCAATATTCGCTGGAATCGCTTTGCGTCTCCCGAAATGGTCGAGCCGTCAACGGACGAAATTCGTGCCGGCGTGTTTCTGCAAAACGAGCTTCGCGTCTGGGAGCATTTCATTCTCAACGTGGGCCTGCGCAGCGACTTTTCAACGCTGTACCAACCGGATGGTGCAATCGGCGATCGGCTGACCTTGAGCCCTCGGGCCGCTGCGATCTTCCCGATCAATGATGACCACGGCGTCCGTGCCAGTTTCGGCACCGCGTTCCGCAAACCCAGCTTTTTCGAGCAGAACGCCGAATTCACCGCTCTCGTGGCAACACGCGAAAACGTATCGAACGCGGAATTGGTCAATGAGCAGATCCTCAGCGGCGAACTGGGCTATGTAGGTCGGGCAGGGGCTGTACGTTGGACGGCCGACTTGTTCTACAATATCTATCGAGATTTCATCGAATTTGCACCGTCGCAGCGCTACGAAAATCAAGATCCCGACGTCGACGGCTCGACCAGCTCGCTCGGTGGCGAGTTGGCGCTGCGCTGGCGCATCCTGTCCGATCTGGCGATGTTCGCGAATTATGGCTATGTTGCGATTACGCTGGAGCGCCCGGACCTGCTTGCTCCGGGCAACCCCATTGTCACCGAGACAATTACGCCGAGCCCACAGCATTCTGTCAACGGCGGCGTGCGTTACGGTAAGGACTTGGGCCCGCAGGCGGCCGTTGCGCTGCACTGGCAGTCCGATTTTCTGGCCCGGCTGACGAACCCCGAAAAAGGCAGCATTTTGCTCACCTCTACGGAATCGTTGCCGATTGACTCATATCTGAATTTCTTTGCTCGGGTTGCGTGGCGCTTCGAACATTGGGAACTGGGCATGATCGGCGAACAGGCACAAGCCGATTTGCACACGGAGTACCCGGGCCTCGATGGCGTCGCGACACCGGATGGCTTGGCGCCTGCGCCGGCGGGGAGCCGTTATGGCGGTGAGCGCCTGCCGCCTCGCGGGTACATCTATGTCGAAGGGTCGTTTTGATCGTGCGTGGCGTGGTTCTTCGCGGCATCGCCTGCGGTGCGGCGATGATGGTTGGTACGACTCCGGCGCTGGCGGGGCCGTTGGCGATCATCAAATCCAAGAATATTCAGATTTACAACGACGCAGTGATCGGCTTTCGGTCGAACTGCGGCGGTGAAATTCTGGAATACGACATGGATGAGGACTTCGATCGCGGTGAGAAGATGGCTGAAGAGATCAACGGCAAGGGGGTCGACGCCGTCTTTGTGCTGGGGACACGTGCTGCGATCACGGCCCGAAAGCACATCGATGGGGGATTGCCTGTCGTTTTTGCGCTTGTTCTTGATCCGGAAAAGAGCGACATCAAGGCGCCTAACATCACCGGCGTCAAACTAGAGATTCCGATCCGTACCCAACTGGAGACTTTGCAGGCCATCGTGCCTTCGGTCAAGAAGATTGGCGTAATGTACAACCCCAAACGTAGCCAGGAGGTTGTGCTGGAAGCTGCTGAGGTTGCCCGGTCGCTTGGCATCCAGATCATCGCCAGCCGCATTGAGCGCAAAGAGGATGCCGTACGGGCACTCAGCGTATTCGCCGGTGGTATTGATGCGTTCTGGCTGATTGCCGATCCGACGGTCGCCAATGCCGAGGTTTTTCCGCAGCTCCTTCAGTTCACGATCAACAACCGGACGCCGTTTTTCGCGTTCAGCGAGGCGTTTGTCCGGGCACGGGCGCTGTTCAGCCTCAGCCCAGATTATGCGGGTATCGGCAAGCAGTCCTGCGGCCTGGTGCAGGAAATCCGGGCTGGCAAGCCGGCGGCACAGATACCGTGGCAGGACCCGAAG
>CAZUAB010000082.1:0-10532 GCA_964617795.1 uncultured bacterium
CCAGTTCCTGTTCGGCCTCGGCAACGACGAGTTGGGGTACCTGGTGCCGGCGTCCGACTTCATCCGCTACCACCCGCTCTTCGACGACGAACCCGCAGACCACTACGAGGAGAGCAACGCCGCCGGTCCGGATGTCGAAGCCGTCCTGCAGAACGCATACCGCCGCGTGGCGACCGAACTCGGGCACTGACGCTGCAGAGCGACCTACTTCAGCCAAACCCGCCAGAGCTGGTTGGTACGCGCCGTGCCGCCGTCAGCCGTGCCACCAAAACGCAGCAACGCCGCCTCGATCGGGTCGAAGATGGTGTAGCCGCCGCCATACGCCGGAAGCCCTTGGCCGCATGAGCCACCGAGGCAGACCTCCAGCCAAGACGACGTGTTGAGGTCGTAAGCCCAGACATCGGGGTACGCGGTTCCTTCGTCGTTGCCGTGGACCACAATCCAATTGCGGCTCTCCACGTAGACCGCCGTTGCCCCGGCCATGGCCGGCGGACACAGGGGCGGGCCCGCCGGGCAACGCGCGGAAAGCCGGCTCCAGGTCGACTGCAGCGCAACAAACTGCCACAGGTCATTCGTCGCCCCACCGGTCGGTGCCGTGACCCCGCCATAGATGATGACAAAATCGTCGCCGATCTCGGTCGCCGCATGGCGGAAGCGCGGTTCCGGGCAATCAATGCCGACTTGGCCGCAAACTGGCGACACGTCGGTCCACACCGTGCTCATCGGGTCGAAGCTCCAGATTTCGTTGGTGGCGCCGGACGGCATGCCGTCCGTGCTGCCGCCGAACAGGTAGTGCATCCCCCAAAACCCATCCGGAAGCCAAGACAGGGTTGCTGCGGAGCGCCCCATCGGCCTTGTCAAGGGCGCATACGTGTCCCATTGCAGGTCGTCGTAGCGGAATCCGTACAAGGTGTCGTCCGGCGAAATGGACTCCTCGCCGAAGATATAAAGCGTGCGTAGATACGCATTCCAACTGCCTGCGGCGCGCGCGCGCGCGGTCGGCAACGCCAGCGCACAAGGCCCACTGTCGCAGACCGGCGTCCACGCAAGATCGGTAAGATTCAACGCATACAGGGCATTGCTCGGTCCGATGGCGGTATCACCGCCGAACACGAGCATCTGCTGCCCAAGCAGGGCCGGTCCATCGACCTGCGCGGCGACGCCGGCGTACCGTGCCGTCGGCACACTGACCTGCTTGGCGCTCTCATCGACCACCAGATCTTTGGTGTTGCGCAGGTTGAGGGGTGAGCCATCGGCGTTGGCGCCGAGCAAGACGTCGAGGTCACGGTCGCCATCAAGGTCAAACAGGGCC
This sequence comes from uncultured bacterium, assembly GCA_964617795.1. Classification (GTDB taxonomy): domain Bacteria; phylum J088; class J088; order J088; family J088; genus CAZUAB01. The sequence goes on from CAZUAB010000082.1 coordinate 1,313, forward strand.
ACCGACGACCATGTGGCGGACGCAGTGGTGATGTTTGATGCCGAAAACTGTGCGCTGCCGTCATTGCGCCACAGCCTGGGCGGGGTGGCGGCAAACGCCAGATCTTCAAAGCCATCGCCGTCAACATCGCCAACCGCGACATCAGCCGCCGCTGTCAGTACCGGCAGCCCTGTCAGTACCTCTTCAAACTGCGCCCCCAAATTACGCAGCCAATAGGACTGCGCACCCGAGATCGCAGGCACTGCATCGAGGTCGCCGTCGCGATCGAGATCGGCCACCTCGAACGCAAGGTGGTTCTTGGCAATAGTCACGGGAACCCAGAAGGAGTCGCTGACGAGCGTGCCCCCCGCCGTGCCCGTCCAGAACATCGGCGCGACCGTGTTGTTGGTACCGAACAGGATGTCCAAGTAGCCGTCTCCCGTGAAATCGGCAACCGCCGGACGACCCTGCGCCCAGCCGGAGACCGCGGGGTAGTCGGTACCCGCCGTGCCGTCGCCAAAGAAGCCGCCCCGGTTAAACCAGATGCGCGGCTGACCGGTGCGTGCAATGACGATATCGGGCAAGCCGTCGCGATCGAAGTCGCCGACCGCAATCCCCGTCGTCGCACCCACATCGACCGGCAGCCATGTTGCGGTGGCGTCCGTCCAACTTGAGCCATCTCCGAGCAGCAGGGCATCTTGGCCCGAGCCGTTGGCAATCAGAATGTCCATAAACCCGTTGTCGTCGGCATCAATCCACGCGGCCTCGACACAGTCGATACTGAGCGCCGGCAGACGCCAGGTTTCGTCGCTGATCTTGCCAGCGTATTTCACTGCGTAGAGTTTTGGCGCACCGTTGTTGCAGGCGAAAATGACGCGCTCGGCTTGGATGTCGGTACTAACCTTGCCCGGCAGCCAACGCTTGGTCTGCATGGTTGTGGACGTGGTCGGCAGCGGCTTGAACTCCGCCGGCGTGGTTGTCGGCACGGGCAGCGCCAGCACCGTACTGGTTGCCCCGGATGCGTTGCTCAATTGCAGGCCATACATACGCGGCGTCAACGGCGGCAACCAAGCTCGCGCCAAGGTTGCACTGGTGATTTCAAGGGTAACGGCGACCGCCGATCTTTCCAGTTTCGATTCTGTCCAAACCTCAAGTACTGGGCTCGTCACCGCCAACAGTGACGCGCCTTCCAGCCAGTACCAACCACCACGAACATGGCTTCCGAGCATCGGCCGCACGTTGTCCAAACGCGCGAACGGCAGCGCCACAACATACGGCGTCGTCACGGCATCCGGGCCGGTCGTCGAGAGGTTGCCCGCTATGTCGCCGACCCAGACGTTGACGTGGACAGGCTGCCCCGGCGGCAGGCCGGTCAACACGACTTCGGTGGTGCTCGTCGCGATATTGAGCGGGCTCGAGCCCTCGAATGCGTTGGTCCCCGTCAGGAACGCATCGGCGCCGTACCCGACATAGTAGACACCGAGATCGCCGTCGCCGGGTGCGCTCCACTGCACATGAACGCTGCCGTCCGGCTTCGCCACAGCGGTCACGCCCGCGGGGGCCGTGGGGGCTGTTTTGTCGAGACCAAGCGCGAGTGAAGGGTTGGCGGCACTGGGGTTTCCGGCCAAATCGTTCATGGAGAATATTAGGTTCAATGGGCCGTCGGGATTTAGGGATGCGTCGAGAATCGCCGACCATACCCCGCCACCACAAGGCACAGTGTCGACCAGATCACCGTTGATCCAAATGCTACCGTCCTCAGTGCATGAACCCCAGACGGAGAAGCCGGACGCCGATGAGGCGTTGATCCACGAGCCGGGGTCCGGACCGCCCACCATCAGCGACGGAGCGATGCCGTCGATTTGCCAGCCCGCCGCTGTGGCCAGCGAGCTTGGGCCACCGGGCAGCGGCAACGTCAGGTCGGCAGGTAAACCGGCCTTGTCATAAATCGTGGCGCCGTTGAGGTTGAAGGTGAACTCCGTCAGGGCATCAAGCCCCCCGGACATGTCGCCGATTTGTACTGTGTAGGTGAAACGGAGCCCCGAGGCCGAGCTCGGATAGTTGTAGGCCGCCGGATTGCCGGTATCGAGCCCGATTTCGGCCGGCGGCCCGCTGTAGGTGACCGGCTCGTCAAACTCAACATCAAACTCCAGCGCCATCCCGATCCCGTAAAGGCCAGGCGCCTGCAGCGGTGTGTAGCCGATGATTGTCGGAGCCATCGTGTCCAGCGTCACAACGGCTTGATACGGCGCCGTCTTGTTGCCGATCGCATCGACATATTCAACCGCGATATTCTTGGCTCCGTCCCCAGGCATCAAGTTCAACGGCTGTGGAGCACCCGGGGTGATCCACGTCCCGGCAAAGCCGTTCGAGATGTCGCCCGAATACCGGGCCATCACCGGTCCGTTTGCGTCGGTCAAACTCATGGCTTCGACTTGAATCGCCGTTGACGACGCGTATGGGAAGAAGCCAGCGACGTAAACATTCATGCACGGCGCACACATGGGCGGCGTGGTGTCCAACTCGAAGCTGACGGCATCCGAGCCCATGCGCCCAATGGCATCCCAGCCTTGCACGTCGATGGTGTACGTCCCATCGCTGGGCGGCGCTGCAATAAGGTCGCCCCATGTCCAGGTGTCGGTGCCCGCCGCAGGGAACCGCAGGGGTACCAAGCTGGTGAAAGAGGCACCGTCGAAATACATGACGCCGTCAAAAACGGAAACCGTGACGGCCGTCACCCCGGATGGGTCATTCGCCGTCCCGCTGACGAGCGGCACAACGTTGGTGACCGCGCCGGGGGATGGCGCCGCGATCATGACCATCGGCGGCGTCAAATCGAGCGTAACCGTAGTCGCGGCCAGTGGGCCGCCATTGCCGAGCGGATCGCGAAACTCCGCCGTAACCCCGTGCGGGCCATCCCAGGCCGCGAGTTCGACGGGGTGCGTGGTTGCGAACGGACGCCAAATGCCTTCACCGAGCACGTCCCCCCCGAGCCGCATCTCGAATGGCCCGCCGGCATGGCCGACATCGGCGGCGGCCAAGGTCAAAACGACCGTGGTTACTCCAACCGTCGCGGGGCCCGTGATCGTACCCTGGGGACCCGTCCAGTCGACGAGAATCGGCAACTCGGTAGGGGTCGTCGTTGCGCGCCGCGCACCATCGAGCCCGACAAGTCGCCCTTTGTACACACCTTCGGTGTCGATTGGCAGCGACAGAACAATCGTTCCCGTCGAAGGAGACTCATGCCACATTTCCGCTGGCGCGCCGAACGACCCGCCGTCCCACCAACGCGTCTCGGCGGTGATTATCGACATGGACCAGCGTATGCCCGTGATGACTCCACCGATGCCGTTTGAAACGGGATCAGTCACGCTGCCTTCGATCCAAACCGAACCAGCGGAGCTCGTCGCGAAGGGGAACGACGGTGACGTGATCACCGGCGGGAACGGATTGGTGAGATCGACCGGCGCCGTGATCGCGACGATCGGACCGCGGTTGCCGACGGCGTCAATGGCGGCGAATTCGAGGTTGCTAAAGCCCTCCGGCAAGTTCACCGGGCGAAGCTGGCGACCTGGGGCCAGCGGCATCCAGTCGCCAGGGAGCACGCGTCCAACCACCATGGTTGCATCCGCCGGCGCATCATGAAGAACAGCGTTCGTCACGTTGGCCAGGTACGGCCGAGGTACCGCAAAGGGCCGCAGCAGGCGCACGCCGCCGCTATTGTCATCGACGCCATACGCCCCGTCAATAAAGATCGAACCGGTAACGAGATCATCAATGTCATCGGCGTCACCATCGCCAACCGGCGCCAAAGACTGCCCTAGGCCCCAATCCGGCGCTGCGCCAATGAACTCGCCGAGCAGACGACCATCTTGGCTGGAAATGATCCAGATGACACCCTCGGCCTGACCCCCGTCGATGTTGAAGGCCGCATTTCCGATCGCGATATCGCGGTACCCATCACCGTCGAGATCTCCGGCCGCGGAAAGGACTTTGCCCCACTCCGTGCCAGGCTTTCCGACATAGCTAGTCAGAATGGAGCCCGTGCGTCCGTCGAGGATGAACACGGCGCCGGCGTCTGTGCCGCCGGTATCGCCGCCCATCTGGCCGACAATGATTTCCGGTACGCCGTCCGCGTCCCGATCATCGATCAGCGCGACGGCGCTACCGAACTGTTGTGTGAATCCACCAGCCGGGCCATCGGTCCGCCAGATTACGCTGCCGTCCGTACCCGAACGCGCATAGACCGAGCCGGCCATGGCGGCGGTGAAATTGCTGTCCGGTTGCGCCGTCAAGATGTCGGGCACGCCGTCAGAATTGAGGTCGACGGTCGCCACAACGGCCGCCGATCCGAGGCTGACCCCGTCCGCCTCACCGTCGCGCCGCCAAAGGACGCTGCCATCGGTTCCCGAGAGCGCATACAGGGCGCCGCGGTTGGTCCCGACATAGCCGCCTTGGCCAATGCCGACAATGATGTCGGGAGTCCCGTCCATGTTCAGGTCCGAAATACCCGCGACTCGGTTTCCGAAACGCAGATTGGGCGTCGTACCGGCGATCGCATAAAGCAATGCGCCATCGGACCCCGACAGTACTTCGACGTAGCCGGTATCCGTACCGCCGGTGTCCGCAAGCGGTGCGCCGACGACCACGTCTGGAACTCCGTCTTCGTTGACGTCGCCGAGCGCGCCCACGGCCGCGCCGAGGAAGAAGTCCGCAACCGGGCCTTGGCGCTCCCAGATCGGCGCCAACCCAACGCCCGAGAGCGCGTACACGGCGCCGTGATAAAAACCGAACCCGGTCTTCGTGAACGATGAGGCCCCGGCGATGACGTCGGGACTGCCGTCACCGTCGAGGTCACCGATAGGGGCCAATGCATTGCCGAGCTGATCGTTCGGCTTGGCGCCGTCGAAGAGGCCACCCGATTGAAGGCTACGGACCTCTTGGAGCCCCGGAAGTGCGACATAAACACCGGGCCCCACTGTGTCGAGGACGATCTGCGCGGAGGTGTTGGTGGTGTTGCCGGCCGCGTCACGCAGATCAGCGAAGACCGTTTTGGCCCCATCGCCCGCAAACAGCGTAATCGAGGTCACCGAAGCAAGCGGTTGGTCGAGGATGGAGGGAACATCGCCGGTCAAACTGACCGCGACGGCGTCGTCTGCAACGAACGAGATACCAATCGTCGGCGCGGACACGGCCATGGCGCCACCGGCGAGAACAACCGCCACGCCCTGCGGCGGCAGCGTATCGAGCGTCACGCTGTCGCTGTAGAGCATCGACACGTTGCCGAGGCCATCACGGAACTGCACAGTCACCGTCTTGGGGCCGTCACCCGGCGTCAAGCTAAGCGGCTGCGAGGGGCTGTAACCGACCCATGTGCCAGCGAACCCATCGTCAATATCCCCACCCCAACGCGCCTCAATCGGCCCTTGGGCATCCGTAACATCGGGTGCGTCGGCCCATACAGCCGTGGTACCGGCCCACGGATAGTGCGCGGTGTTGAGTGCAAAGCAGGTCACACAGTCCGGCGCCATGTCGTCGAAGACAAAGCTAGAAACGTCCCAGCCCACCCTACCGGCGGCGTCATAGGCCCGGGCGGTGATCGTGTAGTCGGTGTTGTAGAGTGCGTAGCTCGAGATCGCGGCGCTGTGCCAGTCGGTGGTGCCGGAAACCGGTAACTCCAGCTCGACGAACATCGAGAAGCTGGCACCGTCAAAATAATTGAGTCCGTCGAAGATACTGATCGTCACCTGCGTTACACCGGACCCACCAATGTCATCAGCCGCACCCGCAATCCACGGGCCCTCCGATACGGCGGATGCAAACACGGGCAACGAGACGCCGACCCACGGGTCGACGGTATCAACATAGACGGCCGCAGCCGTCACAGCCTGGTTGCCCGCCAAATCGCGGAACTGGGCCCACAGCGACCGCAGGCCTTCGCCAGACAACAGCTCGATCGAGGTGACCGACGTCGGCGCGACCCCATACAAGGGGAACGGTGTGTCACCGGTCAGGTCCATCACAAAGGCACCAGCGGCGACGGCCGTTACGGAAACGGTAGAATCGGTCACAAAAGGTGCGCCGCCCGCCAGTACGAGCGATGCGCCCGTCGGCGGAGTGGTATCAAGGGTGACGTCGCGGACGTAGGTGGCCTCGTTGCCCAGCGCATCACGCAGGGTCACGCGCAGTTGCTTGGGGCCGTCACCGGTCGTTAGCGTCACCGTCAGCGGCGAATCCGGCGCCAGGGCAACCCCTGTGGCGGGGGCGGCAATGTCGCCGGCCAGAATCAAGTCGATCGGCGGATGGAGGTCAAAGAGCGAGCTCGTAAACAGATCGACGACGGTCGTCGATGTATATGGAAAGGATGGCAATGCATGCTCGGCGCACAGGGTGCAGGTCGGCGCCGATGTATCCAGTGTCACCGCCACCGCCGAATCGTTGCCCTCGATCAACGAAACCGAACGGATCCGGAACGTCACCAATTTTGTGCCGTCTCCGGGCGTCAGATGGAGCTGGACCGGGGTCGTCAACGGCTGCCAGATGCCGGCCGTCGCGTCTGTGATGTCACCCATCCAGCGCACCTCCCACGGTGCGCCGGGGCCAAAGGCCGCCAGGTCGAACGCGTGGGCCGTCAGCGATGTCGCCGGTGACGACGTTGATGCCGTAATCGTCGGTGAGCCGGTCGAAAGCTCAATCGTGTCCGTAATATCTGTGGCGTTGCCAGCCTCGTCGTACAAGCGCGCCCGTACCGTCTTGAGTCCATCGCCCGGCGCCAAATTCACCAACCCCGATGACGCGAACGGCAAGCCGTACTGCGCCGGATCCAGGTCCTGCAGCAGGTCCATCGTCACCGCGCCCGATGCCAGCAGGCCAAACGGTACTGCCGCCGCCGTCGATGTCACCGAAAGCCCACCGGCCAACTCAAATGAGTCCGCCACCGGTGGCGCCGTATCGAGGGTCAGTGCCAATGCGTAAGCACCGGATGTATTGCCCAGGCTATCGATATAGGAGACCGTGACACCCTTGTTGCCATCACCGGCAAGAAGCTCGACGGTGAATGTGGACGCATAAGGATAGATCCCGGGTGCCACCACGTCGCCGCCGACGTCGACGCTGATGGGCGGGTGTGCGTCGGTGGCGTCGAGCAGTAGGTCGACAAAGACGCTATTGGTCCACGGCAGGTACGGGAGCGCCGCATCCACGCATACACCACAAGCCGGCGCGGACTGATCGAGGTCGACGGCGACCTCATCGATGGCCGACCGGTTGACGCCGTCGACAGCACGCGCACGGATCGTGTACGACTCGTCACCCGTGAATCCACTGACCGGCAGCGACCACATTCCGCCCACCACCGACACGGGGATCCAGATCTCGCTGAGCGAGAAGCCGCCAAACTCGTCATAGTAGCCCGCCATGGTGGCAATCCGAACTGCGACGGTCAGATCACCGTCCGCCCAGACCGCATCGGACACCGTACCTGCGATGGTGTCGAGTTGGGCAAGCGCTGTCCCATCCGCCGGCGCGGTTACAGCCACCAGCGGCGCCGTGGCGTCCCACAGTACAACCGCACTGGTCACGGGGCTGGTGCGAAAGATCGAATCACGGAATTCGGCCTGGATGGTGTTGACCGCATCGGCGTTGGCCATCGTCGCCGTAACGGTCGATGCGAACGGCTGCCAGGCGCCACCGCCGATCAGATCACCGGTCAGGCGGACCTCAAAGTCCCATGGGGGGCCGCCGGACGTGACGGCCAACGCAAACGCAGCCACCGGCGCATCGGTCACCGGGGCCAGCGCCGCAATCGAGCCACTCAGTCCGTTGACGTCGAGCGTGATCGTATCCAGAAGTGATGCCCGATTGTCGAGCGCGTCGGCAACGGTTACCGTCACAGTGCGCGGCCCGGAGCCGATTAGCGTCACGGTCGTCGTCGGGGTGAAGGCCATCGGTCCGATGGGGAAGACGTCCCCCGCAATCCACATCGTCACGGCATCGCCACCGGCCGTCACATCGAGCGAGACCACCGGGGCAGTCACCGTACCAGCCCCGCCAGCCAGCACAACCTCCGTCAGGGCAGGCGGTGTAGTGTCGACCGTCCACGTGTGCGTCGTCGGCACGGCTTGCGTATTGCCGGCGGCGTCGCGCCCATAAAACGCCATCGTATGGGGACCATCTGCAAGACCGGTGATGGTGGCCGTCGGCGTGGCGCAGGCCTGCCGTTCACCGCCGTCGAGGCTGCATTCGACAACCGCGATATCGGCATCGGCCAAGAAGGTGAACGAGATCGTCGTGCTGCTGACATTGGACGCCGCAGGCACAACCGTCGTCAGCGCCACGCTCGGCGCCACGGTATCGACCGTCCAGTTGGCAACAGCCGGTGTTGCATCGACGTTGCCGGCGACGTCAATCGCACGGACACGGAAGACATGGGGGCCATCGGCAAGGCCACTCAGCGCGACCGGGCTGACACAGGCGGCAAAAGCGGCGCCGTCGAGGCTGCATTCAAAGGTCGCGGGCTCATCGGCTGTGAACACCAGCGATGCCGATTTCACGTTGACCATGCCGCTCGGCGCCGAAGTCAGTGTCGTCTCGGGGGCCCGGGTATCGACCGGAACGAGTCGCGGCAGACGGATTTCAAGCGCGGCGGTTGCCCCGGCCCGTACAGTCGCCGTAGCCGCGGTCACTTCGGGCCCCGCGGCGTCGCCACGCCACGCCACGACCCGCAGAGCGGCGGGGTCGAGCGCAGCGAAACGAACACGCCCGCCCGCCCCGACGACGGCGCCGGCGAACGCCTTGTCAACGCCCACAAGCACAGTTGCGTCGGTAACCGCTGTACCGTCCGGCCGGAGGATCGTAACTTCCAGTTCACCGGTACCCTCAAGCCGACCGGTGGCGGCCACCAGGGCGAGATCGCCGGTTGCACCAAGATCGGCCTCAGCGCGGGCTGTCCCATCCAGAGATTCGGCGCGCAGACGGAAGGAGAACAGCAAGGCGCGAGGTACCTCAACGGAGTAGGCGCCCGCAACACGCCCAAAAGGGCCGGCAGCATCTACCGCCAGGCCGGCAATGGTGGTGTCAGATGAAACGCCCAGCAAGGCGCCCCCACTACGCGATGCCTCACCGTGCAACCGGGCCAGCGGCGGGCTCGTCGAAACCACCGCAAGCCGCGCAAAGGCTGCCGGCGCCCCATCGGGCCGAACAACACGCCCCGCTGCAGTCGACGCGAGGGGTGTTGGCGAAA
>CAZUAB010000083.1:0-10452 GCA_964617795.1 uncultured bacterium
AGCCAGGTCAATCGCCCCGATCAAAATATCCTGACCATCGAAGACCCGGTTGAGTATCAGCTCAAGGGGATCGGTCAGATGCACGTCAATGCCAAAATCGGACTGACCTTTGCGGCCGGTCTGCGAACAATGTTGCGGCAGGATCCCGATGTGGTCCTAGTCGGTGAAATTCGTGACCTAGAGACGGCGGAGATTGCCGTGCAGGCGAGTCTCACCGGCCACCTCGTGTTTAGCACGCTTCATACGAACGATGCGCCCGGAGCGATCACACGGCTCGTCGACATGGGCGTCGAACCCTTTTTGGTCGCCAGTTCGTTACGCGCCGTCTTGGCCCAACGTCTTGTGCGGCGTGTCTGTGCGGACTGCCGCACCCCAGTCAAAGTGACGTCGGCGGCGCTCGCCGAGATTGGCCTCAAACCCGACGACTTGCCCGAGGGGGTTGTCTACGAAGGACGTGGCTGCGACCAATGCATGGGGACGGGCTACCGCGGCCGGCAGGCGATTTCCGAATTGATGGTGATTTCCTCGCGGCTGCAGCCGCTTATTGTGCAGAATGCCGATGGGGCCACTCTGCGCCGCGCCGCCGTCAAAGACGGCATGAAAGGGCTGCGTGATGACGGCGCCCGCAAGGTGGCGCAGGGTGTCACGACGATTGCTGAGGTTCTGCGGGTAACACAGGAAGAGATGCTCGACGAGTGAACGCAGCCGGCGAGCAGGGGCGCTGAATGGCCGTCTATCGCTACCGGGCATTCGATGCGCAGGGACGGACACGGCGCGGGACGCTTGACGAGGAGTCACGTCGCGCGGTCGTCGAGCGCCTGAAGTCTATGCGGCTGACGCCCATCGAAATTGTGGCCGAGACGGCGCTCTCCCGTAAAACCGCGGCCGATGCCGCCCGTCGCCCGTCCTTGCTGTCGATCTCCCGTGGTGTGCCGCTGCGCGAAGTGGCGCTGTTCACGCGGCAGGTGGCCACCCTCGTCGGCGCCGGGTTGACGCTCGTCGATGCGCTTGGGGCCTCCATGGAGCAGGGGGACGCCACTCGCATGGCGGCAATCACTGCCGGTGTACGGGACGCCGTCAACGAAGGGCGCGCCTTCGCCGACGCGCTGGCGCAGTATCCGGCCGCCTTCAACGATCTCTATATCAACATGGTGCGCGCTGGCGAACAGTCGGGCACGCTGGAAATCGTTCTTGAGCGGCTCGCTGACTTTTTGGACGGGCAGATCGAGCTGCGGAACAAAATCTCTGGTGCACTCGCCTATCCGGCGATCATGTTTCTTACCATGCTCGGCGTCATGGGGATCCTGTTCGTCTACGTGATCCCCAAAATCGTCGAAGTGTTCGACCAAACGGGGCAGGACTTGCCGCTGCCCACGCGAGTACTCATCGGGACCACGGAATTCATGCGTGTAAATGGCGTCACTGTGGGTATCGGGATGGTGCTGGTGGCCGTGGCGTTCCGTGCCTGGTTGCGGACACCTTCCGGCCGCGCCCGCTGGGATGCGTTCAAGCTGGATCTGCCGATTTTCGGCAATCTGGCGCGCCATGTGGCGATGAGCCGTTTTGCACGCACGCTTTCGACATTGTTGTCGAGCGGGGTGGCGCTGCCGACATCGCTGAAGATCGTTCGGGCGGTGGTTGGAAATACGGTCTATGCCGAGGCGACGGATCGCGTGCATGACGCGGTGGTCGAAGGGGGCGGCCTGAGTGCCCCGCTACGCAAAGCGGGTGTTTTTCCACCTGCCATGGTACGTATGATCGCAGCCGGCGAACAGTCCGGTGAACTCGAACAAATGCTTGGCCGTGTGGCCACGACGTATGATCGTGAAGTCGAAACCCGCCTGACGATCATGACGCGGCTGCTCGAGCCGGTCATGATCGTCGTGATGGGCGGTATGGTATTCTTCATCATGCTGAGTATCCTGATCCCCATGTTCAAGATCAACCAACTCGTATGACGGAACCGCGGTATCTGTCTGCCGGTCCCAAGTCCGCGAAAGGAACTTCAACTATGCATTCCACCGAGTCTCGCGTGGCCGCCATGCGGCGCCAAGAGGGCTTCACGCTGATTGAGATCATGATCGTCGTCGTCATTATCGGCCTTTTGGCCGGTTTGGTGGCCGTCAACCTGCTGCCGCAGGCCGAAAAAGCCAAGCGCACGACGGCGTCGACCCAGATGAAGACATTCGAGCAGGCGCTTGATCTCTACAAGCTCGATAACGGACGCTATCCATCGACAGATCAAGGCTTCGAGGCGCTGGTCAGCGGCGACAACGGGGAGCCGTATCTCAAGGGCGGGAAGATTCCACGGGATCCTTGGGGCAACCCGTACGCCTACATGAACCCCGGCGAAGGGGGCAAGCCTTACGACATTCTCAGCTATGGCGCCGATGGGCAGCCGGGAGGCAGCGGCGATGACGCCGATATCTCGAACTGGGGCGAAGCCACCGACTGAGGGATCTGCGTCGGCGGGCTTTACGCTCGTCGAGATCAGTCTGGTCGTTCTGCTATTCGGCATCAGCATCATGCTTGTCGTGCCCAATCTGTTCCGTGCCGGGACCGGCTTGGACGATTACGCGCGTTTTTCGCTATGGACCGAAGTCGTGCTCGAACGTGCGGCATTCCGGCGCGAGGTCGTTCTAATTGAAATCAAGCCGCACGAGCGGTCTTTTCGCCTTGTTCAGCCGCGGCGGGTGATGCCGGAGACCGAGGGTGACGCCCCCGCGAATAGCGACGGTGCGCCCGAGGGCATGGCGACTTTGGACGATCTGCAGGACCCTTATATCCCTGGCAAATTCGAGTGGGCAGAGGACCTGCGCCTACTTGATGTCCAGTCGGCAGATGGTACGCGGTATCGGGACGAGACATTGCTCGTCGTCGTCTACCCGGGTGGCTGGATCGATCCGTTTACCTTGCATCTACGCGACGGGCGTGGCGATGAACACACCGGCTTTGTCAACCCAATCACCGGACGTGTCCGTTGGGTCGAAGGCTACCGCGAGCGGGTTCGGCAGGATGATGAGTCATGAGGATCCGTACCGCCGGGTTCACTTTGATGGAGGTATTGATCGCAGTGGCGATCCTGGCCTCGGCGTTTGTGGCCATTGTGACGTTGCAAGGCCAATCGTTGATGGCCACCGAGCGGACGATTCGCCGTCTCGAAGCGGATTTGTGGGCCGAGGATGCCTATGTTCGTTGGCGGCTGATCGAGGAAGGGTACACGCTGGAGTCCATTCACCCGGAACTGCGCAAAAACCACGAGGATTGGCGCGTCGAAATCGAAACCACAGATTTGACCTTAGAAGATCTGCCGTTCGTTCCCGTGTTGCCGGTAGGCTGGCAAGCGCGTTGGGTCTTGGTGCGGATCCTTGATGGTGACGGTACCGAGGTTGCCGGTATTCGTCCATTGTCGGCCAGGCAGGTCGAAACCGAGGGGGCGCGCCGATGAGGGCGAGCCGCGGCTTTACGCTGATCGAACTGTCGTTGGCCATCGCGATGATGAGCATGATGATGGTGGTCACCTATAACGCCATCGGCCACGCCGTACGCGTACGGGCAGCCGTCGAGGAGCGCGGTCGCGTCGTACGCGCCGGACAAGCGTTCTTCGATCGCCTGGAGCGTGAGTTGACGGCGGTATACCACGTGCCGGTGCAACGTGCGGGCAGCGGGGACCGTACCCCGACTGCCGCGCCGCCGCCGACAACAAGCCCTACTGGGGCCACAGATGCGACCCCGACCATCGTGACCACCGGCGTCTCGCGCACCGCCTTTGTCGGTGTGAGCGCTGAAGGCGCCGGCGTACCGCGCGACGGACTCGCGTTCTCTTGCCTTTGCGGTGAGGTTTGGACATTCGGCCTCGCGGACACGACCCGAATCCCGCACACCGAAGTGGCCTACGATTTTCTTTACGACAGTGAAGAACGGCAGACGTTTTTGATGCGCCGTGAAGATGGAACACTGGACGACCAGCCTTTGTCGGGTGGATTTCGTGACGCCGTTTGGCCGACGGTGCGCGGCCTCAACTTCCGCTATCTCGACCCCCGCGACAAACAATGGAAAGATGCGTGGGACGCCGCCGGGCGCCCGCCCGAGTCGTCCCTTCCACGGGCGATTGAGGTGACGCTTTGGCTCGGCACCGTCGAGGAAGATGGTGACGAAGTGGCCGAGGAGGGCACGGTCGTACTGGCCCGCACGATCGAACTCGTAGAGCCGGCCACAGCGGGGTCACGCCGATGAAAGAGCGCCGCGAAGAAGGCGTTGCTCTGCTGATTGTGCTCGGTGTGATCGCGCTCTTGTCGACGCTGGTCATCGGCTTGGAAGCCGAGGTCAGTCGCAATTTGGCACTTGTGGGGCAGGCGAGGGGCACCGCAGCGGCTCGCCGTACGGCCGAGGTCGGTTTGGCTGCTGCGATGGTGTTGCTGCAGTACGACCGCGAAGAAGACGATCGCAATCGGCAGCCCGTTGACTTTCATTTTCGTATCGATACCGACGACGGCTTGGCAGCGTTGCAATCGTTGGCCGGCTTGCGCGAACTGTGGAGCTTGTTCGCACCGGGCGGGATGTCGCCATTGCAGGCCTTGGGGCTACCGGGAAATTTTCTGCCGCTCGGCGAGAGCGGCGGCGTCGAAGTAACCATCGAAGACCAGTCGGGTCGTTGGAACGTGCATCGCTTGCTGCGGCCGGCCGGCGTCAAGATGGACGACCGTGAAGTCAAGGCCGCCTTGCAGGCGCTGACGGTGCTCCTCGAAGACGGCGACCTTGCTCGAATGGTCACGGCGTCGCTGATCGATTGGCTCGACAGTGACGATGACAACGTGGATCCATCGGGGGCCGAAAGCTTCTTCTACCGCACGCTGGAGCCGCCCTATGACGCGCGCAACGGCCCGATTCCGCATCTCGATGAGTTACGCGCCTTGCGCGGCGTCGACGAGGAGACCTACGGGCTCTTGGTCAGTGCCGTGACGGTGTGGCCCTGGGATCTGCCGCTCTATGCCGCCTACAAAATCAACGTCAATACAGCGAGTCCCGAGGCCCTGATGTTTGCCGAGGAGCGGTTGGATTGGTCGACGGCTGAGCGTATTGTCGAGGAGCGAGATCGAGCCCCCTTCGAGCGAATCGGTGATCTGCAAAAATTCATGGTCGACGATCTGGGGCTCAAGGCAGTTTGGGGCAGCATTCTCGAGCGCGACATCCTCTCGGTTCAGTCGCGGGCATTTCGCGTGCGGGCTACCGGATACGCGGACGAAGGCGCAACCGTTGCGATTCTGGAGGCCGTTGTGGATCGCGATCCGGCTACGGGCCGCATGCGGGTTATTCAGCGGCGCTGGCTCACCCTCTAACGCATGCTCGCCGGACGATGTCGGTGCGGCTAAGGCGCTTAGCGGCCCTCCGCGGCTGCCAATTGCGCAATGCGCCCCTCAGCCGCCAACAGATCGGCGGCGTCAAAGGTAGTCAGCACCCGCCCTGCGGCGTCGCGAACCAGCAAACCGCCGTCCGCATCGGGCAGGACTGAACCCACGACGATGCCCTCGCGCGCGACGGTCCAACTGCCGTCCGTTGCCGGCTCCATACGCAGCACCGCGCCGCCCATTTCAATGTCGACCGCGTTGTCCGACGAGAGGTGCACCCGCGGCGCCTGCGGGAGATCGATGACGGGCTTTTCGGTCCAGAATTCGATCATGTTGAGCACGACGAAGTCGACAAAACCGGCAATGCTGTAGACCGGCAGGATCAAGAATGCCCACGTGGTGATGGAGTGGACGAATTTGTGCTCGGTCACCTTGCCGTTGAAGTCGTAGACCCAACGGGTGAGGGCGAAACTGCCGTAGCAGCCGGAGGCGCCGAATCCGAGCAGTCCGGTCATAGCCAAGGCCAGGGCACGGTTGCGGGTACGCGGCATGAGGATACCTTTCGGAGCCCGAATGTGGAACCGGAGGCGGGCCTATCAGATTCTGCCACGGGCGGCGGTGCGCTGCAAGGTTCTGGTTCGACGGCCAATGCGTTCGGGCGGTACCATGAGGCGATGAGCCGCCGCAATCCCCAACCGCTTCATTTGCCGGGCTGTATCGACACCCATGCCCACTTGACGGCGCCCCATTTTGCCGGCCACGTAGATGAGGTGCTCAAACGAGCCCGGGCCGCCGGCCTGCGGGCAATCATCAGCATCGGTCCCAGCTATGGATTGGCGGGCAATGCCGATGCCGTCGCGCTGGCTGAGCAGGAGCCCGACGTTTGGGCCGCCGTCGGGCTGCACCCACACGATGCCGCTCTCTGGAACGGTGAGGCAAGGGCTTCGATCGCTGCCCAACTTCGTCATCCGCGCGTGGTTGCGGTCGGTGAGGGCGGGCTTGATTCGGTTTACCGCAAGCCCGAAACGCATGCCGCCGAGCGTGATTCATTCATCGGTCAGTGCGAGTTGGCGGTTGAATTCGGCAAGCCGCTGGTCGTGCACACCCGTGACGATTTCGCCGAGACGCTGGCCATCCTGCGCGACCACGGTATTGGCCGTACCGTCGGCGGGGTCATTCATTTCTTTACGGTCGACTTGGTACAGGCCGAGGCGTATCTCGATCTCGGTCTGCACCTGAGCATCCCCGGTGTGGTCACCCTGCCGAGTGCACCTGAACTGGCGGCAGCAGTACCGCATTTGCCGCTTGATCGCCTGATGCTGGAGACGGATAGCCCTTATGCGGCGCCGATTCCGTACCGTGGCCGGCGTAACGAGCCAGGGTATGTGGTATATGTGGCAGGGCGGATTGCCGAACTGATGGAGCTGCCGCCCGGTGATGTCGTGCGGGCCACCGCGGCCAATGCCGTACGCTTCTTCAACCTGCCGCCGGAGGTTCTCGCATGAGCCGCGCGTGGCTGATGAAAAGCGAGCCGGATGGTTTTTCGGTCGACGATCTGCAGCGGCTGGGTCGCAGCGGCTGGGATGGGGTGCGCAACTACCAAGCGCGCAACTTCATGCGTGACGACATGCGCGTCGGCGACCCCGTTCTGTTCTATCATTCCAATGTGACGCCGCCCGGCGTCGTCGGATTGGCCCGGGTGTCGCGCATCGGGCTGCCCGACCACACGGCTCTTGATCCGGACAGCAGGTACTATGATCCGCGCGCCACACCCGAAGATCCGCGCTGGTGGATGGTTGAAATCGAGCATGTGGAGTCGTTTCCGGACATGCTGACCTTGGCGGAAATCCGTACGCACCCAGCGCTGCAGTCGATGGTCCTTGTGCAGCGGTCGCGGCTCAGCGTACAGCCGGTCACCCTCGACGAATACCGGATGATTCTGGCCATGGCGGACGCACGCACCCCACCAATCTGAGCGGGCGTTTTCGGCGGCCGCGGGCGACGTTGGTACAATATCGGATTGTGATTGACCCGCCTCGTCGGCGGGGCCAGAAGGAGCCCGTGTGAGCGAAACGAATCCGCCGCCCGAAACGGACATCGAGGGCGATGCCGATATCTATGTCCAGCAACGGCGCAGCAAGGCCGAGGCGCTGAGCGCAGCGGGTATTGATCCGTTTCGCGGCCAGACTTTTCAGCCACAGCATCGCTGCGGCGCGGTGGCGCAAGACTATGCCGCTCGTTCGGCCGACGACTTGGCGGCCGAGCCCATTCAGGTCGCTGTGGGCGGCCGCATTACGGCCCTACGCCGCTTCGGCAAGGCTGCTTTCATCGATCTACGTGACGGCAGCGGCCGCCTGCAGGTGCATATCACCTCGGACCGGCTGTCTGCCGCGGAGTTCGAAATTTTCAAAGAAACCGTTGATTTGGGCGATTTTGCCGGTGCCGAAGGGCACCTTTTTCGCACGCGCACCGGTGAATTGACCCTGGCCGCCGAGCGGTTCCATTTTCTGGGTAAGGCGCTGCGCGGCTTGCCCGAGAAATGGCACGGGCTGGCGGACGTCGAGACCCGCTATCGGCAGAGGTACTTGGACCTGATCGCCAATGAGGATTCCCGGCAGCGTTTTGAGCAACGCAGCCTGATTATTCGCACGATTCGGCGGTTTTTCGATGATCGCGGGTATCTTGAGGTCGAGACCCCGATGATGCATGCACAGGCCACCGGCGCGGCGGCCCGGCCGTTTCATTCGCACCACAATGCACTCGATATTCCCTTGGTGCTGCGGATTGCGCCCGAGTTGCACCTCAAGCGCCTCGTGGTCGGCGGGTTCGATCGCGTTTACGAGATCAATCGCAATTTTCGCAACGAGGGGGTGTCGACTCAGCACAACCCCGAATTCACGATGCTTGAGTTTTATGAGGCCTTTGCCGGCGTCGACGTTGTGATTGGGCATATTGAGCGATTGTTCGGCGAATTGGTTGGCGCCTTGCGAGCGCAAGGCGAGGCGGACGGCGCGGGATTGGTGCTGCCGTATCAAGGCGACGAGATTGATTACGGGCATTTCCAGCGCCGCACGATCCGTGCGCTGCTCGAAGAATTTGCCGGCGCTGACGCCTCGGTCCATCGCGAGCCGGTCGCCGTCGCCCACCTGGCGCTGCAGTTGGGCCTTGATCCGGCGGCAGTGGCGGGTCGTCTGATCGCATTGCTGCCCCCCGAATACGAGTCGGCTGTGTTTTTTGCGCTCGGTGCGCAGCCGGGGCTGGCGCTGGATGCCGCGGGCGCCAAGCAGGCCATCGCTCGTTTTGCGGCCGAATCGGGAGCGCGCGATACCGTGCTGTCGGCACTGGCGTCGTCTATGGCTGGAGACGAACATGCGGCGGCACGGCGCGAATTGGCCGGGGGCCTCGGCTATCTGATCTTTGAAGAACACATCGAACAGCGGCTTATCCAGCCGACCTTCGTGACCGAATTCCCGATCGCCGTCAGCCCGCTGGCGGCCCGTTGTGCTGAGGCCGGCAAGCGGCATTTGGCCGACCGCTTCGAGCTTTTTGTTGCGGGTCGTGAGATCGCCAACGGTTTTCAGGAGCTTAACGACCCGGACGACCAACGCAGCCGCTTTGTCTCTCAGGCACGTGCGCGTCAGCAGGGTGATGAGGAGGCCATGGAGCCCGACGAGGACTACTTGCGCGCGCTCGAACACGGCCTGCCACCAACAGCCGGGGCCGGTATTGGCATCGATCGCCTGACCATGCTCTTGACCGACGCGCCGAGTATCCGCGACGTGATCTTGTTTCCGCTGCTGCGGCCGAGGCGTCTGTGAGCGCACCACAGCGTTTTGCTTGGTTTGTTGGGCTACGATACCTGACCAGCCGTCGCCGGCAGGGCTTCGTCTCGTTCATCACGATGATCAGCGTGCTTGGCGTAACGACAGGCGTGATGGCCATGGTCGTCGTGCTTAGCGTGATGAGCGGTCTGCAGCATGATTTGCGCGACAAAATCCTCGGCACGAACGCCCATGTGGTGGTCTTGCGAAGCGGTGGTGCCATTGAGGACCCCGATGAATTGCAGCGCGTCCTCCATGAAGCCGGCGGGCCGGCGATCGTCGGCACAACGCCATTCATTTACAACCAAGCGATGCTGACCACCCCTTCATCTGTGATGGGTGTTGTGATTCGCGGCGTCGAGGTCTCATCGGCGACCAGTGTCACTAGCCTTTGGTCGTACATGCAGGAGGGCTCACTCGAGGATCTGGCCACGCCGATCGCCGATCCCGATGACCCGGAAGCCGGCGACTTGCCCGGCATCATTCTGGGCAAAGAGCTCGCCTTTAATCTGGGTGTGTTTCGCGGCGATGACGTCAACGTCGTTGTGCCGACGGGGAACTTGGGCCCGATGGGCGTCACGCCGCGCATGAAGCGGTTCCGGGTGGCCGGTATTTTCTCTTCGGGTATGTACGAATACGATTCCGGTCTTGTCTATGTGTCGCTCGCCGACGCGCAGCGCTTCTTCGGCATGAACGGGCAGGTAACCGGGATCGAGGTCAAGACGATTGATCCTATGCGGGCCGACGATTTGGCCCGTAAGCTGGCCGCGGCCGTTGGGTTCCCCTATTACGCACGCGACTGGAAGGATCTCAACCGCAACCTGTTCGGCGCTTTGCAGCTCGAAAAGGTTGGAATGACGCTAATCCTCGTACTGATCATCATGGTCGCGGCGTTCAATATCGTTTCGACGCTGTTTATGGTGGTGCTGCAGAAGGGGCGTGAAATCGCCATTCTCAAGTCCATGGGGGCAACGCATCAGGCTATCCGGCAGATTTTCATGCTCGAAGGCCTGATTATCGGTGCCTTTGGGGCCATTGCAGGGGGGGGGCTGGGGCTGATCCTTTGTGAGCTCCTCGACCGCTACCAGTTTGTCCAACTGCCCAAGGACATCTACTATATCGATCGCCTGCCGGTGCTCGTGGATCCCGTACAGGTCGCCGGAATCATGATCGGTGCGGTGGGTATTGCGCTTGTGGCGACACTCTATCCGGCCTGGCGCGCATCCAAGCTCGATCCAGTCGAAGGCATTCGCTTCGGCGCCGAAGGTTGACCCCATTCCCCA
>CAZUAB010000084.1:0-10412 GCA_964617795.1 uncultured bacterium
CAATCCTTTTTCCCACTGACCGTTGATTTCCGCGAACAGACCTGGGCCGCGGGCAAGTTTCCGGGCGGCTTTTTCAAGCGTGAAGGCCGTCCTTCCGAGAAAGACGTCCTGACCTGCCGCATCATCGACCGTCCGATTCGGCCGCTGTTTCCCGAGCATTTCATGAACGAGACGCAGGTGATTGCCCGCGTGATCAGCCACGACCGTCAAAATGACTCCGACATTCTCGGCATCATCGGCGCCTCGGCTTCGCTGGGGGTCTCCGATATTCCGTTTGCCGGTCCGATTGCCGCCGCCCGTGTGGGGTATATCGACGGCGCCTATGTCCTCAACCCGACCGTGCAGCAGCTCGAAACGTCACGGCTCGATGCCGTCGTCGTTTGCAGCGAAGATTCGGTCGTCATGGTCGAAGGTGGCGCCAAGTTTCTTTCAGAGGGCGAGATCGTCGGTGCGCTGGAGTTCGCCCAACGCGAAACCAAGCCGGTCATTGAGTTGCAGAAGCGGCTGGTTGCAGAGTGCGGCAAGGCGAAGCGTGAAGTCGCTGTCCCCGACCCGATCGACGCGTCGCTGGTTGCCGCCGTTGAGCAGCAGTTCCGCAGCAAGCTGCGCGACGCCGCAATGACCACCGAAAAGCACGCGCGTTACACGGCCTTTGATGCGGTCAAGCAAGAGGCCATTGCGGCGCTTGGGACCGACGCCGAGGGGAATGATCGCAGCGGATTTGTCAAAGCCATTATTAGTGATCTCAAGTATCGCGTCGTACGCGAAATGGCCCGCGAGGGGCGCCGCCTTGATGGTCGGGACACCAAGACCGTACGCCCGATTGAGATCGAGGCGAGCTTTCTGCCGCGTACGCACGGCTCCGTGCTGTTTACCCGCGGCGAAACACAGGCCATCGTCGCTGCCACCCTCGGGACCTCCGATGATACGCAGCGGACCGAGTCGCTTGAACGCGATCTCGAAAAGCGCTTTTACCTGCACTACAGCTTTCCGCCTTACAGTGTTGGCGAAACCCGCCGCCTGATGGGGCCCGGTCGCCGTGAAATCGGCCACGGTAACTTGGCTGAGCGGGCGATCATCCCGGCGCTCCCCGAGGCCGACAAATTTGCCTACACGATGCGCATCTACTCGGAAATTACGGAGTCAAACGGGTCGTCGTCGATGGCATCGGTCTGCGGCGCCAGCCTTGCCCTGATGGACGCCGGTGTGCCGATCAAGGACCACGTTGCCGGTGTGGCGATGGGTCTGATCAAAGAGGGTGACGAGTTTGTCATTCTGACCGATATTCTCGGCGACGAAGATCATCTCGGTGATATGGACTTCAAGGTGGCCGGATCCGCCGAGGGTATCACGAGCTTCCAGATGGATATCAAGATCGACGGCGTTGATCGCGACGTGATGGCTCGCGCGCTTGACCAAGCCAAGGCGGCGCGTCTGCATATCATCGATCGCATGAAGGAAGCATTGACCGGGCCACGTGCTGAGCTGAGTGAACATGCACCACGAATGATCACCGTTCGTATTCCGCAAGACAAGATTGGCGCGGTGATCGGCCCCGGTGGCAAGGTGATACGCGCGATTTGCGCCGACACGGGCGCGAAGATCGACATCGAAGAAGACGGCCTGATCAAGATTTTCAGCGTCGAAAACGCCGGCGCTCAGGCGGCCAAGCGCCAGATCGAGCAGTTGGTCAAGGAAGTCAAGCCGGGCGAATACTACGTCGGGACGGTTCGCAAGATCGTTGATTTTGGCGCCTTCGTGGAGATTCTGCCGGGCACGGACGGTCTCGTCCATATCAGTGAGATTGCAGCCGAACGCATCCAGTCGGCACGTGACGTGCTGAATGAGGGCGACCGGATTGTTGTGGTTGTAGTCGAAGTCGACCCCCAGGGCAAGATTCGCCTCAGCCGCAAGCGCGCACTCGACAAGTCGATTGAGGACGTCGAAGCCGGTAACGCCTGAGTTTTCTGACCTCGCTTGTGGTTTTGGAGGGCGACTCTGCGGAGTCGCCCTTTTTTGTGCATCATGACTTCCATGATTATGAATACGATTCGGCAATTCATGGCGATGGCGATTCCGTTGGCGCTCTGGCAGCGGGCGCACATGTCCGGATTGTGGTCAACACTTCCCGCCTTGGCTTTGGCTCTGCCCCTAGTTTGGCTGCTCCCCCTCGGCCGGGTTTCTCGCTTGCTGATTGCCGCCAGCTTGGTGCTCAGCGCACGGACGGCCACGTCAACCGTTCCACCAGCGGCGATCGACGAAGCGGCGTTCCACGTCTGGGCCGTCGCGGTAGAGCGGCGGACCGACCCCGGTTCGCAGGAGGTGCAGCTACGCCTGCGTGTGCTGGGTGGGCCAGACGGCGCCGCGGCGTGTCTACGTGGACGTCTCGCCGCCGCAAGCGCACCGGATCTTGGAGATGCGCATTGGTTTCAAGTGTTGATCCGGTCGCGCAGCGCCGCCGAAGCCTGTCCTTGGGCGCGGCTGCAGGTTGAGCCGGCGGTGGGTTCTGGCGCATTCAGCGAACTCGACGATGACGATGGGGTGACCGGCGATCCGGCACTTCGCCTGCGCCGCGTATGGACACGCGGTGAATTGCCGCCAGGTGGTCATCGCGCGGACGCTGCGCTCAGGCGTCTGCGTGAAGTGGGGCTGGGTCATCTCTTGGCGATCAGTGGCTTGCACATCGGTATGCTGATCGGCTTGGTCGTGATGGCCGCAGCACCGCATTTCAGATTGCTGCCGTGGTGGATTCTGCGACGCGATCGGCGTGGTTTGAGTGGGCTGGCAGCGCCGCTCACGGGCCTCTTGGTCGCAGCAACGTTCGTGTGGCGTATCGGTGCTCCGGCGTCCGCAGTGCGGGCCGTGGCGCTCGGTACGGCGGTGCTGCTGGCTGGGCGAGTCCTCGGACGCAGGGGCCCCGCCGGACAGCCGCTTCTGGCCATCACGCTGCTCGTGGCCCTTGTCGACCCGGCGGCGTTGGCCACGCCGGGGCTCGAACTCAGCTTGACGGCCGTGGCTTGGTTGACACCCTTGTCGTTGCTGCCGCGGCGCGCACGTACGCCGGTCGGCGCCGTGTTGCCGTGGTTGGGGACGGCGCCAGCGCTGTCGGCGTTCGCCCCCGTTCCTTGGGTGGCGCCGGCCGCCAACCTCGTAGGTCTGCCGCTGTTCGGCCTCTGGGTGTTTCCGGCGGCTGGACTGGCAGAGGTGACCGAACGGATCGGCTTTGACGCCGGCTCTCAGATCGCCGATGATGCGTATCGTTGGGGGCTGTGGCTGCTCGACCGCACGGCTGCCGTATTTATCGAATGGCTACCAGCACGGGTGGCTATCGAACCGTGGGCGCCGGGTTTGCGGGCGGCTTGGGCCTGTCTGCCAATCGTGTTTACACGGATCCTGCAGGGGACGCGCCAGCCTCGGGCCGGCGGCGCCAAGGCACAAAGCGCCGCGGGACCAGGGCCATGTAGCGGCGATACTGTGGATCTGCCTTGAGGTGCCGCTCTTCGGTCCAAGCCCGCAACCCATAAATCGCGTTCCAACCGAGCATAAAGAAGGCCGCGCGCGGGGCTGTGAAGCTCGGAAGGTGCTCTACCCACCAGGCCAAGTTCTTGGAAATATAGGCCGGGTGACGCACAAAAGCATAGGGACCGCCGGTCACGATGCCGCGGTGGGTCAAATTCGAAAAGCGCAGGCCGAAAGCCAGTGTTGCCCAGACATAAACAGCGATCAGGCCGATCACCAGGGCCATCAACGCGAGTTTGAACGGCGTATCCGGCAAGGATGGCAAGGATTCCGTCGGCCAGCGAAAATACCACGCCAACACGTCGTTGAAGGGCCGGTAGCAGAGCAGGGCGACCAGCCAGCCTCCGGTGGTCGGCTCGACACTGCGGATGCCGTTCTCGATGATCCGTGAGGTAATTGCATAGCCAAGGACCGCGAGGGTAACGTCGACGAACATCAGGCTGCGATAGGACAGCAAATAAAGCAGTTCGCCGTCCGGGTACAGGCCGCGCCCGAGTGCGCCGTCGCCGATGCGCACGAGGATCTCTGCGACCTCGCGCGCGTTGCCATAGAAGAAGATGAGCATGATCGGCAGAAAGAATCCCTTGACTACGAGCCCCAGCCAAACCGACCTGACGCGCCCGGCCCGAAAGAACGGCCGCAGCGCGGAGAGATCGAAATGTCGTGCCTGGATCATGTGCCCAAGGCGGCGCAGTAGCGCCATCGTCAGTATCGCCGGATCGCGCCGGTCCCAACGTGATCCATGGCGGCGCCTCAGGACGAGGAGGTAGTAGGGGATGCCGCCGACGCCCCAGAGGAGGATGACGACTCGGTAGACGCGGTGAAAACGCGCGTACCAACGGTCGTCATAGTACGCGACCGATTGGTAGATGACGGCAGCCAGCCCAAGTAAGATCAGCCAGCCGGCCCAACGCAGGACGGCCGGGCCAAGCAAGGATGAAACGGGTAGCGGCGCATGGCGCCGCTTGCGCAGTGAGTCGCGGCGAATGTAGGCATCGAACGCGACGAGAATACCACCAAGGCCGACCAAGCCTAGCGTCATCTGGTCGAGCCAGGGATCCCAAGCGGCTGGGCGCGAGAACGCTGTCCACAGCACGATACTGCCCAACGTGAGGACGGCGCCGAGCCAGCCGGTCGCCATGGGCTGCTCTCCGAGCGCCCGCAGCGCCGTGCGACGTTCCGCAGGCTGGGGACGGGTCACTGTGCGAAATCGACGCCGAGGCGTACCCGGGATGGGGTGATATCCTGGGGAAGGGTAGTGCCGAGCTCCAAGCCGCGGTCAGCACCGGGAAGACCGCCGTCCTCCTCAAGTGGAGGGCCGTACTCCTCTGCATCCGACGATTCTTCGTCGCCCAATGCTTGGTCTACCGTGTCCTCTGGGGCGGCACCGTCGTCCCCCGCCCCCGGCTCCGCCGGCGCATTCAAGGACTCGATGGCATCGATGTCGACGCTATTTAGCAGGGAGCGTAGCCGCTCGAGCACACTGGCGCGCGGGCTGGATGGCAGTCGGTTGACGCCGACAAGCGAGAACTGCCCAGCCCCGACCTGTACAAAACGATTCTGGCGGTCGCGTACATTGAGAACTTCGACCTGGCCGTCGATGACGTGAATTTCTGTTTTGCCATCCTCATCGACGGCGACGATGAATTCGGTGCCGCGTACCCCAGCTACGGCCGCCGGCGTCCGAATTTCAAAACGAGAGGCGGTTCCGAATGACCAACGCGACACCAGGGCGCGTACAAAGCCTTTGCCTACCTCGAAGAGACTTTCGCGCTGCGGCTTATTGCCTGTACGGTAGAGGCTGCGGCTGATCAAGAGGTCCGTGTCCGGGCCGATCGTAATCACCGAACGGTCGGAAAACAACAGCTTGGCTTTGGCGCCGACGGCCGTTTTGATGCGTTCACCCTCGTACACAGAATCACCAAAACGCAGGGTGCGCACCGTTTCACCGGCCCGGGCTTCGACTTTACCGAGCAGTTCGGCAATCTCGGCTGCGGGCTCGGCCGCCCACAAAGGAGACGCAGACGCAGCGACCACGATCCCGACGACTGCCGAGATTACGGTGCGAACGCTCCACCTGCCGATCATCCGTACTGTCTTCACGCTCCGATGCGGCCCTCCGAGAAACATGATAGCACCGCCTGCAAGGGCCGCGGTTTAGCGCCCTACGGATGGGAGCCAGCGCGCCTGCCAGACCACGCCCCCGATCATACGGCGGTAGTCGTAGAGATCGGGGCCGGCGGCCAAGTTCTGCTCGTAGGACAACACAATGCCGAGGCTGGCCGTGCCGGCGTAGCGCCACTGCGCACCGGCCGTAGCCGTCGCCAGATGGTCTCGACGACCCGCGCGGTGGTTGTTGTAAAGGCGGTCTTCGTAACCGACACCAAGGTGCGTAGCCCAAATGTCGCGCTCCCACGCGTGGCGCAGCTGCGCAGACCACGTGAGGGCATCGTAGTTGTCTCCACGCGCGTCTTGGCGCCCGGCCGAAACATCAAGGCCGACCTTATGCTGGTCGGTGAGCTTGGCCTCTCCGCCGGTGTCGAGACGAATATCGATGCTGTTGCTGCGGCGATCATCAATCCCCGCCGCATTGTCGGCGTAGTAGAGGCTTCGTTCGGCAAGCAGGCCTGCATACACACGTCCGCGCGGAAGGCCGAGCAGCCACGTTGGCCCACCATGCACGCGCTCCGAAAAATGTTGATCATCGGCCGGGCGGAAAAAGAGGAAAATCGAGTCGTAGCCGAACGTCAGGCCAAGTTTGTGACGGCCCACGTCAAGCCGTCCGAAGGCCTCGGCGGCCAACAGTGTCGAGTTGAAGTCCGCCAACGCGGCATCACCGACGTGCAGTGTCTGGAAACCGGTTAGGCGGACGCCCGCATCGGCTTTTTTGCCGCCGGGTGACAGGCGCTGAAACACGCCGAGAGAAAGACGACCGCCGGCCAATTCGGAATCAGGAAACAACTGTGGCGCCAAATTGATATTGCTGTCGCCGTGCAAGCCGGCCATTGTGCGCAGCCCATACCACCCCGATCCGTCCCTTTGCGCGAGGTCGTCGAGGCGACTTTCGATGCGTGTCCGCTGCTCGTGGCTGCGGCTCAATTCCAGGGCTTGCCGCAGGTTTTGGGCGGCGTTTTTGCGATCACCCTGGCCAGCCTGTAGGTCGGCCAGCGCTTCGAGGCTTTCGGCCTGCAGCGGATGGGCCGCGCCCGCAGCCGTCCGCAATTCGACGAGAGCGTCGTCCAAGCGGCCGTCTTGCTGGGCCAAACGGCCGCGCAGGTAGGCCGCGAAAGGCAGCGCCGAACCCGACTCGGGCAGCTCGGCCAGGGCCGTGCGCAGCGCTGGCCAATCGTCACTCGTAAGCGCTAGCCAACCACGCTCAAGAAGCAGCGCCGCATCGCCTTGAAAGCGGGCGAGACCCAAGTTGACGATGGTGTTTGCCCGATTAAGATCGCCACGCTCGCGGTGCATGCGTGCCCAGTAAACATAGGCGGTTGGGGTGGCGTAGCGGCTGCGGACGGCAGCCCCGAACATGCGGTCGGCCAAAACAACCTCACCTTTGGCCCGGGCCAAATTGGCCTGCATAAATAGCACCTCGAACGGTACGAGCTCACGGCTTGTGCCGGTACCGAGCGCCTGTTGAGCGTTTGCCGGTTGGGCAAATGCGATCGCCCACGCCACGAGCAGCAGGCTCATGACACGATAATGGCGACCCTGTGGGGCCTTGGGTTGCATGCTCGGTCATCATAGCAGCGCCATGGTCGCGCGGCAATGCGCAGCAAAGGCGGGGGTGGGGCGGCCTTTGGGCCCGTGGCCCATGGTTCGCCGGATTGCATTTGAACGACTACAATATGCGTGCATGATCGAGGAGGACATCCGAGAGCTCATCGACCCCTTCGCCGCCGAGGCCGAGGAGGCCTTCTTTGCCTTGGAGTCGGCATTGGTCGAGATCGAGAGCGGCGGCGGTGACGCCGTGACAGCAGCGGAGCTACGCCCGCACCTAGCGGCCCTGCACACGGTCAAGGGGAACGCAGGCATGTTGGGGATGCCGCTCTTTTCGGGCGCCGTCCACCAACTCGAAGAAGTCGTCAAACGCAATCGCTTGCTCGATGCCCCTACGCTCAGGGGACTCTTACGCATGGTCGATGACGTGCGGGAGGATTTGGGGCGGATCCGAGAAGGCGCGGAAGACGCTTTGGCGACGGCGGTGTGGACAGAGTGGCTACAGCAACTGGCCGACGGCGAAGCGATGGATGGCGGCACCGGGGCGGTGCCCTTCGAAGGCAGCGATCAGATCGAAGGATCACGGGCAACCCGCAGCTTGCGTGTGTCCGTCGACAAGCTGGACGATTTGCAGCAAGAAGTCGGCGAACTCATCCTATCCTATAACGCACTTGTCGAGACGCTGCGGTCACGTGTGCTCGAAGGCCTTGATCGTGATTCGCAGCGAGAGACGCAGGATGCGCTCGATCGGCTCAGCCGAAGGGTGCGCCACGTGCAGTCTGCAACGACACGCACGCGGTTACTGGGCTTGACGACGATCTTGCGGCGAGTCCCGCGCATTGCGCGGGATGCTGCCGAGCGAACCGGTAAGGTTGTGCAGGTGGAGGTGATTGGCGATGGCGTTGAGGCCGACAAGGGCGTCATCGACGAATTGGCCGAGGTCATCGTACACCTCGTCCGCAACGCAGTCGACCATGGCATCGAGACGCCGGATATGCGGGCTGCCGCCGGGAAATCGGCGCATGGTCGCCTGATCGTACGGGCCGAGGCCCGGGGCGAGCTCGTCGTTATCGAAGTGGCCGATGACGGCGGTGGCGTCGATTTGGGTCGTGTGCGCCGTATGGCTGCCGAGCGCGGCATTGTCAGCGAAGCCGATGCCGACGTCGCCGACGAAGATACCATACTGCGCTGGCTTTTCGCGACCGGTTTTTCGACTCGCGACGAGGCCACCGAGCTTTCAGGACGCGGCATGGGCCTTGATGTCGTCGACCGGACCGTACGCGGCCTTGGCGGTGCTGTGCGGATCGAGCACGAGGTCGGGCGCGGTACGCGGTTCATTTTGACCGTGCCGGTTTCGACTGCCGTAGCCGAGCTCATGGAGGTCAATATCGCGGATCGACGCGTATTCGTTCCACTTGGGCGTATTGTTGCCACCGAGCGCTACCAAAAAGAGATGCACGAGCGGCCTGGCGGCACCGATCGTTATCGTTTCCGCGGTGAGTTGATCCCGCTACTACCGTTCGCTGCTTGTCTGGCGCCGGGGGCCACGGATGGTCCATATGTGCTTGTGCTTGAGCACGCTGCCGGGCAGATGGCCTTCCGGGTGCAGGCCATTGTCGGTAAGGGACAGGCAGTGCTCGCGCCCCTTGGTGACCCGTTGCTGCAACGCGGGCCATTTGCCGGTGGAACAGTGCGCGGCAACGGGCATGTCGGCTTGATCCTCGACCCCGATCGTCTGATCGCGTGGCAGCGCGGCAGGGCCGCGTGAGCGCCGGCAAACTGCTCAAAGCCGGCTGGGGCTTGGCCGACGATCTGCTGGAAGAGATCGACCATGGGCCGCGTGAGCGCCGTTGCTTGGTGGTGGTCGTCGGAGACGAGCGCTTTGCTGTACCGCACGAGATGGTGCGCGAAATCGTTGACGGCCCCAAGGTGTCACCGTGGTTGCCCGGGGGTTGGGTGGTCGGCGTGCTCGCGTTGCGGGGCAAAATCTGTACCCTCATTGATCCGGCCGGAGAGGGCGCACCGCGGCGTATTGCCGTTGTACTCGACCGCCCGGGGCGCCAGGTGGCGCTAGCCGTCGACAGCCTGGCGGGTGTATGTACCTTCGCCGAGGCCGATTGGAAAGATTTCGAAGACGGTCGTTTCGACTGGGCTCGGCGAATCCACGCCGGCACCGGCAGGGCGACACTCTGGCTCGACCCGGACCTGTTGCTCGCGGCTCTCGATCGTCAGAATTCATAAGGAGGCCCTCCCGTGAAAACACCAATTCATAGTCGCCTGCTCACATTTGTCGGCGCAGATCGGTCGATCGCTTTTCGCTGGTTGGCGACAGCGCTGGGCGGTATGGTGCTGACCGTGATCGGTTTGACGATGGCGGACGTGCTGCTCGACGATTCGAACTTGTCCAAACGCAGCGAGCGCGCCTACCGGAACCTGGGCGGCATCTTGGCTGAAAACGTGCGCTACGCGGTCGATGTCGAAGATCACGTGATTACGCGGCAGATTTTGGTGACGGTACTCGATCAGGATCCGGAGCTTCGCTGGACAGGCGTGCTCGGTGCAGAAGGCCAAGTCTGGGTGAGTGCCGCACGTGGCGAAGTTGATCCGGCGCTGGCGCCGCACCTGCAACGCTTTTCGATGCTGAAGGGCGGCATTGTCGCCGAGCGGGTATCGGTCGGCGACTGGGGGCGGATGCTGTTTGTGATCGTGCCTCTGCAGAACATCGCGGGGGACATGGAGGAAGGCAAGGCGCAAGATTCCGACAGTGGCGATGTCCTCGACATGCTTGGCGCCGCCGCCGGTAGCGATGCCAGCGCCGCACGGCATCTCGTTCTTGGCGTTGATCTGGCCACGTTTGCGGCCGAGCAGCGTGAACAACGCGCGATCACATTCGCGATCGCGCTGGTTTTGATCTGCTTTTTCGGGCTGGTCATTTGGCTCGTCGCACGGCCTACGATTGCTGCGCTGTCCGATCTGGCTGAGGTCGCAGATGCCGTTTCTCGTAGTGAGTACCATGCGGCGCCGGCGCCCGAATTGCTCATGCGCCGTGATGAGGCGGGGCGACTTGCACGGGCTTTGCAGGCCGCGGTTGCCGTGATTCGCGAGAGTTTCAGTGACCTGCGGACCTTGGCCGAGCGCGTCGCCGGCGGCGCCGACCAGATTCACGTCGTCTC
>CAZUAB010000085.1:0-1745 GCA_964617795.1 uncultured bacterium
CCCACGGTGTCGTCGGGGGAGAACACGCAGGCGTCCCCGCTGCAGTGATCGTGGGCCTTGCCCGTGCGGATGAAGTCGCGCACGGCCTGTACGAAGGCCGGCAGGCGGCGGACGTCGCCGTGGGCGGGCTGGCCACCGCCGACGTCCCATTGGTCGGCCACAATCTGCGGCTGCGGATCGGTGTAGCCAAGGGTCGGGAGCGCGAGCGGCGCCGTGATGCTGGGGACGACAAGACTTCCGCCGGCCTCACGCAGCACCGTTTCGCTCGAAAAATTGGGTACCTGGGGGTCGTCGATCGAATAGGGGTAGTAGATGCGCCGATCGGCCGGCGGGCGCGGGCCCGCGATGCCCTCGGGAGTGTCGGTCCAGAAGCCGGCAAACAGCGCCGGATCCCAGCGGTCCCAGATCGGCTGCCACAGCGACTGCAGCAGGGTACGCTGCGTCGCGTCCGGCACCGTGCCGGCAAAGGCCACGCCATAGCCAAAGCCGCCGGGCTCCTCGGGCGTCCAGTTCGAGCTGTGCGTCATCATGGCCGTCCAAGCGCCACCGCCGACGTGCAGCACCATGCGGCGAATATCGGGCGACACGGCGGCCAACGGCGATCCGAGGATGCCGCCCTGGCTGATGCCCATGTAGTCCACCGCATCCGAAACGGGGCGCCCCAGCTCGGCCTCGATCGCCGCCTTGAGTTCGCCTTTGAGCAGGCGGGCGAGCAGCAGTTGATGGCCCATCGAACCAATCACCTGATCGCCCAGCACCGACAGGTAGTTGGGATTGCCGATGGCCGCACCCGCACGGGCAAAATAGCGAACCGCCATGCCCCAGGTGGTGCCGACAAAAACACCGCCAACGCGGTTGCGCAGCGCCCTTTGGCCGCCGTACCAAGCCTCACGGGCGTCACCGAATAGCCCGTGGCCGTACATCACCAAAGGCACCTCGGCCTCAAGCGTCACCGTGTAAGGGGCCAGCAGAAAGAACTGCGCAGTTTCCTCGCCCTGCAGGATCGGCTCGCCAGCCTCGTCGAAGCGGATCAGGCCGTCGGCATCCGTCCAGTCGGGCACGCGAAAGTCGCCCTTCCAGGCAAAGGCCGAACCGGTATCAGCCTGCGGGTAGGCTTCCCCGGGGTCGCGGTCGATCGGCAGCAACAAGGATCCGGCGCCGTCGGCCCAACGCAGAGTTGCGCGGGCAACGGCATACATCGCCTCGACGCGATTTTTGCGGGTGCCGACGGGAAAGCTCCATGCGGCGACGGGCGCTGCCGTGCCAGCCGCACGAGCGGCAGCCACAGCAGCCGGATCGTCCGGAACAGCGCCGGGCACGATCGTTGCCTTGAAGGCCGAACCAACCAGCACATGCACGCGACTGCCGTCAGCAAACGGGCGTAAGGGGTAGATCTCGCAAATCGCCGGGTCGTCGCCCGGCTCGCCGAACCAGGGGATCCGCTCGCCGCGCGCCTCGTCCCAGAGCACGACCGGGCTGTCGTCGGCCACGGACGCGGCTTCGTCACCGGGCTGCGGCAGGGTCGGGCAGCCGCCCAGCGTCGGGATCAGTACCGGTTGCACCGGACTCCAGCCATCGGCGGTGGCCAGCTCAATCGTCCAATCAATCGGAACGCCGACCAGGTTGCGCGGCAAGCGCTCCGGTACGACCCGCAGCGCCACGGTGCCGTCGTCATCTTCGACGTGCCAATCGGGATGCGGAAACACCGTGAAGGCGGGTCCGGCGGCGGGCCCAGTTGCGGCGTC
>CAZUAB010000085.1:1755-10327 GCA_964617795.1 uncultured bacterium
AAGCCAGAGACAGGGCAACGACGGCGGGCAGGAGGTAAGTACGCATGGCTCGGATTCTAGCAGAGCCCTCCGCTAAGGTCCAGTGCACCGGGCCTGCTCAGACGCGCTCGATGGCCGTCCAACCTGCAGGGATACGACGCGGCAGCGCACCTGTCTGACAGAATGCGGCGACGGCTCGGGCCACCTCGGCCTGCTCGAAGTCACGCGTCACCACGTGGCCCGAGCGTGGCAGCCAACACCCCTGCGCCTGCGGTCCGAGAGCGTTCAATACGCGCGGCGCACCCTCGGGCAGCGCCGTATGGTCCTCGCGGCCGTGCAGAACAAGGGCACGCAGCGGCGTACGCGCCTGGATCGGGCGGCGCAGCCAGCGCAGCAGCCGGTCAAGCTCCGCCACCGACGACAGCGGCGCCCAACGATAATTGACGGGGTCGGCCGCCGCGACGGGGTCAAGCACGTCCGAACCGCCATCTTTGAGCCAAGCCAGGTGGGCGGCCACCCCACTGCGCCGCAGCCAAGGCAGCAGCCGACGCGCCAGTGGATCGGCCAGACGCCACGGCGCGGCCAGCGACACGACGACATCGGGCGGCACCGGCTCGGCCATTAGGCCGCGTGCGAGCGCCCCGCCCATCGACAACCCAACCACGGCCACGCGCCGGTGCCGCGCCCGCAGTCGCCGGTAACGCTCGGCCACGAAGACCTGCCAGTCACGCGCCCGCACACCGGACAAATCGCGGGGGTGCGTGCCGTGCCCGGGCAGCCGCGGCACCTCGACGGACCAGCCGGCCGCAGCCAACGGCGGCACCAGCGAGGCCATCTCGAACGGCGTACCGGTAAACCCGTGCACAACCAGTACCGCCTGCTCGGCCTCGGGCAGGGGGCGCGAAGGGTCGTCGAGGTCGTCAAGCCGCCGATGCGGCGGGGCCAGATGCAGGGGACGCAGGCTCATGGGCAGCCGGCCAATTGGTGCGAGCGGGGGGACTCGAACCCCCACGGACAAAGCCACTGGATCCTAAATCCAGCGCGTCTACCTATTCCGCCACGCTCGCTTGTCATCCGGATCATGGTATGTGCGGGGACGAGAATGCGCAACGTGGGCGCCGCAGCCCTTTGCGGACGCGGTCGGGTTCGCCGCCACGGCGGCGCGAAAATGGCCTCAGCGCCGCCGCATCACGAAAACATACTCGTGCTTGAAAACATAGAACCCGCCGGCAAGCGCCCGGTAGCGCCATAACGGGGCTTGAGTGCGTTTGCCCGCGGTCTGCTCAAAATTTTTGACGACGATGGAGCGTAGCTCAAGGCCCATGGACTGCAATCTTTGCATCGCCAAAAAACCCAGCGGAATCCATTCCCCGGCCGCGTACTTGTCGCCGATCACAAGCGCCAGAAACCGCTGGCGGTCCAGCGCCAGCAGAAGCCGTTCCGTCACTTCGCCGAGCGCGTCAAGGAAGCCCTCGATGTCACCCTGATTCGAAAGGCAGGCAGGGTCATCGGAGAAGCGAATGATGTCGTGATACGGCGGGTGCAGAAGGGCCAACTGAGCGGCCTTGGCGCCTCGTTGGGCAAGCGCGGCGCGCCAGTCGAAGCTGCGGGCATCGCCTAGGTCGACCTCGGTCCGCACGTCGTGCGGGTTGGGCTCGGCCTCGGTGCGACGCCGGGCCTCCGCAACCATGCGCGGCTGCAACTCGCAGCCGAGTGCATTGCGACCGAGAGCACGGGCTTCGATCAAAGTCGTCCCCGAACCGCAAAAAGGGTCGATCACCCATTCCCCCGGCCGGCTGAAGCGCCGCATCATCTGCTGCGGAATCTGCGGGACAAAGTTTCCCCAGTAATCGGCGCTGCGGCTACCGCCGCGGGCCCGCTTGGGGATGTCCCAAAAGCTGTCGGTCCAAATCTCGTCTTCGGGATAGGCCTTCCAGCGATGCAGATTGATGTCGCTGGCCGGAGCGTAGCGCGGCTCGCCGTCGAGGCCGCGCTGTGTCCGCTTCAGGTAATACCGGGCACGTTCCAGAGTTCGGGCTTCCAGGATCTGGCGCAACTCTGCTGCCAGCGCCGGATCGGCCCCGTCGAGACGATCGGGCCAGCCTGCCAGCCGTGCTCGCAGCGAATCGAGTTTGCGCGCGCGCCCGGCCGCCGCCAGCGCTTCGGAAAGCGCGGCGAGCGAATCGGCAGCGGTGGCGGGGTGCGGCGGCATCGGCAGACCGTCATCGTAACGCCCCGCATGCGGTAGCGTCCACTTGCGCCCCAGGAGGGTTCGGTGACCGCCCGGAGCTGGCCTGTTGCCATCTTGTGCAGCACGCCGGCCATGTGCGTCTGATCGGGCAGCCGTTCGCGCGCAGCTTGCCGCTCAATTGCCTCGTGATCACGTTTCGACAGGCGCGCCGCACTCCACCGATGACACATCCTCGAAGCCGATGCCTCTCCGCAATCGCAGATGCAGACTCTGGCCTTCGTCCCGGTCGAACGACCTCATGGCCCTGTTCCACCACTTGGCGCGCATTTGGTGTCTATTCGCCCCGCCCGAGCCAAACTCGACAAATGGCGTGCCGCCGACTA
This sequence comes from uncultured bacterium, assembly GCA_964617795.1. Taxonomy (GTDB): domain Bacteria; phylum J088; class J088; order J088; family J088; genus CAZUAB01. The sequence continues at coordinate 4,309 of CAZUAB010000085.1, forward strand.
GGCTGCATGGCCATGTCACGCCGACTTGCATGGCTGCCGCTCGTCCTCGCCGTTGCCGTTGGCGCGTGCAGCGAGGACACCGCTGCACCAATGGCCGCGCCGCGTCTCTCGCTGTCGGCCGAGGCCGGCTTGTTCAGTCACGCCTACCCAAGCGACATCGCTTGGCCGACGGGCTCGCCGCAACGCATCGACGCCTTCCCGAATCCCGGCGACAGCGGCGTGCTGCGCGATCTTACGGCGCTCGCGGCCGACCGCACCGGCGCGCCGCTGACCGCCGGACTCGTACTCGTATTCGAGGCCGACCCGGACCTCCGCGACTGGCCGACCAGCCCCGCCGACACAGTGCGCGATGACAGCCCGGCTTGGCTTGTTGATCTCGAAACCGGCGAGCGCATTCCTTGGGTCTGGCGGTGGTTTGGCGAGGCCGGTCCCTATCAACCGGCGCGCACCCTGCGCATCGCACCGGAACTTGGCTTCGGCTTGGCTGGCGGACGAGCGCACGCGTTCGTCATACGAAGCGGACACGGCGTGGCCAGGCGCCCCGAAATGGCCACGCTGCTGGCCGGTGGGCGGCCTGAGGGCACGCTGGGAGCCCGCGCACAATCGGTGGTCCGCACCGCGACGGCGGCCCTAGCCCGGCATGGTGTACGCGCCGACGATCTGGCTTGGTTGCAGGCCTTTACGACCGAGGACACCACGGCCGACTGGCGCACGCTGTTCGACGCAACGCTCGCTGCGACGCCTACCCTGCCGCTGCGCAACCTGACCACCACCAAGGTCTTCGCCGACGCCTGCCTGATTGAGGGCACGATTCCCCTCCCGCAGTTTCAGGCCGGCCAGCCGCCGTTTTTCTTCGGCGACGGGCACTTCGTGTTCGACGCCGCCGGGCGTCTGGTTGTGCAAAACGTCGTCGACGTGCCGCTGGCCATCGTGCTGCCGCCGGTCACCATGCCCACCGACGGGTTGCCTCTGCTGCAGTACATTCACGGCACGTCCGGCTATTCGACACAGGTGTTCGACCGCGGCGCCGTACCGGCCGGCTCACACCTGCCCGAGGCCGACGCCGGGCCGGGGCGCCTGCTGGCGGCTCGCGGCATTGCCAGTGCCGGATCAGCCCTGCCGATCAACCCGCAGCGTTCGCCTTCGGCGCTCGGCTACGGCATGTACAATGTGCTCTACCCGCGAGCGCTCAAAGACAACTTCCGGCAAGGGGTTCTTGAGCAGGCGCTATTCTTGGAGGCGCTGCTGGCGGCACGGCTCGATCCGGCACTCTGCCCCGGGCTTGACGCATCGGCGTCCCCCGACGGCAAGGTGTTTTTCCGCGCCGATCGGGTAGCCGGCATGGGCCAATCACTTGGTGCCATCGAGCTGGGCCTGTGGGGGCCGGTCGAGCCGCGATTGGGTGCCGTCCTGCCCTCGGGCGCAGGTGGCCACTACGCCGAGATGTTCCCTACGGCGCGTGTAATTCCGGGTGACCTGATCCTGCGCGTGCTGGCCTTGCCCAACCCCGACGAGGTCCTCGACCCGCTGCACATGGTCGGCTTCCTCGTGCAGATGGCCTTTGAACCGATCGACCCGGTGACGCACGCCCGGCGCGTACTGCGCGAACCGCTCGACGGCATCCCGGCCAAGCATGTGTATTCTCCGGCCGGTTATGACGACGGGTTCTTCCGTCCGGGCAGCATCCGCGCGCTCATGGGCGGTCTCGGCGTTGAACTCGTCGGTGAGTCGGTGCATCCGGATCTGGCCGAACTGGCCGACCGTACCGATCGACGCCGGGAAGACTACCCGGTCACGCTCAACGTTGAAACACCGGGCGGACCGCGCTCCGCCGCCGTGGTCCAGTTTCTCGAAGACGGTATCCTCGACGGCCACCACGTGTCGTTTCAACGCGACGACGTCAAGCACCAGTACCTGTGCTGGCTCCAATCGTGGTACGACCTCGACGCCCCCGTCGTCGTCGCCCCCGCGCCGCTGACGGCGTCCTGCGGGTACTGACGGGGCCAAAACCCTTCTGCCTCGCGCCCGGCAAGAATAGCAGGCGAAGCATGTGCGACACCGGCCAAGCGCGTCTTCGCGTGGGCATTGGCTTGCCTTTTGCGTGTTCTCATTATAGCATGCCGGCGATCTATGGCCCGCCTGGCTACCCCGACTCGGCCTTGCGCCGTGCGTATCCCCCAGGCTACAATGGAGGGGCGAGATGGAGCTGCGCCAAACGGCCGTATTCGAGCGATGGATTCGCCGATTGACAGACCTGCGGGGCAAGGCCCGCATACTTGCGCGTATTGCGCGGCTAGCCGGCGGCAACCCCGGTGACGCCGCCCCCGTCGGGGAAGGAGTCTCGGAAATGCGAATTGATTGCGGCCCCGGATATCGGGTGTATTTCATCAGGCGGGGCGCGCACGTCATACTCCTCCTCGCCGGCGGCGACAAAGCCTCGCAGGCACGCGATATCCAAGCCGCCAAACATCTTGCCCGCGCATGGAAAGGAACCTGACGCCATGGACCGTCTACAGACGAAGCCCTTTGACGTTGCGGACTACCTCGACAGTCCGGAGTTGATGGCCGCCTACCTAGAAGCCGCCATTGGTGAATCGGAAGGGGACCCCGCCGCCATCGCCAAGGCGTTGGGCGACATCGCGCGAGCGCACGGCATGTCCCAGATCGCCGGCTCCACGGGCATGTCTCGTGAGAGCCTTTACAAAGCCCTTTCCGGGCGTCGGAATCCGGAAGTCGGAACCATCCTCCGGGTGCTGGCGGCGCTGGGGCTGTCTCTGCGCGTGGAGCCGGCATCGACCGCCGCCCGCTGAGGGTGTGGTTCGAAGCAAAACAGAGCGCCAATCTCGCCCCCCGGCGCCGCTGCGTGGTAGACTTTTTACAGGACCCTGCTGCCTAGGAGGCCTGCCATGAGCGACGCAACACGCACCCATCCCGGCCGACGCCGGCTGATCGCCTGGAAGGCGGCCAAGCCCGATAATTTCTATACCGCTTGGCCGCTTCTGCGGCGTGTGCTGGAGCGAATGCACCCCGGCGCCTTCGACCATCAGGGCCTGCTGGAACTCGGCGCCGCCGTGGCCGGGCCCGTCGATGCGGCCGCCGCCGAAAATGATCTGCGGTTCAACCATCCACGCCTCGAACGCTGGAGCGACATCGGCGAGCGGACCGAACAGATCGTCTTTCATCCGACGACCCACATCGCCGGCAAGCCGATCTGGGAATCGGGCGTCGTCGCCTGCCTCCGTGAGCCGGGCAACACTTGGCTGCAGGCCGGCTTGTTTACGCTGGCGGCACACATCGGCGAGGGCGGCCACCTCTGCCCGATCACATGCACTTCCGGCTTCGTGCGAGCGCTGCAACAAAAAGGCTCGCCCGAGCTCAAAGCACGCTTTTTGCCGGGATTGTTGACCGCCGCCTACGACAAGCGCCTGTGGGGCAGTCAGTTTTTGACCGAGGTGCAGGGCGGTTCTGACGTCGGCGCCTCCATCGTACGGGCCGTGCCGGACGACGCTGTCGACGGCGCCTACCGCATCCACGGAGAAAAATGGTTTTGCTCGGTCGCCGACGCGCCACTGTGGCTCGTGGTGGCCCGCCCCGACGGCGCACCGGAGGGAACGGCGGGTCTGGCCTGCTTTGTCGTGCCGCGACACCTCGACGATGGTTCACCCAATGGCTTTGCACTGCGCCGGCTGAAAGAAAAGACTGGCACGCGGGCAATGGCCAGCGGCGAGGTCGATTTCGAAGGCGCCATCGGCTGGCCGATCGGTCGGCTCGACGAGGGCTTCAAGATCGCGATCGGCATCGTGCTCAACACCTCGCGCTGGATGAACGCCCTCGGAGACGCCGGCGCTGTACAGCGCGCCTGGCTAGAGGCCGGGGCCTACGCCCGCACCCGCACGGCCTTCGGCGGCGCCATTGCCGGATACCCGCTCGTGCGTGAAACACTTGCCCGCATGAAGATCGAGGCCGCCGCGACGCTAACCTCGACCATGCATGTGGTCTCGCTGGTCGACGCCATGGACACGGGGCGCGCCAGCGAAGACGAGGCCAATGTTTTCCGCCTGCTCGTCAACGCCAACAAGTACCTTGCCTCGATTACCGGCACGGCCGCGGTTCGTGACGGCATCGAGATCCTTGGCGGCAACGGCGTCATCGAGACCTTCTCGGTGCTGCCGCGCCTTTGGCGGGACGCCATCGTCCTTGAGAGCTGGGAGGGCGCCCACAACGTGCTGATCCTGCAGATCCTGCGCGACAGCGCCAAGCTGCCGTTGATGCAGGCGGCGGACCGTCATTTCGCCGCCCGCCGTACGGCGGGGCGGGCTGCCGATGCGGCACTGGCTGACCGGCTAGAGGCCGCCTGGACCGCCGCCCGGGGCGCCGTCGATCGCTGCCTCGCCGACCCCATGGGGCACGGCCAGATGCACATGCGCCGCGCCGTCGAGCGCCTGATGCGGGTCGTGCAAGCCACGTTGCTCCTCGACCAGGCCGCTTGGGAGCAGCGGCACGGCCAGGGTGGTGACGAGACCTTGGCAATCGCCCGCCTGCATGCCGCCATGTTCGTCGACCGCACGCCGCCCGAAGACGACCCCGACCACCTCGCGCGCATCAACGCCGCACTCGGGCAGGACATCGACCCGCTGGGCCAGCCGTGACCCGCCACCGCCCCCGGCGCCGCAGCCGCAACTTCCTTAGGCTAATCAACGGCTTCGAGCGGATGATGCTCGGGCCGCTCCTGCCCAAGGTCTCAACGCCCTACGAGATCGAATGGATGTGGGAGCGCTCGACGCTTCTGCGTTACGACTTGCCGGAGTTCCCGCCGCGATATCGGATTCCAGTCATTATCGTCCCCCCGCTTATGGTCAAGCCCATTATTTTCGATCTGCGGCCGGGCCACAGCATGGCTGCGTATCTCTGCCAGCAGGGGTTTGACACCTGGATGGTCGATTTTGGCGTGCCGAGCGACAAAGACCGCGCGATCCGTGTCGATGACTATGTGACCGATTTCATCCCCAACGCCGTCGAGAAGGTACTCGAACGCACTGGCGCACCGGCCGTAAGCTTGGTCGGCTGGTCGATGGGCGGCATCATGGGCTACACCTACTGTGCCATGCGCGGCCGGGACGCCAAGGTCCGCAATCTGGTCACAATCGGCTCACCGCTCAATTTTTCGAAGATGTTTCCGTTCAACATGCTGGCGCAACTGTCGAAGCTTCCCGGCGTCACCAACCTGCTCGATTCACTCGGCAACATCCCGCCCGTGCTGACGCGCAACAGCTTCAGATTGCTGGCGCCGAGCAAGCTGCTCACCCGCCGCTTCGCACTGATCCAAAACTACTGGGACCGTGACTGGGTGGCCGGCCATGAGGCCCTTGGCAATTGGGTCGACGAGTTCATCCCCTACCCTGGCGAGGCCTTCAAGCAATTTGTGCAGGATTTTGTACGCGACGACAAGCTGCGACGCGGCGGCCTGCGCATCGCCGGGCAGACGATCGACCTTACCCGTATTGATACCAAACTGCTGGTCGTGATCGGCACAGCCGACGACGTGGCGCCTGAGGCCTCGGTGGCCGCAGCGCTCGACGAGATCCCGGTAACCGACAAAGAGGCTCTGCGCGTACCGCTCGGGCATATCGGGCTCGTCGCGGGATCCAAGGCGCCGGAACTGGTCTGGGAACCGATGGCGCGCTGGCTGGCCGAGCGCTCGCTGGTGCTCGGTTCACGTCGCGGCGCTGCATGAACGGTGACCGGCCGCGGCTTGCCGTGGTCCGTGTCGGCGCCCCCGACGGCGTTGCCGCCGACCCCCGGCTGGGCGAACTGCTGGAGCGCCTGCGTGCGGCCGGCCTCTATACCGATGCCGTCGTCGCCGTACCTGACGACACGACGCTGGTCGCACGGGCCGTACGCCGCGTCCGCCAGGACCGCGCCGATACGATTGTCGTCCTCGCTGACCCTGAGATCAGCGAACGTACCGTCGGCGGTGTGGCCCTGGCACTCCTGCTGATGCTGGCGCTGGATGCGATCT
>CAZUAB010000086.1:0-10102 GCA_964617795.1 uncultured bacterium
GTCCGGCGGTGGTCATCGACGGCCTCCTTGGCGGTTGGGGTTGGCTCCGCGACGACCGGGACGCAGGTCGGGCAGAGAGGCTTCGAGCATGCCGACCGTCATGTCGGCAAGCAGTTCGGGAAAGCGGCGCCGATCGGCTGCGCTCATGGGGCCGCCCAGCAGCCATTGCATGCCCAGCCGCAGCCACAGGGCGAGCAGGCCGTGGGCGACGAGGCTTAGCCGTCCCCGGTCCGCTTCGCCGACGCGCGCCACCAGGATCTCGACCAGAAACGCGTGCAGGCCGGGGTTGATACCGTCGCGGAGTTCCTCGACGCGCAGGCCTGCGGCGGCGCGCTGGGCAAACACGAGTACAAGTTGCCGCTGTGTCGCCCAGTAGTCGAGAAAGGTGCCTGCCAGGGCCTCGACGAGTGGTCGTAGGTCACCGCCGAAGCCGGGAGGTATCGCGAAGTCACGTGCGCCGAAGGCGTCGACGAGGCCGCGGTTGAAGTCCGCCAGCAGTTCGTCGAGGACGGCCTCTTTCCCCGAGAAATGGACGTAGAACGTGCCTTGGGCCACAGAGGCGGATCGAGTGATATCCGCGATGGAGGCCTCGGCGTAGCCGTGCTCGGCAAAGGCGGCGAGTGCGGCTTCTTTGAGGCGTGCCCGCGTGCGGGCCTTGCGGGCGTCCCGAGTCGTGCCGCTGCCTTGGGTGAGGGCGGCGGTTGGGGCTGAAGGAGAGGCGGGCAGCGCAGTCATGGGCGTGGCTCCTGTTTGGCGTATTCGGTGACTTGCGTTCAGTGAATCATGTTCGGCGGATGGTGTCAAGTGCGTTGGCGGCTACAATATCCGCCATGAATACGATCTACCTGCACGGCCTTGAATCAGACCCCGGCGGACCCAAGCCGGAATATCTGGCCACCTTCGGCCACTGCTTGGCACCGGCGATGCGCTACCGCGACCCGGGGCCATGGGCGCGCTTGTTGGCAGCGATCAAGGCGCTGCCTTGGCGTCCCGATCTGGTGATCGGCAGTTCGATGGGCGGCTACTTTGGTTGGCATCTGGCCAATCGACTCGGCATCGATTCGCTGCTGTTCAACCCGGCGCTGGGCCTTGCCCCGATGCCCGAGGCGATCGACGTCGAGCCAGCGCGGCCGGGGCCGGGCTGCCACTATGTCGTCTGCGGTGCGGAGGACGATGTCGTCGACCCGGACCTATCGGGTGCCTTTCTAGCCGCCTCGGGCGCCCGCGTCGAGCGCATCGTGGTCCAAGGCATGGGTCACCGCACGCCGTATGATGTTTTCGTCGCAGCCGTGGACGCGGTTCGCAGTGGCGGAGGTGCCGCTGCCCTCCACGGTGCCGGGTTATCCAATTATCCATTTTGAGGCGCGGGGCGTCCCCGCGGCGCGGAGGATTTCGATGCAACCCTGGCACCACCTAGCACTGGCCATCGTCAGCGAAGTCGCGGCGACTTCGGCACTCAAGGCATCGGCGGGGTTCACGCGCCTGTGGCCATCGCTCATCGTCGTCGCGGGCTATGCGGCCGCGTTCTATTTCCTGTCGCTGACGCTGCGCAGTATTCCGGTTGCGGTGGCCTACGCCGTTTGGTCGGGTGTCGGTGTGGCTCTCGTTACTCTGGTCGCTTGGCTCATTTATGGGCAGGCCCTCGATTTGGCAGCCGCCGTTGGGCTTGCACTCATTGTGGCGGGTGTTGTCGTCCTCAACGCGTTCTCGGGCACGGTGTCGCACTAGATGGCCGAACGGCATCGGAGACTCCGGCGCCCCTGCCCAGCCGCGGATACCGCTCCACGGTACGACCGCGCTGGCGGTGTACAGCAGCGGAGTTGGGGTAGCCGGGCAGGGCAGTTGTGCTTGGGGGTGGCGAGACGGGCCTAGGGCGCCACCCCGGGCGACATCGCGGTTGGCCGAACCCGACAGACGCTGGATTTGATATTGCCTCTATTGTGTGGGAGCGGTGAGATGATGCGTGGCCTGTCTCGAATCGCTCGAACGCGGCGCTGCCGATCTCAGCGGATCCGGTTTGCAGGCAAGCAGGAGGCTAGCGCACTCTGAGGCCGACGCCACCTGCAAGTCAGGGTTGGACGAATGGGGTGCCCCTAAACACCGTACCTTGGCCCACGCGTCCTCCGGGTCCGGGTAAGATGTACGGCATGGGCCCCGCTCTCACCGTGCTGCGCGGCGATATTACTCGCCTTGCTGTTGACGCGATCGTCAATGCCGCCAATGCCTCACTGGCCGGCGGCGGTGGTGTGGACGGCGCTATTCACCGCGCGGCTGGCCCGCGTCTCTTGGCGGCCTGCCGCACGATTGGCGGCTGCCCTACCGGCTCGGCGGTGATCACACCCGGTTTTGCACTGCCAGCACGCTTCGTGATCCATGCCGTTGGCCCGATCTGGCGTGGCGGCGATGACGGTGAAGAAACACTCCTTCGCGACGCCGTCACCCGCGCCATGACCCTTGCCGCCGAACACGGTCTCCACTCGATCGCTTTTCCGGCCATTGGCTGCGGCGTCTACGGCTACCCGGTCGATGAGGGCACAGAGGTAATTGTAGAGGCGGTTCGTGAGGCTTTGCGGCAGCCGAACTCGATTCGAGACGTGCGCTTCGTGGCCATTGACGGCCAAGTGGCGGAGGGCTTCGCAGCGGCACTGGCGTAACAGGCGGTGCCGGGTTTTCCATTCGCAGATTGTTTCCATTTGCGCATAACTGCTTGTGGGCCGACAGTATCCCGTCAAATGAAAAATGGAAAACCCGGCACCGTTCGGCACCCCGCGGGGTCCAGTAGGCCGCTCGGCGGCGCCAGGACGGTGCAGCCGGTAAAGGCCGAGGGCGAAGGCCTACTGGATGACCGGCAGATCCTCAATTGGTCCGTGTAGGCCCCGTTGTAGCGCATCGCGCAAGACTCGAGCAGCCGCAGATAAAGCCGGTCCGGGTCGTCGAGCCACGCACGGTTCTTCTGGACGACGCGGAAACATCCCACTCTCAGGCGCAAGGAACCCGCGTCTTCAGCCACGAGGCGGATCGCATGCAGGGGGTGTAATCGACTTCGCGTTGGCTATCGCCAAGGTGGGTAAGTTCGGCGTAACCACCTTCACCCGCACCAATTCGTGGCAGAGGTTGCGCGGCAAACTGCCGGTATCCGTGGCTTTGAGGCCGGCTTCCGCTGCGGCTTCGCCGATCCCCAGCGCGTAGTGCAGGATCGGCTGGCGGCGGTTCGAGACGAAGGAACTCAGGGCTCTCCAGCGGCGTATCGAATAGGCGCTGCATCTGATTGGGTGATAGCCCCTGGAAGTCACCGATCGGGCCCGCATTGCGGGCTTCTATCACTCGGCGGGCGACTCACAGAATGTCGGCTCGCAGCCGTTCCGAACGAGGTTCCCAATGGCGTTTCGCCTCCCGTCATCCCAACTCGACAACTCACCGGCCGTGCCGCGGCAGTGCCTGTACTTGATGCCCCTGTTGCAGGGGCAGAGATCGTCGCAATCTGTCGCCGTCATGGATTGCGCGGGTCTCGCACACGCGCATACTGGCAGCAGCGGCGGATGTTGTCGAGTCGCGCCTTGCGGCCGCACGACTCTTGCACGCAGGACGAGGTGTTCCGTAACCCGCTTGAATCTTTTCGCCCGCCTTCGGCCGCCCCATCCCACAGGTTTCGCGCTATGCCTGCGCCCCGCACGCGCGCAAACGCCGCACACCATGCGGAGATCGCGTCTCACGGAGCGCGACCGCCGATAAACCCCAAAAAACGAGATTTAGACACTCCTTGGTACCGCCGCAGGTCACGGGCAACCACCTGTGGGCATTGAGTATTTCTCCTAGTGGAAATGATTTTCGAATGGAAAACCCGGCACCACTTGGGTCAGCCGTCGCACCTCTTCCTCCACCGTCGCCACCCCAAACCGGTACCCCGTCGCCAAGAGCCGCCCCGGCCGCGCCCGGCAGCTCGGCAGCAGCAAGGCGTCCGCCACCTCGCCGAGTGCCAGCCGCAGGGCGAATGCCGGGGTGGGCAGCAGGGCTGGGCGGCCCAGCGCGCGGGCCGTCAGTTTGACCAGATCGAGCTGACGCACCGGCTCGGGGGCGACCAAGTTGTAGGCGCCTCGCGCGTCGGGGAGCTCGATCAGGTGCAGCATCGCGCCGGCGACGTCGTCGGCGTCGATCCAGGGCCACCACTGGCGGCCGCTGCCGAGGGCGCCGCCGACGCCGAGTTTGATCGGCAACAGCATCTTGCGCCAGGCGGGGGCATCGGGGGCCAGGACGAGTCCGATCCGTGTGACGATCTGCCGGATCCGGCTGTCCTCGGTGGCGCGGACGGCGGCAGCCTCCCATTGCTGGCAGATATCGCCGAGCGCAGATTGCGGGTCGGCCGGGGTCGCCTCGGTTACCTCCTGCTCGCCGGTGTCGCCGTAGTAGCCGACGGCTGAAGCCTGCAGCCAAACAGGCGGCGGGCTGCCGGCACGACGGCAGGCAGCCACGAGGGCGTTGGTCGCGTCGAGGCGGCTTTGCAGCACACGGCGGCGGTGTCGCTCGTCGAGGCGGCCCTCGGCCAGCGAGGCACCGGCCAGATTGACTACCACGGCGACGCCGTCGAGGGCCTGCGTGATCTCTTCGAGCGAACGCTCGTGGCCACGGGCGGCCTCACGGGGAGCCCAAACTACCGTGTCATCGGCGCCGGTGGGGATGCTGCGGCTACGGCCACGTGTAAGAATGCGAATGCGGTAGCGACTTTTGGCGGCCGTGACCAGGTGGCTGCCGACGACGCCGGTGGCACCGGCAATCAGCATCGTGGGGCGATCGCTCATGCGGGTATCCCTCCCTTTGCGCCGGGCGCGCAGCCGTTGCGTGTCAGTGTCGCGCCGCGGGGCCGGGCGCGCAAACGGCGGCGGGATTCAGGCCAGCCAGGCAGCCATGGCGTCGTGCAAGGCCTCGACCTCGGGCATCGTCGGGGCCTCGGCGTAGACGCGCAGAATCGGTTCGGTGCCGCTGGCCCGAACGAGAATCCAGCGCTCGTCACCGCACCAGATCTTGGTGCCGTCGAGGCGGTCAATCGAGGTGACAGGGTGGGTGGCTAGGGCTGCCGGGGCCTCACCCTGCAGGCGGGCCACGATCGATTGCATCCGATCGGCGGGCACGTGGAGGTCGCGGCGGGCAAAGGCGCTCGGGCCGAAACGGGCGTCCAGATCGTCGAGAATCTGGCGCAGGCTTTGTCCACGGGCCAGCATCAATTCGCGGAGCAAGAGCCCGTTCAGCACCCCGTCGCGCTCGGGCAGGTGCCCGACCACGGCGATGCCACCGGATTCCTCGCCACCGATGATTACGCCGCCGGCCAGCATTTCGCCGACCGTGTGCTTGAAGCCGACCGGCACCGTCGTGACCGGGCAGTCAAAGGCCTCCGCAACCTTGCGTACCAGCTCTCCGGTCGAAACCGAACGCACCACGCGGCCACGCAAACCGCGCACCTCGGCGAGGTACAGAAGGTTGAGGGCAAAGATCTCGTGCGGGTAGACGAAACGTCCGTCGGCGTCGCAGGCCGCGATGCGGTCGGCGTCACCGTCGGTGGCAAAGCCGAAGTCGGCACCGTGTTCCCGAACAGCTTTGACCATCGGCATCAGGCGCGATTCAATCGGCTCGGGGCCGTGGCCGCCGAAGCCGGGATTGCGTTCATGGCGCACTTCGACGACCGTGGATCCGCTACCCGCCAACATTGTGGTGGCAAGACCGGCGCCTGAGCCGTACATCGCATCGTGGACAATCGTCATCGCTCCCACCGTCGGGGTTACGAAGCGGAGCATGCGTGCCGCGTGTTCGCCGACGAAATCGCCGCGCGCCGTGGAGGCGGGGCACTCGCGAAACGGGACTAGACCTTGCGGCGCGGCCTGCATGGGCAGAGCCGCTTCGATCGCCGCGATCCAGTCCGGTGTGGCGCTGCCGCCCCAAGGGCCTTTGATTTTGAGCCCGAGGTAATCGGGCGGGTTATGGCTCGCCGTGATCATCAGGCCGGCGGCCGCCCCGCGGTCGACCACGGCGGCGCAGACAGCCGGGGTTGCCGCCGGGGCATCGGCCAGCACGACGACGAAGCCGAGATCGGAGAGCTCGGCGGCGGCCAGCGACGCGAAACGGTCGGCGAGCAGGCGCGTATCGTAACCGATTAGAATCGGTACGCCAGCGGCACGGGCCGCCGCAAATGGGGGGATTGTTGCAGTGGCACGAATGGCCAACACGAAGCGGTCAGTCGTGAAGCCCTCGCCGAGGACCGCTCGCCAGCCATCGGTGCCAAAGCGGATGTCGTCGGCAAGCGTCACCGGACGCGGCAGATGATCAGGCAGCGCGGCCGCGCTCCGCGGCCCACTTGCGCAGCCAGGCCAGCTCGCGGCCAAGGCGCTGCGCAGCGGCCGGCTTATCGACGGCGGCGGCAACCTGAGCGGTCAGGCGCTCGATACGGTCGCCAAGATCGGCAGGCGCCTCTTTACTCCACTGCTCAACGGCGACGCGAACGGTACCGTCCTCGATCCGCACGAGGCCCGAGCCGAGCACGCCGCTAAGCGTCTCGGCGCGCCCGACGGCCCGGAAGGAACCCGGCACGACCTCGCCGACAAAATCGGCGTGGCCGGGCAAGATTCCCATCTGGCCGACCGGTGTCCACAGCGAGAGGCTGTCGAGATCCTCGACTGTCCGTCCGCCGTGTGGAGAAACGATGACGAGCCGCATCGGAATCAGTCCTTCGCCAGCTTCTTGGCCTTCTCGATGGCCTCGTCAATCGTGCCGACCATGTAGAAGGCCTGCTCGGGCAGCGCATCGTGCTTGCCTTCGAGGATTTCCTTGAAACCGCGGACGGCCTCTTCGCGCGAGACGAACACCCCGGGGGTACCGGTGAACTGCTCGGCGACGTGGAATGGCTGGCTGAGGAAACGCTGCATCTTGCGGGCACGTGATACGGTCTGCTTGTCCTCTTCGGAGAGCTCGTCCATACCGAGAATCGCAATAATGTCCTGCAGGTCCTTGTAGCGCTGCAGCACCTGTTGGACGCGGCGGGCCACATCGTAGTGCTCGTCGCCGAGAATCTGCGGATCAAGAATACGGCTTGTCGAGTCCAGCGGGTCGACAGCGGGGTAAATCCCGATTTCCGTCAACTTACGCGAAAGCACCGTTGTGGCGTCAAGGTGGGCAAACGCCGTAGCCGGGGCCGGGTCGGTAAGGTCATCGGCCGGCACGTAAATGGCCTGCACCGAGGTAATGGCGCCCTTTTGCGTCGACGTAATGCGCTCTTGCAGCTCACCCATCTCGGTGGCCAGCGTTGGCTGGTAGCCCACAGCGCTCGGAATCCGACCAAGGAGTGCCGACACTTCCGAGCCTGCTTGGGTGAAGCGGAAAATGTTGTCGACGAAGAGCAACATGTTCTTGCCCTCGACGTCGCGGAAGTACTCGGCAATCGTCAACGCGGTCAAGGCGACGCGAGCGCGGGCTCCCGGCGGCTCGTTCATCTGGCCGAACACGAGCGCGACCTTGGAGTTCTCAAGGTTCTTCTCGTCAATGACGCCCGATTCGATCATTTCGTGATAGAGGTCGTTGCCTTCACGCGTACGCTCACCGACGCCGGCGAATACGCTGAAGCCGCCGCCCTTGACGGCGACGTTGTTGATCAGCTCCTGAATGAGCACGGTTTTGCCCACGCCGGCGCCGCCGAACAGGCCGACCTTGCCGCCCTTGGGGTAGGGCGCGAGAAGGTCGATAACCTTAATGCCAGTCTCGAACGGCTCGACAGTCGGCGACAACTCAGTCAACTCGGGGCTGGGACGATGAATTTCCCAAGTTTCCCCAGCTTCGAGCGGCGCCCCCTCGTCGACAGGCTCGCCGATGACGTTGAGGATGCGGCCAAGCGTGGACTTGCCCACCGGAACCGAGATCTGACGGCCGGTCGACTTGACCTTGGCGCCGCGCGCGAGGCCGTCCGAGGCGTCCATGGCAATCGTGCGGACGATGTTGCCGCCGAGATGCTGGGCGACCTCAAGGACGAGGTTCCACTCACGGTCGTCGATGGCCTCGTTGGTGACCCGCAGCGCCGTGTAGATCGGCGGCAGATCGCCCGTCCCGAACTCGACGTCGATGACGGGGCCCATGATCTGGCGGATGCTGCCGAATTGTTCGCTCATTGTCCTGCTCCTCGCGGGGGTGGCGTTCCGTACGCCGCCGGTCCGGTTCAATCGATGGAATTGGTGCCGTTGATAATGTCCAGAAGCTCCGACGTAATCGCGGCCTGCCGAGCCCGGTTGTATTGCAGCGTGAGTCCGCCGATCATCTCGGAGGCATTCTTGGTCGCCGAATCCATGGCGGTCATGCGCGCCCCGTGTTCCCCGGCGAGGCTATCGAGCAAAATCGTCTCGAGCCTCGATGAAAAGACCTCGGGTACAAGGCGCATGGCCAGCGCTTCGGCGCCTGGCTCGGTCAGGTGCGGGACGTGCGTGAGGGTGCCGGTAGCTTGCGGCATGGGGAGCAGAGGCTCGATCTGCACCTTTTGAACCAGAGCGTTGACAAAGTGGTTGTAGACCACATGCACTTCGCTGACGACGCCGCTGCGAAAGGCGTCGGCAAGGGTCGCCGCCAGTTCGGCCACGACATCGGCAGTTGGCGGTTCCGGCAGCGGCGCCAAAGCGCCAAGCTCGGTCCAGCCGCGTCGCCGGATGAAGTCCCGCGACTTGCGCCCGATCGGGTAGAAAACCGCATCCTTGGGATCGATGCCCTGGTCTTCGAGCGTGTAACGAAGCTGCTTGAACACGTTGGTGTTGAAGGCGCCGCAGAGGCCACGATCGGAGCCGACGACGACAAAGAGCGGCGGTGCGCCTTCGACGCCGGCCTCAAGCAGGGGGTGCGTCAAGGTCTCGCGCCGGGCCGCCAGTGCCCCGAGGGTCGTCTCGAGCTCGCGTGCGTAGGGCAGAAACGTGCGAACCCGGTCCTCGGCACGACGGAACTTCGCACCACTGACCATTTTCATGGCCCGCGTGATCTGTTGCGTGCTGCGAACCGAAGTGATCCGCTTACGGATCGTGCGCAGATTCCCGCCCGGCATCGTTAGGCGCTCTTCTTGAACACGCCGGCAAATTCAGCCAGCGCTGCTTCGAGTGCCTTGACGACGTCATCGGTCAGGGCTTTTTTGGTGCGAATGTCTTCGAGAACTGAGGGATGATTCGACTCCAAAAAGCCGTGCAGTTCGGCCTCGAAGCGCTGCACGTCGGCAACGCCAAGGGGGTCGAGCCAGCCGTTCGTGCCCGCGTAGATCGAGACGACCTGTTTTTCGACCGGCAGCGGCGCGTATTGGCCCTGTTTGAGCAGTTCTTCGAGGCGTTGGCCGCGGTGAATCTGTTGCTGGGTGACCTTGTCGAGATCGGAGCCGAACTGGGCGAAGGCCTTGAGCTCACGATACTGGGCCAGTTCGAGCCGCAGACGGCCGGCAACCGACTTCATCGCCTTGATCTGGGCCGAACCGCCGACGCGACTGACCGAAATACCGACGTTGATCGCCGGGCGAATACCGGCGTAGAACAGGTCTGTTTCGAGAAAGATCTGGCCGTCCGTGATCGAAATCACGTTGGTCGGGATGTAGGCGGACACGTCGCCGGCCTGCGTCTCGATGATCGGCAGCGCCGTAAGCGAGCCGGCGCCGCGGTCATCCGAGAGCTTGGCGGCACGTTCGAGCAGGCGGCTGTGGAGATAGAAGACGTCGCCGGGATAGGCTTCGCGGCCCGGCGGGCGACGCAGCAGCAACGAAAGTTCGCGGTAGGCGACGGCCTGCTTGCTGAGGTCATCATAGACGATCAGGGCGTGCATGCTGTTGTCACGGAAGTACTCGCCGATCGCGGCGCCCACGTAGGGGGCCAAAAACTGCAGTACGGCTGATTCCGAGGCCGTCGCACTGACGACCGTGGTATACGCCATCGCACCTGATTTTTCGAGGCGGTCCACCACCTGCGCAACCGTCGAACGCTTCTGGCCGACGGCGACGTAGATGCAGTAGACGTCAAGGCCTTTTTGGTTGAGGATCGTGTCGACCGCAACCGCCGTTTTGCCGGTCTGGCGGTCGCCGATGATCAGTTCGCGCTGGCCCCGGCCGATC
>CAZUAB010000087.1:0-10033 GCA_964617795.1 uncultured bacterium
GTAACCTGTCACCCATGTCCTGACAATTTTCCGTCACCTATGTACTGACTTGCGCAGACGCCGCGCCCCTACTCCACCCCCGCCGCCCGAAACACCGCAACCCACTCTCCATACCCATGCTGCTCCAGCTCCTCCAGCGGCACGAACCGCAGCGCCGCGCTGTTCATGCAGTACCGCAGCCCGGTCGGCGCGGGGCCGTCGGGGAAGACATGGCCGAGGTGGCTGTCGGCCTTGGCGCTGCGGACTTCGGTGCGGGTAGACCAGAGTTTGCGGTCGACGTGCTCGGTAACAAACGCGGGGTTCAAGGGGCGGGTGAACGACGGCCAGCCCGTGCCGCTGTCGTACTTGTCCAGTGATGAAAACAGCGGCTCGCCGCTGACCACGTCGACGTAGAGGCCGTGGGCTTTGTTGTCCCAGTACGTGTTGCGGAAGGCCGGCTCGGTGCCGTCTTCCTGCGTCACCTTGAACTGCAGCGGCGTCAGGCGCGCCTGCAATTCCTCCGAACTTGGTTTCACCCAGACCCCCTTTTTTGCCGCCGCGGGCGCGGCGGCGGCAGGCGGTGGCGCCGCACGGTCGTCGCCCCAAGTGCGGTCGAGATAGGAATCACGGCCACTGCCGGCACGATAAAAGCGGTAACGGAGCGGATTTTCGCGGTAGTAATCCTGGTGGTACGCCTCGGCCGGCCAGAACGGACCACGCTCGCGGATTGGCGTGACGATCGGCCGGTCGAAGCGGCCCGATGCCGCCAAGGCGGCCTTTGACGCCTCAGCAATGCGACGTTCTTCGGGCCCGGCGACAAAAATGGCGCTGGCGTACTGCGGGCCGCGGTCGACGAACTGGCCGCCGTCGTCGGTGGGGTCGATCTGGCGCCAGAACACTGCGAGCAAGTCGGCATAGCCAATACGGGCCGGATCGTAGACCACCCGCACCGCTTCGACGTGGCCCGTGCGGCCCGACGACACCTGCTCGTAGGTCGGATTGGCCTCGGCGCCTCCCGTGTAGCCCGAGATCACCTCAAGCACGCCCGGCAGCTTCTCGAACGGCGACTCCATGCACCAGAAACAACCACCGGCAAACAGCGCATCGGCCGTCGTGGGTGGCGCTTCGGCAGCGGTGGCGGAACCGGCAGCAAGCGTGGCCATCAGCGCGAGTGTCCTCCATGACATGCCTTCATTGTAGGAGCGCCGCCGCGGACATGCCCAGCGAGCCCGCCACGGGCCGCAAAAAAGGCCTGCCGAGCACGAAGCGCGGCAGGCCTTGACAATGCGCGATGAAGGGGCGGCTCAGACCGTCGTCGGGGCCTTGCGGACCGGCGGCTTGGTGATCTTGCCAGAGCGGATGCAGACCGTACAGGCCGTGATGCGCTGGGCGCGGCCGTCGATGAAGGCGCGCACGTTTTGCAGGTTGGGCAAGAAGCGGCGGCGCGTCTTGTTGTGGGCGTGCGAGTAGCTGTTGCCTGAAACAGGAGCCTTGCCGCAGATGTCACAGCGCTTCGACATGAGTTCGATCCTTCGCGGTCGGTCGGTTCCGGGGCGGTTGACGCGAGTTGACCCCGACGCAGGCCGCCCGAAACCATTATTGTGCCACAGGGGCGCGGCCCCGGCAAGTCGCGGTGCATGCCGTCAATCGGCGCCGCGCACCTCAATGCGAAGCGGCGCACCCGCGCGGACCGTCAAGACGAGCGTGCCCCAAGCGTCGAGGGCGACCGGCGCACCATTGACCGTGACCGGTCCGACGGCCGCAGCGCCGGGCGGGGGCGCCGGGCGCAAACGGCGCACGCCGTCGGCCTGGGGCCGCAGCTCCACCGCGTAGAAGTCGGTCCCGGTTTCAACGCGCGCAAGTGGCAGGTCAAGCGTCCAGCGTACGCCCACCGGCACCCGTGGACCAATCCGCAGTGCCGGGCGCGGGCCGTCCGCGGTCGGCGCGGTGGCGGGCTCAAGGCCAGCCAAGCGGATCGCCCCAAGCAGCGGCCCCACATGCTGATTCGAGTTGAGTACCGGGTGATCGCGCATTGGCGTTGCCGGGCTGGCCCAGGTTTGGCCGGCGTCTTTGTGGACGTTTGTGTACTGCGCATCCGGGCCCGACCAAATGCCGTACCACAGGTCGGGATAGATCTCGGCGCGGCGGGCCATCGTATTGCGCCACAAGCCCTGCCACGCCAGATCACGGTCGTAGTTGCCCAGGCCCCACAGACCAAGCGCCGTAATCGCCGGATTGGCCGACCCGGCATCCGTGGCCCCAGGGATCACATCATCGGGTGGACTTAGGTACCAGAACTGAAACATCGACGTCGTCGAAGGATCAATCAGGTAGCGGTCGAGATTGCCGGACAGAATGCCGCCCCGCTCGGCATCGGGTACGGCGGCAATCATGGCCAGAGCGCTCGAAAACAGAAAAAGCACATCCTCGCCGAACGGCTTGTCGGGTCCGAACCAGGCGCGCAGATACCAGTCGCCGGTCCACTGGGCGGCCACGGCGGCATGCTGGTCGCGACCGAGCGCGGCCAGCTCAGCGGCCATCGTCACCTCGCCGGCCTCGCCGACCATGGCGGCCATCCAAGGCGCGATGAAGGCGGCCATCGCCGCGTTGGCAATGCTCTCGCCGTGGGCCTCGGCATCGGCGCGACTGTCGGCAAAAAAGGTAATCGAGTCATCCCAGTCGCCGCTGCCGACCTTAATCAGGCCATGCGTGCCGATGCCAATCTCGTCGACCAGATAGCGCAGCCCGATGCGCACGTGCTCAAGCAGCGGCCGCGCCGGATACTCATGCTTGGGCCAGAGCGGCTCCTCGGCGGCCAGAATATCGCCGCGACCGGTAGCGGCGGCCAGCTCGGCAAGGCCCCACCACCAGAACAAATCGAGGTCCGAGGGGCGCGAGTGCAGCCCGCCCGCATCGCTGATCTTGCCCGCGTTGCTGGCCGTGTAGGCCAATGCCCCCGTGGCGCCAAAACGCATGCGGGCGGCGTATCGCAGGGTCTCCTCCGCCAGTACAGGATCGATCCAAGCGAGGGCGGCCGCGATGAACACGAAGTCGCGCACCGCCCCGTCAAGCCCTTGCAGATACCAGTAGGCCGAGCCCTGATTGACCACAAAATGCTCGTAGTAGTCCTGATAGCCGCCAAGATTACGCAGCATCGCGGCATGCCATGCCAGTTCGCGGTCGAGCGTTGCCGGGGCGATCTCGCCGCCAGGCACCGCGGTTGCGTCGACTTCAGTGCGTGGCAAGAGTGCAGCGGTGGCGGTGAGACTGCGAGCAAAGGCTGCATCGCCCGCGTCACTGTGGAATGCCGTCAGATCGGGTAGCGTCCCCCCCGGCGGAACCGCCCCGAAGGCATAGCGCAAGCGTACCGTCTCGCCGGCAGCAATGCGCAGGCGGCGGCGGGCAGCCAGCATGCCTGGCTGGTCGGCAGCAGAACCGCGTGCCAAATCCCGGGCGCTGATATCAACCAAGCGCGGCCGGTCGCCGTCGGCAACGAAGGCAGCGCCGTCAAGAATCCAAACGTCGTCACCAGGGGTCAAGGCGGCCAGAAAGGCGTCCGGCGGCGCCAGATCCTCGTCGGCCGGACGCGTCGCCTCTGCGGGCATGGCCCCCGTCGCCAGCGTGTGCCGAATCCGCGCGGCACGTGGTTCGCGCAGCGACTCGACAACAAACTTGTCATTGAGGCGGCGTCGCTCTTCATCCATACGCGCCGGCACGTGCGGCGCGACCACCCCCGAGCGCAACAGTTGCTCGACGTAGGCGTGGCGATTGACGTCCCATACCGTGGTGTGATCGAGCTCGATGGCTCCCTCGGCGTAGTTGGTCAGGGCAATGTCTTCGACGAGAAACCCGTGGTCGCCTTCCGGAGCCCAGACGGTCCGCATCACGCCTACGGCGCCGTCGCAGGTTCCCTGGCGGGTCCAGCCGGGCCCGAAGCTACGCCACGAGGCGCTCTGCGCGGGCCGCCAGGCCCAGGCCGAGGCCCAACCCTCGCGGTCGTCACCGCTCACATCTACCCACGACCAGCCGCCGCCCCACTGGCCATGCTCGGGATCGGCGCGAGTCAGCGAAACGAGGCCGCGCTCCTGCGTGTGCACATCGATCCAGCCCTCGTTATACGCAAGCGCACTGAGACGCAGGTTGCCGACGAGGCTCCAGTGGTCGCGGCGCATGCGGCGCTCGGTGTTGGGCCAGTCGGCCCGCGGGTCAACGGCCTGATCGAGCGTATAGACGTACTCCGGCAAGCCCCACGGCGAGGCATCCCAGAAGCCGAAGGATCCGCTGCCCTCGTCGCCCGCGGAAAAGGCTGCGACCGGCTCGGCCTCGGGCACCACGGGCCAACGACAATCAGCCAGATCGGGCGCTACGCTGCGATTGCAGCCGAGTAACAGCGACGCCGCACCTGCCAGGCCCAGTACGCGCAATCCCAAGTTCATCTGGTCACCCCTTTTTTTGCCTGGTTCGCAACCAGAACCGCCGCGCGTCACGCCGTTGTGGCCGTGTGCTGCCGACACAACCCGTATTGCCGCGGCACCAAGGGGACAGCATGCGCCGCCGCCTACTGGCGACGCAGTGGCGACCTCAGAAGCTCACGCTCGTCGGGATAGGCCCGTAGCAAAAAGAGGAGAGCCACGACGCCCATGGCCAGATCGCTGACCCCACCGGCCAGATAGGCGAACGGGTAGTCGTGGCCGAGAAACCAGGCAAAAAAGAGCGCCGTCGAAAAGAACTTGCCCCACACCTGCAGGCGCACGAGATGGCGGCTATTGCGAATGTCCTGTGAGGCCCAGAACGAAATCAGCGCGTAACTGAGCACAAGGCTGGCCGCCACGAACTTCCAGAAGGGCTCACTCGGTAGCCCGATAGGGCGGCCGAAGCCATACAGCTCACGCTGCCATTCCATCAGCGCAAATACCTGCTCTTCGAATACCAGTAGCGCCGCCAAAAATCCAAAATAGAGCCCCGCATAGATACGCATGACGGCAGCAAGGGTCTGCTCGGCGGGGCTAAGCGGCGACTCGGTCATGGGGGCTCCTTTGGCTCGGCGCTTAGCCGGTTCAGGCCGGATCGAGGATACGGTTGGCGGCGGCCCACCAAAACTTGGAGGTCTTGAAATGGCGGCGCAGCAGCTCGATGTGCGCATCGACGTCGGCCGGCGGTTGCCCGCCGCCCTCGGCCCACTGGAAGATCGCAAAGATATAGGCAAACATCTCGGCAGCATCGACCTCGGGCAAAATAAGCCCATCCGCACGGCAGGCAACGGCCCGCCCAGCTTCGGCGCGCACGTCGGGGGACCAGGCGCCGTAGATCGACACGCGGCGACCACGCGCCTTGCGCACGGCCTCGATCGCCGCCTCGGCTTCGCCATCACGCCCCTCGTGGCTGTGGGCCCAGATCCCAAGTACGTCGTCGCGGGCAAGGATTGCCGCCAGGTCTTCACTCGTCTCGACAGCCACCGTGCTGATCGTTGAAACCTCAGCCACGAAACCGGCCGTATCTGCGGCGTCGTGCCCAAAAATGATCATGGGCAGCGGGTTGGCGTCATGCTTTTGCCCAAGCTCACTGACAAACCGAACCGGACCGCGATTCATGCCAAAAGCCCCCTGTGCAGCGCGGCCTGCAAGTGCCGGATCAGAATCTGGACAACGATCAAGCCAAAGATCAGCACCATCGGTGACAGGTCGACTTGCAGGCGGCGCGTCAGCGGCCAGAGCCGGTGGCGCAGCGGCCGCAGCAGCGGATCAGTGACCTGCCGCAAAAAGCGTACGACCGGGTTATGCGGATCGGCGCCAACCCAAGTGGTGGCGACAGCGGCAAAAACCACATAGGTATAGAGCGTAATCATGGTGTAGACGAACGACAACGCCGCCACGAGGATATCGACGAGCACACTCATTCGTCACCGCCTAGTTCGCGTGAACGGTGGACGGCCGCGAATACGGCGGCCTGTACGGCGGACCGCAAGCCGGCATCCTCAGCGGCGGCCAAACCAGCAATCGTCGTACCACCGGGGCTGGCCACGCGGTCTTTGAGCGCCGCTGGCGCCAAATCTTCCCCTTCGAGCTGTGCCGCTGTGCCGCCGATCGTGCGGCGGGCCAGTAACCGCGCCGCCGCTCGCGACAAACCAGCCGCGACGCCGGCATCTTCAAGGGCCTCGGCCACTACGGCGACAAAAGCTGGCCCACTGCCCGCAAGGCCTGTAACCGCGTGCATCAGCTCCTCACGTTCGACCCAAACAACAGCGCCCACAGCCGCGAACAAGCGCTCGACAAGCGCGCGCGCCGCGGGCGAAACCTCGGCCGCCGCATACAGACCCGTCGCCCCCGCACGCACGACGGCCGGTTGGTTGGGCATTGCGCGCAGCCAGTGGGTACCCGGCGCCCAAGTAGCCAGTGTATGCAGTGACACACCGGCCGCGATGCTGACGGCTGTTTGCCCCTTGAGCTGGGCGGCGAGCGGCGCCAGGACTGCCTGCATCAACTGCGGCTTCACGGCCAGCACCCACAAATCAGACGCCAGGCCCGCCGCATCGGCGTGTGCTTCGATGCCCTGTGCGCCAAACGATCCGCGCACGGTTGCCGAAGGATCGACGACCCGCAAATCGGCAGGATCAACGAGACCGTCAGCCAGCCAGCCACGTACGAGCGCACCGCCCATGGCGCCGCCACCGACAACGAGGATTCGTGGTTTTTTCTGTGTCGTAGTCATGCCTTAGATGATACCACTGCGGGCGCCGAAGATGGCTGTGCCGACACGGATCCAGGTGGCCCCCTCGCGGATGGCATCCGCAAAATCGTCGCTCATGCCCATGCTCAATTCCATCGTTCGCGGTCCGTGTGTGCGTTGCAAACGGTCGGCAAGCTCCCGCAATGCGGCAAACCAGCGGCGCGAATCACCCGGCGCGGCGGCGGGCGGCGGTATCGTCATCAAGCCGCGCACATCAAGCGCCGGCCGCCGGGCCAACAGCATATCGAAAAATGCTGGCACGGCATCGGGGGCAAGGCCCGACTTGCTGGCTTCACCGCCAATGTTGACCTGCACCAGAAAAGGCGGCAACTGGCCAGGGCGCAGTCGTTCGAAGCGCTCAATGAGCTCCAGCCGATCGAGCGTGTGGACAAGCAGGTTGCGCTGCGGCATGAGCGCCACCTGCCGCCGCTGCAGCGGGCCGATCATGTGCCAAACCACGTCGTCACCGAGCACCGCGGCCTTTTCGGCCAGTTCCGCCGCATAGTTCTCGCCAAAGTCACGCTGCCCGGCGGCTCTGGCGGCTTGCAAGACCCCAACGGGAAACCGCTTACCGACGGCAATCAGCCGCACATCGCCCGGATTGCGACCGGCAGCCCGACAGGCCGACGCAATGGCGTCGTGAACGGCGTTCAGGCGGTCGGCGATTTCACTACTAGCTGTCACAAACATAACCTCTGTTGCCGAACGATTGAATTCATGCTGACGTTCGGGTATGTTGGAGTCGCGGGAGCAAGTTCCCGATGGGCCCAACGGAAGGGATCACAACGGGTGAACGACGTACGGACGCGGGTTGACGACTCCGGCAGCGGAGCGGATCTCGCCGTATTCCATTCGATCGGCAAGGCGTTGACCAGCACGTTGAATCTCTCCGAGGTGCTTGGCATCATCATGGAGCAGATCAGCTTGCTCTTCAACCCTTCGCATTGGTCGCTGCTGTTGCACGACGAGGATCGGCGGCAACTGCGCTTCGAGATCGTCGTCGGGGGCAGTGCGACGCGTCTGCACGGCACATGGATGTCCGTCGACCGCGGCATCGCTGGCTGGGTCGCCCGGGAGGCAACGCCGGTCATCGCACACGACGTCAAATCAGACAGTCGCTTTGCCCCAGAATTCGACAGCGAGACCGGTTTTGAGACACGCAGCATCGTCGCGGTGCCGCTGGTCAGCAAAGACCGCGTACTTGGAGTCATCGAGCTCCTCAATGTGCTCGACAACAGCGCCTTTGGTGATCGCGAACTGCAGCTACTGCAAACACTCGCCGATTTCTCGGCGATCGCCATCGAGAACGCTCGTGCTGTGCAGCGGATCCGTGAGCTGACCGTGACCGACGATGTCACGGCACTGTTCAATGCCCGCTACCTGCAGCAGTCGCTTGAGCAGGAATTTCGTCGCTGCCGACGGGCCGGCCAGCCACTGTCGATCATTTTCCTCGACCTCGACCACTTCAAGGTCGTCAACGACACGCACGGTCACCTTGTCGGCAGCGAAGTGCTGCGGGAAACCGCACTCATTTTGCGTGACAGCCTGCGCGCCACCGATATTGCCACGCGCTACGGCGGAGACGAGTTTGTCCTGCTGCTGCCCGAAACGGGCCAGGATGAGGCCATTATGGTGGCTGAGCGTATCCGCTCGGCTATCGGAATGTTCCGCTTCGGTATCCGCCATGGCGTCGAATGCCGGCTGACGGCCAGCTTTGGTATCGCAACCTTACCCGATGATACCGAGGACAGCATCGAGCTGATCCGCTTGGCTGATCAAGCCATGTACTGGGTAAAAGAGCATAATCGCAATGCCGTGGCGACGGCGTCGGTGCTCAAAGCAGCAAACTAAATTAGGCGTAGTGGCACGTGCCTACCAAGGGGTTTGCAACGTTCCAGCTCCCGTGTTAGAATGATTCCAACTGAAAACAACAGGAGGATCCCATGCCTATTCAAGTCGGACTACCCGCCCCCCATTTTGACGGTGACGCTGTCTTGCCGAATGGTGAATTCGGTCGCGTTTCGCTCGATGATTATAAGGGTCGCTGGGTTGTACTGTTCTTTTATCCCTACGACTTTACGTTTGTCTGCCCGACCGAAATCCGTGCTTTCAGCGCCCACCATGCTGAATTTGTCGCAGCCGGCGCCGAGGTGGTCGGTTGTTCGGTGGACTCCAAGTTTAGCCATAAGGCTTGGATTGAAGGCGATCTAGGCGCGATCAAATACCCGCTGCTCAGCGACTTTACCAAGGAAATCGCGCGCCGCTACAACGTGCTGATTGAAGAAGACGGCCGGGCGACCCGTGGCACATTCATCATTGCCCCCGACGGCACGCTGCGCGTGTACCTCGTGACGCACGGCGAAATCGGCCGTTCGGTCAAAGAGACGCTGCGCCTTCTGGAGGCCGCCAAGCTGGATTATGAAGGGAAGATGGTGCCGTGTGAGTGGGTGCCCGGCGACGCCACGCTCTGAAGGGGCGGTGGAACGGGCGCGCTACGGCGTCAGGGGCTTGGCGCACGGCTCGATCTGGCGCTGCCGCACCTGCGCTGTTCGCCTGCACCCCCTCCTTGCATCGCATCCCGTTTGACCGCCCCCCGCGCGTTTAGCGCGGGGGGGGCGTGGCTCCTTGGGGGCTAGGGGCGCCCAAGACATCGGCTGGGGCGCCGCGGACGGCCCACCATGCGGCAACGCCGGCGACGAGGGCTAGGGCGCCGGTCCCGAGGGCGGCTTCGGTGGGTCCGATGATCTGGTAGATGGCCGTAAAGACGACGGGTCCGGCGACACGCCCGAGTGACTGCGCGCTCTGGGCCAGCCCCTGTGCTCGGCCTTGAGACGCTTCGCCGGCGCGACTGACCAGGGCCGTGATCGTCGGCATAGCCAGCGCCTGCCCGGCGGCCAAAAGCGCCCCGGCCGCAGCCAACATGGCCATGTCGGGCGCCAATCCCAGGGCCCCCAAGCCGAGCGCCGACAGCAGCGTGCCGGCAATCAGTAAGGCTCCGTCAGCATAGCGGCGCGACAGGGCCCGCAAGGCGCCGCCCTGAACCAGTACGCCGACAAAGCCGATCCAGCCAAGCAGCATGCCGACATCGCGCGGGCCGCGGGCAAAGCGATCCTCGACCAGAAAACCGATCGTCGCCTCAAAGCCAACGCGGCTCGTCGAACTCAAAAAGGCGACGACGAGCCATGGTGCCAAGCGGGCAACGAAACCCGCAGGCACCGGTGGGGCGCCCGCGTGGCGGCGCGCCTGCCGAACCGCGGGTGGCAGCGACTCGACCAGCAGCAACGCCACAGCCAAGGCCGCAACAAGACCCAGCGCCGCAGAAACAAAA
>CAZUAB010000088.1:0-6628 GCA_964617795.1 uncultured bacterium
CCGTCTCGATGACGACGACCGGCTGGTTTCGGTCCTGCGCGTGCTGGAAGACGATGAGATCGTCCTTGTCACTCACTTGGGCCAGTCGATCCGCTTTGACCTGTCGGACGTGCGCCAGATGGGCCGTGTAACGCGCGGCGTGCGTGGTATCCGCTTGCGCAAGGACGACTATGTTGTCGCGGGGATTCGGGCGCAAGAAGGTATCGAGATTCTTCCCGCAACGGAGCTGGCCTATGGCAAGCGCACACCGGTCGAAGAGTACCGCAAGCAGACACGCGGCGGCAAGGGCGTATTGACCATGCGTTTGACTGAAAAAACGGGACGCATTGTCGGTGCGCTACCCGTCGAGGCCGGCGATCAGGTCATGCTGGTCACCGACACCGGGCGCGTCGTTCGCTTCGACGTCGATACCGTCTCGCAATACAAGCGCGACACGCAAGGGGTCCGCCTGATGAAGATGCGTGGCAATGAGCATGTTGCGGGCGTTGCGCGGGTCGCGCATGAAGAAGGCGACGAGCCGATGGGCGACGAGGTCACGGAAGGCGCCGACACCGAAACCGCACCCGGAGGCGAAGCCTGACGCGGCGAGCCCTCGGCGTGCTGTGGCCGGCGCTGGCGGTTGTCCTGCTGGCGCTGTCCGGATGCTCAGACTGGCGCGGTGAGCGAATTTTCCACGAGGCCACCGAACTCGGCGCTCGCGGGCACTGGAACGAGGCCCTGCATCATTACGAGCGCCTTTGGGTGCAGCTACCGCAGCATCCACGGGCGAACGAGGCACGGCTGCAGGCGGCGCGTATTTTTGCAGGCCCCGCCCGCAAGCCGCGCTCGGCCGAAGAGCAATACCGCGAGATCCTGCTCCGCAGCGCTGATGAGGCCGTGCGGTCGGCCGCCGCGACGGAGCTGGCAACGCTCTATGAGCGTGACCTTGAGCAGCCCGATCGTGCCGCCGAGGTCCTCGAGGCTTGGCGTCAGCGGACAACCAATGACCGTGCCCGTGCCGAGGCCTCCGTGCGGCTTGCCAAGCTGCATCTACAGTCTGGGCGGTTGCTGCAGGCGCTGCAGGAGGCTGAGCCGTGGTCTCGCGACACGTCACCCGCCGATCTTCAGCCCCGTGCGCTGGTCGTCATGGCGCAGGCGCGTGAACTGGCACGTGCCGTCAGCTCGGCAACCGGGACCTACGCAAAAGCGGTCGAGCGCGCATCTGAAGGCTCCGATGCGTGGATCGCGGCACTTGAGGGCGAGGTTCGCATGCTCGAAGAGGCTGGCCGCTGGGCGGACGCAATCGATCGGCTCGAGCGGCTGCGGGCAGGGCACCCCAACCCCGAGGCGCTCGGACGTTGGGAAACCGCGATTCGGGAACGACAGGCGGAGGTGAATCGATGAGCGGCAATACATTCGGTAAGGCCTTTCGCGTGACCACCTTTGGCGAGAGTCACGGCCCGGCCCTCGGTGTGGTGATCGACGGTATGCCACCGCGTGTTCCGTTCGACGAAGCCCGCCTGGCCGCCGAGATGGCGCGGCGCCGGCCCGGTCAATCGCGACTGGTGACCCAGCGGCAGGAGGCGGATTCTCCCGAGGTGCTCTCGGGTGTCTTTGAGGGCCGTACGACCGGCGCGCCGCTGGCCATGCTGATTCGCAACGACGACACAAGATCCCGCGATTACGACAACATCAAGGATCTTTTTCGTCCCGGCCACGCCGATTTCACCTACTGGGCCAAGTACGGTCATCGCGACCATCGTGGCGGTGGA
This sequence comes from uncultured bacterium, assembly GCA_964617795.1. GTDB lineage: Bacteria > J088 > J088 > J088 > J088 > CAZUAB01. The sequence goes on from CAZUAB010000088.1 coordinate 1,752, forward strand.
CGGTCGAGCGGGCGTGAAACGGCGGCCCGAGTTGCGGCAGGTGCGGTCGCTGCCATGATCTTGGAACCGCACGGCATCGATGTGTGGGGCTGGACGGCCGCGGTCGGCAACATCGTTGGCCAGCGCGTCGAGCGCGACTTCATCGAACAGAACCCGGTCCGTGCGGCTGATCCGGAGCGCGCAGAAGCCATGGCGGATTCCATCGAAGCTGCCCGCAAGGACGGGGATTCGGTGGGCGCCGTCGTCGAACTCAAAGCCGTGGGCGTCCCCGCCGGGCTCGGTGAGCCCGCCTTCGACAAGCTCGACGCGGCGATTGCCGCTGCAATGATGGGCATCGGCACGGTCAAAGGCGTGGAGATTGGCGCCGGCTTTGCCGCTGCCACGCGTCGTGGCAGCGAAAACAATGATCCCTTCGTGCCCGGGCCCGAGGGCTCCGTGCAAACGCCGACCAACCATCATGGCGGCATTCTCGGCGGGATCTCCAGCGGTATGCCGATCACGGTGCGCTGCGCGATCAAGCCGACCAGCTCTATCGTCTTGCCACAGGACACCGTCGACACGGCCGGGCAGCCCGCAAAATTTCGCATCCACGGCCGGCATGATCCGTGTATCGGCCCGCGCTTTGTCCCCGTCGGAGAGGCGATGCTGCGGCTCGTCCTCGTCGATTTTTTGGTTCGCCAGCTCGGCCTTGATGCACTCGCACCCGCCCGGTGATCACGGGTACGGCAATGGTGTTGGCCGCGGGAGAGGGGCGCCGACTCCGCCCGCTAACGGATCGGGTTCCCAAGCCGCTGGTCGAGGTCGGCGGGCGGCCGCTGATCGCCTTGACGCTGCGTTGGTTGGAGCGCCAGGGGTTTTCCCGCGTCGTCGTCAACACGCATCATCTGGCATCGGCGATTGAGGCGTGGCTCAATGACCACTCCCGTGATTACGCGATGACCATTGCCGTCAGTCACGAAGACACCCTGCTCGGTACGGGAGGCGGCATTCATCACGCGGCGGCACTGTGGCAATCAGATCTGGCCTGGGTGATCAACGGCGACGTCATTTGTGACGTCGACCTGCGGGCGGCTGAGCGCTGCCTGGGCGCAGCGGATGCGGCGCTCATGGTACTGCGCAACGACCCCGAAGCCGCCGCAATGGGGCCCGTGTATGCCGATTTGACCGGGGGCTGCGGCGAGGTTGTCGGGTTGCTTGACAGCGGCGACCGCCCCGCACCGCCGCGGATGTTCACGGGCATCCACTTGGTCCGCCGATCGCTGGCCGAGTGCCTTCCCGAGCCATCGTGCATCGTTCGTCAGGGCTATCTGCCGCTCCTCGGCCAGGGGCAACTGCGGGCGGCGCTGCACGACGGATACTGGAACGAAATCGGCACGCCCTCGCGCCTGGCGAAGATCCGTGCCGATGCCGCGGCGGGGCGGCTGCCTTGGGCGCCCTAGGGGGTGGCAGGGAGATGAGCGATTTGGGCCATCCTGCTAGCATGGGGGGTATGGAGACCCGTATTCTCGATGGCAAGGCCCTCGCTGAACGCATCCGTGGCGGACTGCGTGAAGAGATCGCCCGGGACGGCCTTTCGCCCTGTTTGGCGACCGTACTCGTCGGCGAGGATCCGGCAAGTACCGTCTATGTGCGAATGAAGACCCGCGATGCGCTTGAGATCGGCATCCGCGTCAAAGATCGGCACCTCGCGGCCGACATCAGTCAGGCCGACCTCGAACGTGAACTCGACGCACTCAACGCTGACGCCGAGGTCGACGGTATCCTGCTACAATTGCCGTTGCCGGGCCATCTCGACGAAGAGGTACTTCTGGCGCGCATCGACCCGACCAAGGACGTCGATGGCTTCCATCCGGCCAACCTCGGACGGCTCGTGCGCAATCAGCCCGGCCTGCGCGCTTGTACGCCGCTTGGTTGTATGGATCTGCTGGCCGAATCCGGTGTCGATCCACGCGGTCGGGAGGCCGTTGTCGTGGGCCGTTCGAACATTGTCGGCAAGCCGGTCGCCTTGCTTCTGCTGGCCGCCGATGCCACGGTTACGGTGGCCCACAGCCGTACCGCTGATTTGGCCACCGTGGTTGGGCGCGCCGACATTGTTGTTGCGGCGGCCGGGCGTGCCGGGCTCGTGCGGGGCGAATGGATTCGGCCGGGCGCGGTGGTCATCGACGTCGGGACCAATCGACTGTCGGACGGACGGCTCGTCGGCGATGTCGAGGTCGATGCGGCGCTCGGGCGGGCGGCTGCAATCACGCCCGTGCCTGGGGGTGTTGGCCCAATGACGCGTATCCACCTGATGCGCAATACGGTGCTGGCGCATCGTGCACGTCGCACAACGAGCGGGGGCTAAGCGTATGCGCATCTTCAGCCTGCTTTTCGATATTCTATTGGTGGTTTGGTGGATCGCCGGGATCTCGACCGTTGTTCCGGCTCTTCTGGCGTGGGTCGACCGGTTGAATACCCCGGAACCTCCCGAGGAGCGTTTGGCGCCAGGGATTTCGGGGTTTATCGGCGTGCTGTGGGAGTGGGGCGCCAGCTTTGTTTGCTATCTGTCGCTGGTCACCGGCCTGCGGAACGGAGACCCCGAGCCCGACCCAGCCGAGGTGAGCGACCCCGTCTTGTTCGTGCACGGCTACGGCATGAATCGCGGTATCTGGTGGTACATGCGCCGTCGATTTACCCGTGCCGGCTACCGCAACCTTTTTACCATCAATCTGCCGGCGTTCAATCCGGGTATCGCCACGCTCGTCGACATGGTGGCTTTGCGTGTAGAGTCTTTGTCTCAAGTATCAGGCGGCCGCGCCGTCGTCTTGGTCGGTCACAGCATGGGCGGCGTGATCAGCCGGCTGGTCGCCGAGCGACTCGGCCCGGATCGGGTGGCGCTTGTCTACTCAATCGGCTCACCGCATGCCGGTACCCGTGCCGCGGTGCTTGGACTTGGCCGGCAGGCGCGCGACATGCGGCCGCTGGGCGAGTTTGTGAGCAGCCTGCCGACGACCGCACCGACGAGCGTGCCGATGGTCACCGTCGCGAGTCGCTTCGACAATCTGATTATTCCCTGGCGATCGGCCCTGCTCGAGGGCGCGACCCCGCAGGTGTTCGAATATCTCGGCCACAATGCACTGCTAGTGTCACGCGACGTGGCTGACTTCCTTGTCGGCGATCTCGCCGCCCGTCGTCTCGCGGCCTGATTCGATGATCGACGGCAGCGTGCTTTCTCCACTGCTTGAGCGCCGTATGCTCTACGTCACCGGTAAGGGCGGCGTCGGCAAAAGCCTGTTCAGTGCCGCGGCTGCGGCGACATCGGCCGCGCGGGGCTTGCGTACGCTCTGGGTAGAGATGAGCGAGACCCCCAAGGGCGGCTACCTGTTTGACGGCTACGAGCCGGCCTACGCCCCTCAGCGCGTTGAAGGCGGCCTGTGGGCCATGAATCTGCGCTTCCAGCCGGCGCTCGAAGAATACCTGGATATCGTATTCAAATTGCCGTTTGTGGCCCGTATGATCGCGCGCAATCAGCTTTTCCGGGTATTTACGACGGCCCTGCCGGGACTTGATGCGCTGGTAACCACCGGCAAGCTGTGGTACGAGGCGGAGCGAACCTGGGAAGGTCGGCCTTGGTGGGACCGCATCATCGTGGATGCGCCGGCCACGGGTCACGGCTTGGCGCTGCTCAAATTTCCCCACGCGGCCCTCGACATCGTCCGCAGCGGGCCAATTGCCGATCGCGCCCGCGACATCGACGCAATGCTCGGCAATCGCAGCCATACAGCCATTGTTGTGGTGGCGACGCTTGAGGAACTGCCGGTCGACGAAGCCGGCGAACTGGTCGCGGGGATTCGGCGGGATACCGGCTACGACGTGGCGGCACTTGTCGCCAACATGGCTTACCCGGATCCCGGCGTTTCTGATCCGGACCGGTACGCCGCATGGCTGGCCGATGATGCCCCTGACGTGGACAGTGCGATTGGGTCGGCGGCTGAGGGGCTGCGGGCGCACGGGAAATGGCTGCACGGTTGGCGCAAGCAGCAGGGCGGCCTGCGGCCCCGGCTGGATGCGCTGGGCCCGACCATTGAGGTGCCGTGGCTGGTGCACCCGGATGAAGCGGCGTTGGTCCGCGACCTAGCCGCGACCTTCGCCGCTGTTGCCGGGGGGGATGCGTGAAGCTGTTCGGCGACGCACGCATCGTCATCGTCGGCGGATCCGGCGGTGTCGGCAAGACCAGCATTAGTGCGGCGCTCGGCATCCTGTCCGCTGCCGAAGGCAACCGGACCCTCGTGCTGACCATCGACCCGGCGCGGCGGTTGGCCGGCGCGCTTGGACTATCGGGTATCGGCCGTGAGGCGGTGGATGTGACGCCAGCCCTGCGCGAGGCAGGCCTCGGTGGTGAGGGCAGCCTGCACGCCATGATGCTTGATGTGCAAAACACGTTCGACCGGCTGGTCGAGCGTTACGCCGACGACCCGGAGGCACGCCGCCGGATTCTCGATAACCGCCTCTACCGCAATCTTTCGACGCGGCTGTCGGGCAGCCAGGAGTACGCCTCCATGCAGCGGCTGCACGAAATTGCGACTGAGGAATCCTGGGATCGCATTATTCTTGACACACCACCGTCCACGCATGCGATCGATTTTTTGACGGCGCCGGAACGCCTCTCGGAGTTTTTCGACTCGCGCGTTGTGCAGATGTTCTCCGGCCTCGGCGGGCGTGTCGGCTGGAATGTGCTTCGGCGCGGCAAGGACATGTTCTTCGGCGCACTCGAGAGGTTGACGGGAGCTGGGGTACTGCAGGAGATCTCCGAGTTTTTCCAGATTGCCGAGGCCATTTTGGAACCCTATCGTCACGGAGCGGGTCGCGCCGCGGCCCTGCTGCGCGATCCACAGACC
>CAZUAB010000088.1:6638-9976 GCA_964617795.1 uncultured bacterium
TCGTGGTTACGGGCCCGGCGCCCCACCAAATTGACGAGGCGGCGCTCTTCCGTGCCAAACTGAGCGAACTGGGGATCGTTCTCGGCGGCATGGTGGTCAACCGTCGATTGCCGACCCGGGTGCCGGAAAATGCGACTTGGCCGTCGCCAATCGACGCACCCGACCGGCTGGTGCGTGATATTCTCTCGTGGACAGGTCGTATGGAAGAGATGGCGCGGGCCCAGCATGCCGACATTTCACGACTGGCCGCGACTACGGCCTTGCCACTCGTGGCCATCCCGGTGTTCGATGCGGATGTTCACAGCATCGAAGGGCTAGGGCGCTTGGCGGCAGTCCTTGAGACGATAACGTGATGGCGATCACGGCGACGCCTTGACGGTTCCGGTAGAATGTCGCAGACAAGGAGGGATCGTCCCATGCGTTTGACGCGTTCCCGGCTTCTGCCCGCCTTTGCCCGTACCGTTGGGCTTTCGGCTGGCCTTGTGCTGTCCGCAGCCTGCACTCTTCTCGATGGTGGAGGAGCTCCCATCCTCCTAACCATGGATCCCATAGAGGGGGTACCTGGTACCACGGTGACGCTTATGGGCGCCAATTTGGGTAGCCCTGATTCCGACACAGCACTCGAGCTCCATTTTCGAGACACCATTTTGACCTTCGTCGAAAGCGAAGAGGTTTCGGAGTGGGGACCGCGGAGCATCGTGTTTTCCGTTCCGCTATCGGCCAAGTCCGGCGACGCCGAAGTCTGGGTCAAAACTGCCGAAGGCGAATCGGGCCGTCTGATCTTTTCCGTGCGTGCACCAGGCGCTCAGGTGGCCAAAGATTTCGTCGGCGCCGTCGTGCTCGCCGATCGCGAGTCGGTGGCCTTTCTGCGCATGCAGAAAATTCCACCCTCGGCGGATTGGCCTTGGCCAGTACTGCAGCTTGAAGATTGGGCACCGGGTCGTGCGGTTACCGAGGCTGAACTCGGGCGGCCGGACTACGCGACGGACATCCACGATCTATTCGTCGAGACTGAAGGGCAGACGACGATCGCCCTTAGCCGCACGCCGGCGACGGATTCGACCCTCGATGGGGAGGATCTGATTCTTGTACTCAAGCCGGATTTTGTGACCCCCTTTACGTCCTATGAGGCGCAAGTACGACCGCGGCGTATGGCGTCTACCGGCCTCGGCAGTGCCCGCACCCGCGAGGCGCTCGTACTCGGCGAGGGCAGTGCAGCCGTTGAATTTTTCGGTGGCGCCCCCTTCCAGCCGCGTGGGCTGCTCAGCTTGGCGCCGATCGCGCTCGATGCCCGGCCCGATGCGGCCGTCGCCCTGGCTGGGCCCGGGCGGTTTTTGCTCGCCGGACACGAGGCCTTTTCGGGCAACTCCTTCTTGGCTGTCGCCAATCGCGAGCCAGACACCGCGCGCGGCGAGCAGTATTTGCAACTGCTCGGTGACGCGCAGGGGTACCCAGAGCTCGGCCGGGGGCTCGACCGCGAGCGCGTCGTCGATCTGACGACCCGGGGATACAACCCGTTCACCGAATCGACCGCCTGGAATGTGACCGAGATCTTTGCCGCCTACAATGGCGCCGAGGATGACGCACCCGCAGGCGTGTTGATGTTCCGTAAGACCACCACCGATACGGTGACCTGGCAGACCGGTCGCCTCGTCATGCCCGACGGCGAACGTATCGTCGCCCTCGACCGTTTCGCGGCGACCGTGACGGGTACGGTTGTGTTTGACTACCTGTTTGTACTTGTAGATGCCGCTGATGACGACGATGATCGCCTGATTCAGCTTCACCTGGGCCCGGCGACGATGCCGACCTTCCCGACGGCGGAGGTCGAGTACGCCGCCTGGCGGGCAGCGGATATTGCGCGCGGCGTGACGATCGACGTCGGCGGTGCGTATGTTGCCGACGTCGCTGCCATGGAGATTCGCCAGATTGAGGTGCCGGACGAGAGCGAGCTGCGTACGCTGCGCAATCCGACCGGCATGAGCGTGCTGCCCGTGGGCGAAGAAGAAGGACCCTCCTTTGTGCTGGTGACCAGCGAAGGCGCCGCAGGCAATGGTGACTTTCTGGCGGTCGTATCGACGGCTACGTATTTCGACCCCGCCGTTCCGGGTGCCGCTTTTGGCGAGGATGCCTTCGATCTGCCCGGTACGGGTGCCCGTGCGGTGGCCTGCTACCAGGCGCCGTTGGATTAGGCGGACGGCCCCGCGTGTTCCGCCCAGCGCAGCTTCTGTCCCTGGTTCTGCTGGCCGCCTTGCCAGCGGCGTGCGTCGATTACAAAGATCCGCCGCCGCCCTGCAGCACGCCAGCCTGCCAATACGACAAGCGCATCCGCGAAGGTGACGACGCGCTACGTGAATTTCAGGGCGATCGGGCGGTCGCCGTCTATACCGAAGCCCTGAAAATCGCGGAGAATCCCCGCAATGCCGAGGTGCGGCTTGATCGTTGCCGCCCGGTGTACGGGTCATTGTTGGGACACACGCAGTCGTTCCTCAGCGTGTTCAACAAAGCCGCCGAAAGTCTCGTCAACGTTGCCTCCCGGAACGGCCTGTTCGCGCCGGAGACGGCGATGTTTCCCCAGGCTTCCGGCAGTGTGATCGATCTGGGCGAATTCATCGCCAACTACTACATCGGCAACTTCCGGGCCTCGCTCGAGGGCATTTCGGACATGGCATCGCGGCTGATCACTGACCCGACCCTCAATGGCGAACGTGGGCCGGCCTGCATTTTCGAGTTCGAGGATGGTGTGCCGTTCCGCCTCGGCAACAACAACGATATCGAAGAGCTGCGCCTTCGCCAGCCCAATGCCATCGCAGCCGAGCTGCGGGTTGGTAAACGCTGGGATGCGGTCGAAGCCCGCGCGTTCAAGTGGATGGCCGACGGCCTGACGGGGTTCCTGTATTACTGGATGGCCCACAGCATCGAAATCAACGACCAGCAATTTGCGCAGCTCGCCGGCCGCATCACCAAAGATTTCATCGATCCGATTTTGGTCTGCTACGACGGCAGCTCGAGGTATTTCGGACAGCCGATTTCGCAGGCCGATGAGAATGAGGCTGGCTCCTCATTCGTCGATGGCATCGTCAATACGGTCGATGAATGCCTATTCTTGACGCCGACGCTGGACTACGAGTTTACCGAGATCATTCGCAGCCTTGGCTGGCTGATCGGCGACAACCCGCGCACGCTTGCCGCAGCGCCGCAGCGCTGGGATATCTACATGCCTCAGGCTCCGGCCCGTGCGGCCGCAGCTTGGGGATCCCTGCAACCGATTTTTGAGACGATGGTGCTTCGCACGGCCCGCCACGGTGGCGAGATTTCCGCCGGTGACCATCTGCGCG
>CAZUAB010000089.1:0-9910 GCA_964617795.1 uncultured bacterium
AACGGCAAGCCGGTGGCGATAGCGGCCCGTTGGGGCAGGGCAGTGGTGGTCCGGTTTGCCAGAGGATGGCCGCCGGAACGTCCGAGTTGGGCCGCAGCGGGCCGAAGCCGCCGAGGGCCACTGCGCCCTCGAAGCTGACAAAGAGAATGCGCCAATCGCTGCTAGGATGGTCTAGAGCGGCGGCCAAGGCTGAGAGGTCTTCCGCGCCACGCACCGTATGTCGATGGCGCGGTGGCGGAAAAGAGAGATGACCACCCCGCCCGTCGGGCAGGCAGGCAGGCGCGGAGTCGGCGGGGGCGTTCGGCATGGTCTCTCTGGTAGAATATCAGCTTTTATGGGCATACTGGGCAAGAGTCGCCGTTGTATATCGGAATCGACATCGGAGGCAGCCGCGTCAAGGTGGCTTGGCGCACAACACCCGGTTCGCGGCCCTCGTGGTGCATCGTCGATGGGACGCCACTCGGCGAGCCGCAAGGGTGGTTCGAGCGGCTGCTGCCGCAGCTGCCGGCACGCGCGCGGCGGGCCATTGACAGCGCTCGCCTGCAGGGTGTGGGCGTCGCCGTACCGGGCGAGGTTCGTGATCCCGGTATCTTGATGCAATCTCCGAATTTGCCGCGTTGGCGTAAGCTCCCCATCGGTCCTGACCTGTCGCGTACGCTCGGGGTTCCCGTACACATCGAAAACGATGCGAACATGGCGGCCGTGGGGCTGCTTTCGCGGCCTGCCCTGACGTCCGGTCGGCTGCGCAACGTGCTGGTGGTCACGCTGGGGACCGGCGTCGGCGCTGGCTGGATTCTTGATGGCCGCTTGTTTCGCCGCCCACCCGGCGGTGAGGCCGAGATTGGCCATTGTCCAGTGGCGCCCGGCGGGCCATATTGTGCATGTGGGCGATCGGGGTGCCTTGAGGCATTTGCTGGCGGTCGGGCCTTGGTCGCCCGCGCCGCAGAAGCCGGCCTGTCGGTGACCGACGCTGCGGCGTTGGCGGCCGCGGCAGAACAAGGGAACCAGGTCGCCGCGCGGCTGTTTGCGGAGGCCGGCGATGCGCTGGGGCGCGCTTGTGCCTGGGTGACAAACATCAACGCCACGGGCAAGTTCGTGTTTGTCGGCGGCGTCGCCGGGGCGCGGAATTTGCTGCTGCCTTCGCTGCGCTCTGCCTACCGCGAGGCGGCCTTCGCCTCGCATGCGCGCCGCACCTATTTTCGCTTTCCCGCCATTCGGGATGTTCTGGGTGTTCTCGGCGCATTGCACGCCGCAGAAACACGCGGCGACTATCGCATGTACGCTTCAGATCTCGTTTGACCTTGGGAGACCCACGCTTGCAGGACCGCATTCGCAATTTCAGCATCATCGCCCACATCGACCACGGCAAGAGTACGTTGGCCGATCGCATCCTCGAACAGACGGGTGCGACCAATGCCCGGACGGCCAAAGCCCAGTATCTGGATCGAATGCCGCTCGAACGTGAGCGTGGGATCACGATCAAGGCGCAGGCGGTGCGGCTTGGCTATCGCAGCAAGCGCGGCGAGGAGTATGTGTTCAACCTGATCGACACGCCGGGGCACGTCGACTTCCACTACGAAGTGTCCCGCAGCCTGGCTGCTTGCGAAGGGGCGCTGTTGGTGGTTGATGCCACGCAGGGTGTCGAGGCGCAGACCGTGGCCAACGTCTACATGGCGGTCGACCTCGGCCTTGAGATCGTACCGGTTCTCAATAAAATCGACTTGCCTAGCGCCGATGTCGAACGCGTGCGTCGCGAGATTGAAGATGTGTTGGGCATCGATGCGTCGCAGGCGCTCGAAGTCAGCGCCAAAACAGGGCTTGGCGTCGATCTGTTGCTAGAGGCGATTGTCGACCGACTGCCGCCGCCAAAGGGCAACAAAGAAGCACCGCCGCGTGGGCTCGTGTTTGATAGCTGGTTCGACAATTATCAAGGCGCCGTCCTGCAGGTCCGCATGTTCGAAGGCAGTCTCCGGCCGGGGGAGCGTGTCCGCTCTATGGCCAACGGCCGCATCTGGGAGATTCAGAAAATCGGTGCGTTCTCGCCCGAGGCGCTGGAGCTGCCGGAGTTGGGCACAGGCCAAGTCGGGTTCGTAATCGCCGGCATCAAGTCGGTGCACGACGTGCAAATTGGCGACACGTTGACCCTCGAAAAGGGGGGGGCAACCGAGCCGTGGCCGGGGTTTCAGCCGGTTCAGCCCATGGTCTTCGCCGGGCTCTATCCGTCGGACAGCGACGACTACGGGGACCTACGGGATGCGCTCGAAAAGCTGCACCTCAACGACGCGGCATTCCGCTTCGAGCCGGAGACTTCCAAGGCACTCGGGTTCGGCTTTCGCTGCGGTTTTCTCGGGGTTCTGCACATGGAGATCGTGCAGGAGCGGCTAGAGCGGGAATACGGATTGTCGCTGATCACGACAGCGCCAACAGTAGCCTACGAAGTCGCGACCACGGACGGAGAGGTCACGTCGGTCCACAATCCCTCCGGCCTGCCTGATCCCGGCCGTATTGTCGAGGTTAGAGAGCCGATGGTGCGCGCCACGATCCATACCCCCGAGGAGTACTTGGGGGCGATGATCGCTCTTTGCCAAGAGAAGCGCGGTGTTCAAAAAAACATCCATTACGCAGGACCAACGCGCATCATGCTCGAGTACGAGCTTCCATTCGCCGAGATCGTATTGGATTTCTACGATCGCCTCAAGAGCCTGTCGCGTGGCTACGCCAGCCTTGACTACCAGCCGATCGGCTTTGCGGCCGCCGATCTGGTGCGGATGGATCTCCTCGTCAACGGCGAGAGTGTGGATGCGCTCAGTGTCATCGTGCACAAAGACAAGGCCTACTACCGGGGGCGTGACCTTGTGGCAAAATTACGCGAATTGATTCCCCGGCAGATGTTTGAAATTGCGATTCAAGCCGCGATCGGTAACCGAATTATTGCCCGCGAGTCGATCAAGGCAATGCGCAAAAACGTGCTCGCCAAGTGCTACGGCGGCGATATTTCGCGTAAGAGAAAGTTGCTTGAGAAGCAGAAAGAAGGCAAACGGCGCATGAAGCAGGTCGGCAATGTCGAGATTCCGCAAGAGGCTTTTTTGGCCGTGCTGCAGGTGAGCGAACCACAGTCATGACCGACCAGCAAACCCCGCAACCGACTGAGGCGCCGGCGAAGCCGCGCGACAACTGGTTCGGAAGCTTACTGATTGCCATATTGCTGGCGCTCGGCCTGCGCCACTTTATCGTGCAGGCGTACAAGATTCCGTCAGGAAGTATGATTCCGACGCTACTCATCGGCGACCAGCTGATTGCCAACAAGTTTATCTACGGTATCCGGTTGCCGCTGATGCACGACAAATTGGTCAAATTCCACGTTCCCGACCACGGTGAAATTGTCGTGTTCCGTTTTCCGGAAGACCCTTCGACTGATTTCATCAAGCGCACGATAGCTCGCCCAGGCGATCGTTTGGCGATTCGTGACGGTATCATTCACATCAACGGCACGCCGCTCCGCCGCGAGCCTGCCGGCCGCGGGCACAACCCCGGCGCACCTGGAGATGCCTTTGTCGCCGATGCGTTCGTCGAATACCATGGCGCCGTTTCGTACACTGTTCTCTATGCGGATCGCGATTTCCATCCGTATTGGGACATGCCCGAGATCACGCTTGGCGATGATGAGATTTTCGTGATGGGCGATAACCGCGACCGCTCCAATGACAGCCGTTTCTGGGGGCCGGTCGACTTGGACCTTCTGCAGGGGCAACCGCTGTTCATCCACTGGAGTTGGGATGGACCCGAGGGACGCCTGCGCTGGGAACGCCTCGGGACGACATTCTGAATCGCGTACTGTTGGCCGCCGGCTTGGCCTTCGGTCTTACCGGCTGTAGTACCGCAGCGTACCTCGGGCAGGCTGCCTGGGGTGAAATGCGTATCCTGCTGTCGCGGCGGCCGATCAACGAGGTTTTGCTTGGCGCTGGTGTAGACCCGGATCGTCGAGAGCAATTGGCCTGGTTGCTGCGAGCCGCCAACGACGCCGAAGCCGTGTTGGGCTTGTCGCGCGATCGCGAGTACCGCGAAATTGCTGATCTGCCCGATGATTTTGATGTATGGGTATTGACGTTGGCCGAACCCGACCGGCTTGTCGCACGAACATGGCGCTTCCCGATCGCCGGCACGGTGCCGTATTTGGGCTTTTTCGACCGTGACTATGCAAATCGCTTTGCCGACCGCTACCATCCCGATGCCGACCGCCACCTGCGCACGGCGGCCGCGTTCAGTACGTTGGGTTGGCTCCCCGAACCGGTGCTTCCGGGTATGCTCGCCTTACCCGAAACAGCGCTCGTCAACACGGTTGTGCACGAGCTCGTTCACGCGTCGATCTATCGGGGCGGCGAAAGCGCGTGGAATGAGGCCGTGGCTTCGGCGCTCGGGGATGCGGGCGCCTGGGTACTGTTGACGCACTGGGGTAGGCCCGATCTGTTGGCCAAGGTACGGGCACGGAGATCCGACCGGGCGCTCTGGCAGCAGATCATCACCGAACATGCCGCCCAGATGCGTGAAGCATATGCCGCGTTGCCCGATGCCGCGCAGCGGCTGGCTCGCAAGTCCGAATTGTTGGCTGCACTGCAGCGCGACATTCACACAGCGCCGTGGAGCCATCCGGGCTGGCAGCGTTATGCCGATGAAGCGAACTCCCATGCCTTCGTGTTGGCGCACGAGACCTATGCGACCAATCCTACGGCGCAGGCCGGGTGGACGGCCGCAGCAGAGCGCGACTTTCGGGCTGTCGTTACCACAATGCGGCAGCGAGCCGAAAGCGGCATAGACCTATGGGCGGCGATTCCCACCAGCCCTTGAAAATCTTTAAGGCTTGGCTGGTGCAGCGTCTTTGGTTGCTGTTTTGCCTTCTTTGACCGCTTTTTCCCATGCCGTGCGATCGTCCATCAAAATAAACGTACGCGTCTCGGTTTCGGACACATAGGTGACGGGGCCTTTGTCGCTCATAAACGACGATTCCAAGTGCAGTTTCTCGGCGAATTCGCGCCCGAGTCCAATTTTGCGGTCAACGACAATCTGTCCCTGGCCACGACCGAATGCCGTCTTGGGCTGGCGCGGATTTTGGGGCCGGACAACCGTGTCTGTGCGAAAAACGATCCAGGCGCCATCGTCGCTCTCGAGTGTGTAGCGGCGCAGCACATCCACGGGGATGCGCTGGTCCTCGACTTGCAATTCCTTTTGCTCCATCGTCTCAAACGGCCGACCAACAACGGCACCGCCAGCCGGCCAGTCAAAGGGGTAGAGCAGCTTTTGCACCAAGCCGCCGATGGCCCCCCGTGCCGCGGCTGCCCGTTCGCGCGGAATGCCGAGTACGTCGCGTACCTCAAACTTGCCTTCGGCAGTGTGGCGGAATTTGAGCTTCGCATCGATCCACGGCGACAGTAGTGTTTCGTGGTCAATCGGTTGCATAGTCCCGGTCAACGCGTTGCCCCGGCTGCCCACGACCTGCAGCGTTCCTTCGACGCCACCCAGGAAATCAACAGGCTCAGTGAAGATCTCGAGGCTGTGCGTGGTCTGGTCGATCAGGCGAATCGGCTGCCCAAGATTCTTGCCGGTAAGCGCACTTTTCGTGCTTACCGTGGTCGTGATGACGTAACGCTTCCACGGTTTGGGTGCAAACGCATAGCGAACGGGCTCGGATGCAACGGCCCCCCCAGCGATCAAGATCAGCGTGGCGAGAGCGGTGAGGGTGGTCTTACGGGCCATGAGCAGCGGTCCTTCCGCGATGGTGAACCGCGACGCCGGCGAGATGCCGACTGCGGGACGTTCTGTTAGTGTATAACCCGCTTGGGACTAGCGGCAACCCCCCGGCACGAGAGGAGAATACCCCGATGCCATATGTGATCGGTAAAAACTGTATCGGAGTCAAGGACACGGCCTGTGTGGACGTCTGTCCGGTCGACTGCATCCACCCCAGGGCGGATAACCCTGACTTCGAAGCTCCGGAACAACTCTACATCGATCCCGACGTTTGCATCGACTGTGGTGTTTGTGAACCGGAATGCCCGGTCCAGGCCATTACCACCGATGACTCGGTGCCGGCCGGCGAGGAATCGTTCATCGACAAAAACGCCGACTGGTTCCAGCTTTCCGCGGCGGAATTCGAAGCCAAGTGGGGGTCGGCGGGCCGCAAAGGCTGAGCTGTCCACGCTTGGTTTTGCGGACGCCGCCTTCAGGGTCGGCGCAGCCACGACTGTAGATTCGAACCTTCCAGTACGGTGTCGAGTGGCGCTCGTTCGGTTGCCGAGGTGAGGATGCCTCGCGCCAGACTGTCGAGTGCAACCGGCCGTAGGCGGTCCGCTGTCTTTTGCGCACCCAAGCGACCCAGCAAACCCATAGCTGCGGCCGTGCCTGGCGGAGGACGGTGTGGTCCGCCGTCGAAAGACGAGGGCCGAAAGATGGTCCAGGCGATTCCGCTGCTCCGAACGATCGCCTCAGCGGCAGCCTTGGCTTTGAGATAGGCCCCGACCGGGCGTCCAGCACCGACCGAACTGAGCAGCACGATGTGGTCGATGCTCCCGCTTCTTCGAGCGGCCTCGATCAGACTGCGGGTCGTGCCAATGTCACTGCTCTCGTAGGTGTCACCTTGGGCGAAACGGCGGCGCATAGTGCCGATCAGCTGGACAATGCTCGTGCAACCATCGAGCGCCTCATCGAGCCAAGCGGCGTCGTCCAGCTCACCGATGCGTACATTCGGGTCGCTACCCCACGGATGGCCCGCGGCGGCCCGAGCGGGGCGTAAATGTGGCCGGAAGCCAGCCGCCAAGGGCCGCGGCAGGGCCGCAATGGCCGTTCCGGTTGCGCCGGCGGCGCCAGCAATAAAAATGTCGCGTTCGGGTATGGTGTTCATACGGATTGATTCTATCGCGCATCGCACCTGGCTGCAGACAGATCGCGGGTTTGACAAAGTCGACCGCATGGGAAAACATGGTCGCCACATGAAAGCCATCAAATTTCAACAATTCGCGACCGCGCTGACGACGGCGGCACTCGTGCTGGTGCCGCAGGTATCGTCGGCAAGCGGATTCATCAACCCCAGCACGGGCGCGCGTGCCTCATCGATGACAGGGGCCTGGATGGCGCAGGGCGACGACCTCAGCGTCATGGATCACAATCCCGCCCAGCTCATCCGGCAGGACCGCTACGGGATCGAATTCCACTACACAGCGTTCGTTTTCGACGCCTCCTTCGATCCTGCGCCCATCGACGGTATCGGCGACGGCCCGGCTTCGGGCAACGTGGCAAATATCGTCAACCACATTCCCAATTTTTATGGTGTTTTTCCTGTGCACGAGCGCGTCGTGCTGGGCGCCGGTCTGTTTACGCCCGTCGGGCCACGGCATACCTATGGCGATGACGGCACCCAGCGCTATCAAATGCAGCAGGCCCAGATTTCGCTCGTCTGGGGCACTGTGGCGCTGGCGGTTCGCGTTCTCGACAAACTCTCGTTGTCCGGCTCAGTCGATATCGCCTATCCTTGGGCAACGCAAAAAATGGCGTTGGGGTTGGTGCCGGGTTTCCGGACACTTGACGGCAGCTTGACCGTCGACGGCGCTGGCCGGCCGACCCCACGCGCCAAGGCCGGCATGCTCATCGAACCTGCCGAAGACTGGTCGATCGGCCTTGTCGGGGCGCACGGGATCGACTTGGCGATTCGCGGCGAGGTCAGCGCTGACCTTCCGCAAGCTGGCCTTGATCCGGCGACCGCCGTCGACAACGTCGTGGCCACGCAGCGCTACCCGGGCGAGGCGCGTATCGGCGTCGGCTGGACGCCCGGGCCTTGGCGCAGCGAAGTAGCGCTGCGTTGGTACCGTTGGAGCGAGTACAAGGCGCAGACAATCGATCTTGAACGAAACGTTATCGGCGGGTTCCCAATCGCGGATATCATCGTCGATAAGCATTACGAAGACGCCTATGCCATCCAACTCGGGGGCGGGCGTACCTTTGCCGACATTCATCAGGTGCGGGCGGGCTACACGTTCGACAGACGCGCCAATCAATCGGCCGGCGTGACGATCAATGATTACGACGCCGACAAGCATATCTTGGGGGTCGGCTATGGGGTCGTCCTCAAGGACCGCTACACGCTGGATATCGGGTTCAACCAGGTTTTCTACACCGACCAGACGGTCACGGATTCACAGGGGGAACCGATCGCCATCCTGGGCGGCCCCGAAGGCATGTACAACGGTTCCTATGACTGGTCCGTACAGACGATCGCCGTTTCGGCGGGAGCGAGGTTCTGATGCGCCGCTTCACCGTACTCCTACCCATTCTGCTGGCGCTGGTTTCTTGCAGCAAACCGATTGATCCCGCCGCGCGCTTGGTCGAGGCCGAGGAGCTTTTGCGTCATCGCGGCGGCGATGCGTGGTACCGCGGGATTGCGCTCGGCAAGTACCGCGATGTGCTTGATGCCAGTCCGACCGCTGACCAAAAGCTCCGCGCCGAATTTGGCATCGGCATGATCGGCGCGCTCGACTTGATTCAGGCTGTACCGCTTCTTGTCGAAGGCCTCACGGGCGACGAAGGCGACGAGGGTGCCAGTACGACGCTGCCGGATGCCGCAGATTTGGCGCCGACCATCGCGACCTTGCTGCACGAGCTGCTCGGTACGGGCATTGTTGAGCGGTGGCGTCCGGTGGTCGCCAAAGACGAGTTCAGCTTTACGTTTGCGCCGTTGCCCGGCGACGATTCCGCCCGAGGGCTGGTACTCGACCTGACCGACGATACGACGCTTGACCTCAACGGAACCTGGGACCTTACCGAAATCCGGCTGGTCTATGGCGTGCTGCAGACAGCGCTGGCGGTCGTCGACTTGGCATACGCTTGGGACGGCCTTGTCGTGACTGCGCTCGAGGTTGCGCTGGGCGAAGGCGAGATTCCCGAAATGCCGGCTTCGCCGGCCGAGATCCCGGCTTGGCTGACGGATGCGTTGATTGCCCGTGGCGTTGATCCGCTGCCTTGGCTAGACCCCGACTTTGGGGTGCTGCCGAGCGCCGCTGATCTTGCCCCCATTCGCGCGCGCTTGAGCGACGGATTTGGCATCCTGATCGCCGCCTTCGATCACGTGGCATCCGAAAGCGGCGGCCAGAACGACCATTTGCTTAAGGCCGCGACCTTTACGGGCGACCTGCTTGATCTGATCGGCGTCGATCTCGGCACGTTATCCGTGGCTGCAAATATCCTTAGCGTTCCCAGTCTACGTGACCTTCTGGCCCGGCTTGATGCCAGTTTGGCGAGCGGCGGACCGGCGTTTCTTCCCCCGCCATTCGTGGTTGATCTACTCGGCTTGGTCGGGCAGGGCGGCGTGGCGCTGACGGCCTACGAAGGCCCCAATGACCCGGTGGGGCTGCGTGTGCCCGGCCTGCGCCTGGCCAATCTCTTCGATCAGCCGATTCTTGACCTCAAGGCGGCCGACGAGGGATTGCTGCCGGCGTTCGACGGCGGTGGACGTTTCATCGTGGCCAGTGAGCAGGAAACCTGCACCACGGGGACATCAAGGGCCTGCACTGCCTTCGAGGATACGGGCATCGACGGGGCCATCGATGCGGATCTCGACGGGGTCGCGGACGATCCGAATGCGGGCCGCCCTGGGGCTGGTGATGCCATTTGGAATGATCCTGTTGCGCTGCGCGATGGGCGTGCCGGGCAGCTACCGCCGATTGTGCATGAGGCGCCCAGTGGCGTTACCGAGCCGTCCAACGGCATCGTCGATCCGGTCTATCTATTTTTCGCCAATCCCGACTTCAACGGCTTTTTCGTGCCGCTGACCGACGCGGTGGCTGGCTCCTCGGAGGCTGTTTCGGTTGCCACCGGCCACAGCTACACCAATCCCGATTTGATGCGGCTGCTCTCCAGTATCGTC
>CAZUAB010000090.1:0-9700 GCA_964617795.1 uncultured bacterium
GGCCTTCCTCGTGGCTTTGCAACCCTTTTTCCGTACATATCTGGGGGGGGTGGTCCAAATTGCCCGCCCTTGGGCCGCGGCGCTTTTTGCCGCGGGCGGCGACTTGGTCAGCGGTGGGACGGACAACCACTTGATATTGATCGATCTGACCCGCCACGACGTGAGTGGCAAAGAGGCCGAAGTCGCTCTGGAGGCTGCAGGCATTACGGTCAACAAAAATACCGTCCCCAATGAGACGCGCTCGCCGTTTGTGACCAGCGGCGTGCGTGTGGGGACACCGGCTGTTACGACCCGCGGCATGGGGCCGGAAGAGATGCGGCGAATCGGGACTTGGATCGCAGCAGCCGTCCGCTATCGCGCAGAGCCCGACCGGCTGGCCGCCATTCGCGGCGAGGTGGCCGAGCTTTGCCGCGCATTTCCGCTCTACAGCAACTGATCGGGCTATTCGGCCCAAGGAGGCGCGATGCGTTGTCCGCACTGTGGGTTTATCGATTCCAAGGTCGTCGACTCACGGCTCAACAAAGACCAGACTCAGATTCGCCGGCGGCGATTCTGTCTGGAGTGCGGTCGTCGCTATACCACCTTCGAACGCGTCGAGGCGACGTTGCCGGTCATCGTCAAGCGTGACAATCGCCGCGAATCGTTTGACCGCGACAAGCTGCGGGTGTCGGTTGCCATCGCGTGCCGCAAACGACCGATCAGCCAGACGCGCATCGACAAACTGGTCGATCGCATTGAATTCCAGCTTGGCGAGACGGGTGACAAGGAGCTGAAATCGGCTGAACTTGGGCAGATCGTCATGGACGAGCTACGCGAGATCGATCAGGTGGCGTATGTGCGTTTTGCCTCCGTCTACCGCGAATTCCAGGATGTCCAAGAGTTCATGCGTGAGATTCGCGGCCTGTTGGAAGTCAAGCGTCCGGGGGAGCCGTGAGCAGGCTTGCGGCGGCGCTGCTGGTCGGCGCCGTCGCCGTCGGTGCCGCCGCGACAACCGAGGCACGCGACTTTGTCATTCGCAGCTCACTGGGGGCGCCGATCCCTGGCGCGCGCGTCGTCGCCTTTGATGAGCGTCATCAGGCCGACCTGCCGATTGCGGCCATTAGCGACGCCGAGGGCCGTGTGTCGCTGGACCCACCGCAGGGCAGCCGCCTGCGTATCGAGGCTTGGGGCTATGCCTTTTGGTCTGATCTGCCCGCACCGTCTGTGGGGCCAGCGGCGTTGATTGTGCCGTACCGTCGCCAGCACATTGACGTCGTGACTGAAGGCGCCGCCGGTACGACTCCACCCGGCGTGCCGGTGCCGTGGATTGCCGAAACGCCGGCAGGCCAAGTGACGGCGCTGCAGGGGCTGGTCCCGCCAAGCGGTAGCACCGAAATCACGCTTCCCGATCGGCCTTGGCGGCTGCGGTTCCTGCTTGGCGGTGGATCCGCAACAGTGTTTGTGCGGGATGCTGCCCCGCAACGCGTACGCTTCCCTATGCAGCAGGTCTCGCTGGGGTTCGTCGACATGAACGGCGGCCCAGCGGTGGGGCTGGACATCGACGTCCTGCCGAGTGCTGCCGATGTGATCGTGGCGATGTGGCGCAGTGGCCCGGACGGCACGGTGGTGGGTGAGTTGGTGCCGGCCGAGTACCGGATGCGCTGGCGGCTCGCCGACCGCGTGTTGGGTGAGGCGTCCCTGGCTGTTGGTGAGGCGCCGGTTGCCCGCCGCCTGCGCGTGGAGCTTCATTCCGTCGAACTGACGGTCGGCAGTGGTGAGGGCGGCAAGATGCCGGAACCGGCCGAACTGGTAGTCCGTGGCGAGGGCTTGCGCATCGCGCGGCCGCTCGGTGCCGCTACAAAGTTCGTGCTGCCGTCCGGGACCTACAGCCCGACGGTGCAGGCCGGTGGCTTTGCTTGGCCACTGGCGCCTTTCGCGGTCCCGACACCCGCCCCCGTGGTCCGCGGTATCGAGACGGCCGTCTTGGCTGTGCAGGTTGTGGACGCGAATCGCGGCCTGCCGTTTGGCGCCCTGCGCATCGGTGCGGGGCCGACGACCGATGCGGTGACGGAGGATCGCTGGACCGACGTCGAAGGGCGTGCGGTGTTTGTGACGCCTACCGGCCCATTGGCGTTGTCTGCCTCTTGGTTTGGCGTCACGACGGTGGTTGCCGCCGAGGCTCCGGGCGAGGCGGTGGTCCGTGTGGCTTTGCCCGTGCGGCGATTCGAGCCGCCCGCCGCCCACGCCGAGGCACCGCTAGTCTATCTGGAACACGGCGGCTTTGCCGCCTGGGCGGCCGCGATGCCGGGTGGCGGGTTCGAACTGCCGCTGCCCGCTGGCGATTATAAGGCGACTCTGCACGATGCCAGCCAGCGCCCGCTCCTCGTCGGGGCGCTGCGAGTCGTTGCGGCCGAACCGGAAGCGAAGCCCTCGTGGGCCGAGGGCTCCGGGGATAAACTCGTCGGAGCGCAGCCGCGCCGCTTGGCTTGGCCGCAGGCACTCGACGCCGCTCCACCGACGGTGGGACGCAGCGAAGGCGGGCGTTGGCAGCGGCTCGTCATCGACGCCACAGGCGCCACGCCCGCGCTTGCCGATGGCACCGAACTGCGGATTCCCGACGGCGCGCACGGTCGCATCGTGGCGGTGGCCGGTGAGGTCATCGAAGCAGGGGTCGGTCTCGTAGAACTGCGATTGCCGCGCGCTGGACGCGCCAAGTTGTTCGACGCCGCCCAAAACACGCGGCAGGTTGTCGTAGACTGCCCGGATGGCCGCTGCCGGGCCTGGTTGCCGGAGGGCCGCTGGCAGGTCTTTGCCCCGGGTACGCAGTTGCTGCCTGCTCCGCTGGAAGTCAAGGCCGGGCAGCGCACAACGGCGACATTGCAGCCGCTCTGAGGGCTATTCGCCGCCCTGCATTTTCTGTGGTTCGAGGTAGTCGGCTTGGCGGATGCCCAGCACGGTGGGGTCGAGAGTACCGACGATTCGCCGTGCTTGTCCCCCGGGGGCACCCCCGCCGTCTTTGGCGAGGTCCAAATCGATTGGAATGCGTAGCAGGTTGCGCGTGCGGTCCATGACGATCCGCACCCGCGGTCGGTCTTCGAACTCGCGGTTGATGGCGGAGACCAGCGCGATCTCACCGGTGCTCAGGCGGACGGCCGTCCCGATTGGGTACATGCCGAGCATTTCGATGAAGCGATCGGTATAGCGCGGGTGAAGGTGCCCACCGGATTTGAGACGTAGCAGCACCTGGATACCTTCTTGCGGGGTATGTTGCCGCTGGTATGGGCGCAGCGTTGTCACCGAGTCGTAAACATCGCAGATGGCCGTGATCAACCCGCCCTCACTGAGGTCACGGCCAGCGGACAGGTTCGGATATCCCTGCCGGTTGTAGCCGCAGTGGTGCTGATAGGCGATGTCAAACACCTCATTCAGCCCCATTTGTTCGACGATTTCACCGCTGTACTCGGGGTGGCGCCGCATCGTTGCCCATTCTTCGTCGGTCAGTCGCCCCGATTTGTTGATGATCTCTTTGGGGATCCGCGATTTCCCGATATCGTGCAGCAGCCCCCCGAGCCCCAGTGTCGAGGCTTCGGCGGCCATTCCCAAGCTGTGTCCCATGGCCATGGAGAAGATACCGACATTGACGGAATGGTTGAACGTGTAGTTGTCGTACTGGCTGAGCAGTGTCAGGCGCATCAGCAGATTCGGGTCGTTGTCCTTGTAGAGCAGATCCGTCATCTGCTTCATCGTGTTACGGGCCTTATCACCGCGCGGAATATTGCCGAGGCGGGTTTCGCGCCAGAGGTCGACGATGTATTCTTTGGCCTCGGTGTACAACTCCATGGCCTTGGTTTCGAGATCCTCATCGTCGAGTTCGACGGCGATGTGCTCGACACCTTGGCCCTCCAGATAGTCCCGTGCCGACCCAAGCTCTTCAAGGTGTTCCGGTGCCATGGCCATCATGGCGACAAGTGCCCGCAACTCGCGCCCAGCCACGCCGCGGCGCACTTCGATGCGGGTCAGTCCGCGCTCGCGCATACGGTCGAGGATCTCCTGAGAGCCTGGGAAAGGATCGTAGTAGGGCTCATCGTTGACGACGAGCAGGTCGTCTTCGTTGACCCAAATGGCGACGGCGGGCAAACGTTGGTGGACGGCCCCGATGAAATTGGCCAGCCGCTGCAGGGGCTGGGTGCGTGAAGGGTGGTCGACCGGGTAGCGCTCGACGGCTGTCGCTGCGGCCGAAATGCCCGTGGCAAAGCCCTGATACGCCTGAGTTAAGCCGGTCGTCACGCCTGTTGGGCCTCCCGCTTACGCGCCCGTTTCATCCACTCGACGCCGCGCACAACCCATTTGCGAATCTCGGCGTCAGGATCGTCGACGAACTGCTTCAGGATGCCCCACGTATCCGGCAATCGCAAGCAGATCAGCTCTGCGGCGGTCCGCCTGAGCGCGTCGCGCCGGCGCCGCCCAAGCAGGCCGCCGCGATCGCGCAGCAGACGTTCGAGGAACGTCAACAGGTCGGGGGGCTCAAGCTCACCCAGCACGCGCAGCGCCTCGTCGGCAACGGTCGGTGAACCATTTTCGATCAAATCAAGCACCACCGGCATCACGGTTGCGGCGGGGAAGAATCCTAGTTGTGAGACCGCATGGCGGCGCTCCTCAGCCGGCCCCTCGTTGCTGGCTTTGACCAAAGCGTCCAAGGCCTCGTCGCCGCCGAGTCGGCGCAAGGCCTGTCGGGCGCTTTGTCGCACTCTCGCGTGGTCATGCGTGACAAACGGCTGCGCTGCAGGGACCAGTTCGGCACCGGCCACATCGGGCAGCAGTTCAAGGGCGTTGCGGACGACGAACCAGCGGCCGTCCTGCAGGAGTTGCAACACCGGCCCCCGCGCCTCACGGTGGAATGATCGCACCACCGACATCGTCCGTAGACGTTCTTTGCGACTATTGCTCGAGGCCATTGCGGCCAGCAGGAAAGGCACGGCCGGGGGTCCGACGTGCCGTAACGGCGTGGCCCAAGACTGCCAATTGGTCTCGGGCGCCCTGCCGAGTCGACCAATCATGGCCTCGACGACGGCCGGTGTTGCGATGGCGGCAATGGCTTTGCCGTAGGCGCGCACGCGCCCCGGGTCATCAATCGCCACCTCGATCAGCCGCGCCAGAATACTGACGGCAAGTAACGCCGCGCTGGTGTCCATTGTTTCCAACGCAATGCGCGTGTGCCCAACGATTTCGGACAGCAGTCGGCGTGTTTCTGCGGCACCGGGCGAACGGGAGAGCGCCTCGAGCTGCATCCGCAAGTCGGCATGGCCATCGGGGGCATCCACACCCAAGATGTCGTCCATGGTCTGGTCGTCGAGCGGTTCCGGTGGCTGTTCTTCGTTGGCCAGCATCTGGGCGTCGAAACGGGTGGTGTTGGTCCACAGGTGACGCGCGCCCGCCCGAGCCAGTTCTTTTTCCGGACCGCCGGCCTCCACCAATTCGCGGGGCTCTCGGGTCAGAACGCCGAACAAGGCTTCAAGATCCGCCTGGCCTGCCGATGATTCGACGTGGATGACCTTGATCCGTCGCCGGAAGCACTCTCCGGCAAAAAAAGACAAGACCTGAGTGTTGCCGGTGACCTGCCGGCCATCGACGAACGGCGCCGTCTTTGTTAATGTGATTTCGAGTTTGCCGACCCGTTTGAGCAATTGCGACATGTAGAGCCAGCTACGCTCAAGACTGCGTTGAAACGCAGGGTGCTGCAGCGGATAGAACTGTGCCGTGCGTAGCGTCTTGCCCGCTTCGACTAGACAGGCCTCGTAGATTCGCGTTGGCGATGGCGGCAGGGCCACGTTGCAGGTCCTCCTCGGGAGGCGGCAGGCCAGGAGTTCGACAGTGTAGTGTACACCACGAGGATGGGAATGCAAGAACAAAAGCCATTGCGAACAGTCACCGATCGATTTGTCTGGCGTCGTTTGCTGCGCATGGGACCCGGCGGCGCGGCGGCGGCCATGATTTTGTCTGGGGGCGGCATGGGGTTCTCCCCGTGGCTGCCTGGCACGATGGGGACACTCGTGGCTTGGGCGATCGTGGCCGCCTTTCCCGGTGTGGCTGCATGGGGCTGGTTGGCGGCCGGTGCCGCAGCGCTTGCTGTCGGCATTCCGCTGGTCGCGTGGGCACAGCGACGCCTCGATATCGAGGATCCGGGCTGGATTGTCATCGATGAAATCGCCGCATTCTGGCTGCTTACCGCCGTCGTCGTGCCGGCCAACGGACTCGAAGAGGCCATCCTCTTCATTCTGTTCCGCGCCTGCGACATGGCCAAGCCTTGGCCGGTTCGTTGGATCGAGCG
Organism: uncultured bacterium; assembly: GCA_964617795.1. GTDB lineage: Bacteria > J088 > J088 > J088 > J088 > CAZUAB01. The sequence goes on from CAZUAB010000090.1 coordinate 6,308, forward strand.
CCGTTGGGCGGGGGCGGCCGGGGTGATGGCCGACGACTTGGCGGCGGCCATGCAGGCGGCACTTTTGGCGTGGATTCTGCGGGCAGCATTTGGCGGCACCGTCGCGTGAAGGTTTTGACGGTCTCGGATGCGCACCTCATTGACCCGGCGGTCGGCGCGTGGTCCGATTTTGAGGCCTTGCTGCGTCACACCGATGCCGGACTGGTCGTTCTCAATGGGGATATTTTTGATTTTCTTGTTGGCCGCCAGCGCAAGGCACTCCTACGCTATCGCCCGATTCTTGAATTGCTTGAAGAGGTCGTGTCACGGCGACCGATCGTCTATTTGCAGGGAAATCATGATTTTCACTTGGCGCGGGCCTTGCCGGCTGGCGTGCAGGTCGAAGACCAGTTCGAACTGGACGATGGGCACTTGCGCACCCGGTGGCAGCACGGTGATCTGGTGCTGCCCGATACAGGCTATCGTGTTTTGCGCAGTATGTTGCGCAGCCGGGTTGTGCGCCTTTTGACCGAGGGGTTGCCTCCCGCGCTTGTCTGGTCGTTGGCGACCGCCTGGTCCGACGGTTCCCGTCGTGCTGGCGGAGAGCCATCCCCGGCCGAAGTCGCCGCGCGCATGCCACTTGCGCTGCGGGCCATGGGGCCAGCCGCGCGCCGGCTCGTGACCGGGCATTTGCATGTGCCCTGGGAGGGGCGCAGCGAGGATGGGCGCCACTGGATTTCACTCGGTGACTGGTTGCGCGGGCGTTGGATTTTGGAGTCCGAGGGTGAGCACGCAGTGGTGCGCCAGTGGAGTGGCGACGCCTGACTGGACATGCCAGAATAATCATGTGCTTTCTCAATTCAGGCTTTTTCCAACGCGGTTGCTGAACGGCTTTGCCGATGTGTGGTTGCCGCATGCCTGTGTCCATTGCGGTCTGCCGGGTGAAGCGTTGTGCGGCGCCTGCGCGGCGGGCGCCGTGCGTGGGTTTGCGGCGCCGCGCTGTCCGTGTTGCGCCGGACCGGCGGGCGGCGTGGATCCACTGTGCGCATTTTGCCGCAGTGGGATTCTTGAAGGTGCCCTTGCCGCAGCGCCGTATGTTGAGCCTTGGCGCACCTGGCTGCATGTCGCCAAGTTTGGCCCTGCACCGGTCGTGGCCGAGGCCATGGCGGCGCGACTTGTCGAGCGCCTGAGGGCTGCTTTGCCCGCAACAGGCGCCGTAATTATCCCCGTACCGCGTGGAAATCGCGGCGGCGTGCTGCGCGGGCCTTCGCTTCCGTGGGTTCTGGCCGGCTTCTGGTCGCGCCGCCTGGGCGCACCGCGTGCTGCGCTGGTCGAGCGTCGGCGTCCTGGGCGTCCGCAGCGCCTGCTGGGGCGGAGCGCACGGACTGCGCTGGGTCCCGATGATTTCGAGCTCGCGGCGCCGTTGCCCGAGGGGTGCACCGACGTGTTGCTTGTCGACGATGTGATGACGACGGGTGCCACGCTGGCTGCTGTCGCTGGCACCCTGCGTGCGATCCGAGCGGATCTGTGCGTGCGCGCGGCCGTGCTTGCCCGGGCTGGCGCACCAGCGGGGCGTGCGGGCGTGGCGGACGTGCCTGAAAGCGAGCCGTGCGCCGTGGTAGAATATGATGTTTCCGCAGAGCTGCGGCCGAACCTCTGAGGAAGGACCCCCGGTGACAACCGAGATCCGTACCGTACATATCGAAGATGAGATGCGGCAGAGTTACCTCGATTACGCCATGAGCGTGATCGTGGGCCGGGCCTTGCCGGACGTGCGGGACGGACTCAAGCCGGTGCATCGCCGCATCCTTTTTGCGATGCACGAGCAGAGCAACACCTACGACAAGCCCTACAAGAAGTCCGCCCGTATCGTTGGCGACGTGATCGGCAAATACCATCCCCACGGCGACTCCGCAGTCTATGACGCCATGGTGCGCATGGCGCAGGACTTTTCGATGCGGGCGCAACTCGTTGACGGCCAGGGCAACTTTGGCTCGGTCGACGGCGACGCGCCAGCGGCTATGCGTTATACCGAAGTGCGACTTTCAAAGTTGGCCAATGAGCTCCTGGCTGACCTCGAAAAAGAGACCGTCGACTGGATGACCAACTACGACGACTCCCTTGAGGAACCGCTCGTACTGCCAACCAAGGTCCCGAACCTGTTGCTCAACGGGTCCTCCGGCATCGCCGTCGGCATGGCCACCAATATCCCACCGCACAATCTGGGCGAACTCTGTGACGCCCTGACCGAGCTGTTGGCCAACCCCGAGACGACCCCCGAGCGCCTGCACGAAATTATACCTGGCCCCGATTTCCCCACGGGCGGCATCATTTGCGGCTTGCAGCCGATCCGCGAAGCCTATCTGACGGGTCGCGGCGTGCTGCAGGTGCGCGCCAAGGTCCATTTTGAAGAGACGCGGCGTGAGCGGCAGGCGATCATCGTTACCGAGCTGCCGTATCAGGTCAACAAGGCACGCCTGATCGAGAAGATCGCCCAGCTCGTCAAAGACAAGCACCTAGAAGGCATCGCCGACCTGCGCGATGAATCGGACCGTGACGGCATGCGGATGGTCATCGAAGTCAAGCGTGGCGAGCAGCCCGAAATCATCCTCAATCGCCTGTATAAGACGACGCTGATGCAGGCCAGCTTTGGCGTCAACGCGGTTGCGCTGCGTGACGGCCAGCCGCAAATTCTGACGCTCAAAGACATGCTGCAAGCCTTCTTGGAGCACCGCGAAGAAGTGATTTTGCGGCGCAGTCGCTTCGAGCTTCGTAAGGCCCGTGAGCGTGCCCACATTTTGGAAGGCTTGGTCAAGGCGCTCGATCACCTCGACGAAGTGATCACGCTGATTCGTGAAAGTGTCGATCCTGAGCGTGCGCGCGAAGGCTTGATGGCGCGCTTCGAGTTCTCCGAAGTTCAGGCCCGTGCAATTTTGGAAATGCGCCTGCAGCGCCTGACCGGCCTCGAGCGTGACAAGATCGTCGCTGAATACAAGGATGTTCTCGCACGCATTGCCGAACTCGAAGCGATCCTGCGTGACCGGAATAAAGTTTTGGCGATCATCGGTGAAGAGATCGCCGGGATCCGTGCCTTTACGACGCCGCGGCGCACCGAAATCGTTCCTGATCGCGGTGACGTGTCGATTGAGGACTTGATTGCCGACGATGAGATGGTCGTGATGTTGACCCACCGTGGCTACGTCAAGCGTACCAGCCTCGAGGAGTTTCGCGAGCAGCGTCGTGGCGGCACCGGCAAGACAGGCATGGGTACGCGCGACGAAGACTGGGTCGAGGAACTGTTCGTGGCCCGCGCCCACTCGACGTTGATGTTCTTCACCGACCTTGGCCGCGTCTACTGGCTCAAGGTATATGAACTGCCCGAAACGAGCCGCACCGCCCAGGGGACTCCGATCG
>CAZUAB010000091.1:0-9558 GCA_964617795.1 uncultured bacterium
GCGCGAAAGGAAAAGTCTCTACTTGAGACTGGTAGCGTTTCCTTGGGCCGGCCAGACGGATTGGCCGAAGCGATGGCGATCCTGATCAACGAAGCGATGCGCGTCGAGCGCAAGCGCCACATCGGCGCGAGCCCGTACGAGCGCACGCCCGAGCGGCGGGATTACGCCAACGGTTTCAAGCCCAAGAAACTCAAAACGCGGATCGGGGCGCTCGACCTGCGCGTCCCCAAGGTGCGCAGCGGGGACTTCTACCCGAAGGCCCTCGAGCGCGGCATGCGCTCGGAGCGGGCGCTGACGCTGGCCTTGGCCGAGGCCTACGTCAAGGGCATCTCGACCCGCAAAATGGCGGCGCTGACCGAGCAGCTCTGCGGCTTTGAGGTATCGAGTGCCGAGGTCAGCCGTGCCGCCGCCGGCCTCGACGATGTACTCGGCAAATGGCGTGAGCGGCCACTTGGGCGCTACGTCTACGTCCTGCTTGATGCGCGCTACGAGAAGGTCCGCCACGGCGGCACCGTCGTTTCGAGCGCCGTGATCTGGGCCGTCGGCGTCGGGCCGGACGGCAAGCGCGATGTCCTCGGCGTGTCTGTCTCGCGATCCGAGGCCGAGGTCCATTGGCGAAGCTTTTTGCAATCGCTTGTACGGCGCGGCCTGCACGGTATCGAGCTTTTCGTCGCCGACGACCATCCGGGCCTCCGGGCGGCTCGCCAGGCCGTCTTTCCCGGCGTACCCTGGCAGCGCTGCCAATTCCACCTTCAGCGCAACGCGCAGGCCTACGCGCCTCGTCGCGCGATGATCACCGAGGTCCACGACGATCTGCGCGCCGTTTTCAACGCGCCCAGTCGCAGCGAAGCCGATCGCCTGCTCAGCCTTACCATCGCCAAGCACGAGAAGCCGGCGCCACGTCTGGCCGCTTGGATGGCCGAAGCCGTCCCCGAAGGCCTGACCGTATTCGCCTTTCCGCGCAGCCACCAAAGACGCCTCCGAACGATCAACGCCCTCGAACGCGGCAATCAGGAAATCCGACGCCGTACACGCGTCGTCGGCGTCTTTCCCAACGACGAAGCCTGCCTGCGCCTCGCTTCCGCCATCCTCATGGAAATTGCCGAAGATTGGCAGACCGGACGAACCTACCTGACTATGGAATCCGATACCCCGCACTAAACCCACACCATCTCAGGGACCCAGACGAATTTACAGACGATTTTTTGCACGACCCTTGCCGCGGCAGGCACCCCTCGATTCGGCGGTATTGCTCTTCGGTAATTTCTATACGGAAGGTTTACACAAATCCACGGCTTAGTGTGAACAGGCCCTAGTCCAAGCCCGCCAAGAGCTTCGGCAGGACCTTGCGCAGCGCAGCGCTCGATTGCGCCACCGCCGATGACCGGGCGTACTCACCGGAAGGGCCGGTTGCGGCGACTGGCGTCGATTGCATTCGAAGCACTGAACCGTCGGGGCGGAGCAGCCTGAGGTGCAGCTTCGATGTATACAGGACTTGGGGGTGTTGATCCATCTCCAAGCCGGTATCGAGCGCCACCTCCAGACGGTAGTCCGCGGTGGCTGGGGACACGACTTCGATGCCGCCGCCACGCACCAGCAGGGCGCTCAGGGACTGCGCGAGGCCGGCCCGCAATTCCGGAGGCACGCTGGCATCAATCATCACTGCGACACTTCGGACAGGAATCTCGGCCGTGTAGGGAATCTCGATCAGTACTGATCTGGCCGGGTCCAAGTGGCGTGGAAGAGAAACACGAAGCAGGCCGCGGTTGCCGTCCGACGGTCTGGCCAGACGGATTACGTCGATTCGCCACCTGTCGCCTTCCCGGCTCACACGCAGGTCGGTCCCTTCGTCTCCGTCTACTACCGGCGTCAGGCTCTCGAGTACGCGGTTGCCCAGATAGAAGCGAAGGCGCTGAGGTGGAAGTTTTCCATCCTTGCCGGCATGCAGTGGGCCTGGGGGATCGACTTCTACCCGGATTTCTCGCCGCAGGCGAGCGACGACCTCCGCGCGTTCCTGCGAAAGTGCGGAGGGTTCCGGGCTGCCGCCGAAGATCGACGTCGCATGGTCGGGGAGGAACGCGGCAGCAAGACGCCGTTCCGGAGCTGCCGCAGCCAGCATGGCCTCTGCGCGGCCGAATGCGTCGATGGCCGTTGGAAGATCGTAGGCGGTGAGAGACTGCTGTGCCTGTCGCCGCGCCTCTCGTACACCTCCGAATCTTTGCTGCAGGACGGCGAGCAGGGCACGTTTGTCGAGGACGCAGCGAACGTGAATCTCGCGCCGTGACTCGTCGTGCCACCTGTCTGGGCAGGTTGTCGCGAGCAGATCGACTTCGACGCGTTGCTCGACGTTCGAGTCGATGCGCTTGTGGACATCGACGTCCCGATCACGGATAATCTGGCTGGACTGAGAACGGTCCCGTGCCCGAATCGTCACCGAGACGATCGACGCCAACGCCTGCCGGGCAGCCGCTTCGGCAGACTTGGCCGCCGGCTCAACATCCGGCCCGACAATGGCTGCCGAGGCGAAGGCAGCCACGAAATCCTCGGTCTGAACTACCCGTTCGCCGCCCAGCCAGGCGGGTTGGCCGCCGGCATTAGCGGAGACAGAATCGGAAAATGCAACCAGGAGCCCAAACAGCAGGGCGGCCCGGCGGCAGTGCCTAACAAGGGGGAGGAAGGCGGTTTCTATACCCGTCAACGGCGGCGACGAACGTGCGGTCAGTAGGCGGCGGCTGCCGCCGCCATCAATTGAGACTGCAGGTCGTCGGCCTTGATCTGCATTTCTTTGCTCACACCCATCTTCGGTTCCGGAAGCCGCTTGACCGCGCCTTCGAGCGCTCCTGCCGCCTTGGCGATGTCCATGCCGACAAGCGCGTAACAGTCATAGTTGCGCGTCACGCTTGGCCCCGAGCGTTCCTCGGTAAGAATCCAAAAACTTCCGCGAGGTACGATTCCCTGCTTATTGATGACCTGTGACGCCGTATTTGTCGCCAGTTTCAGATCCTTGCTGCTGTACCCGTAGCCCTCGGACATCCGCTGCTCGATCGCATTGATACTCTGGTTCAGGTACTGGCTGATGCGGGCCTTCGACTTGATGATTGCCGAGTCGATCCCCGCATTCGGGTCGGCGCCGTGAGGAATCGACTCAAGTTCCACGCAGAAGAACCAGTCGTCTTTCTCGAAACAGCGTTGGGTGCCGAATTGAGCAACCCATTCCGGCGGCTTTTGGTCCTGGAAAGTCGCCAATTGTCGGCGTGAATAGTCGTCGCTCTTAGTCGTGCCTGATCCGCCGCCACAGGCGGCCAGTGCGCTCGCGAACAGCATTACGAATAGGGATGCGGTCTTTGTGGACATGGTTCCTCCGTTGCGTGTGGAGAGCGCCAGACAGGCGCGCTCCAAGGTTTGAATGCTAGGGCCCGGGCGGCAGCCGCTCGCCCAAGAAACGCGTAAACATCTGACCGGTCCCTTCTTTGGAGACCGGCACGCTCAGGCGAAAGCCGCGAAAGGGGCCGTCGATGTCGAGAACCGCGGATTGAACAAATTCGCCGTTGTTGTAGAGTTTGAAGAGGCTGCCGCGCTTCTCCAGCCGGAATGTGTTGAGATTCCGCGCCTTGATCTCTGCGAGTGGCTGACCAGGCAGTCGCGCCCCGTCGGCCCCGCATTCGATGGATACCCAGTTCCCGCTCTTGTCCAGCAGTTCAAAGCGAATGCGGGAGTACGGCGCGCCACGGCCGAGGCGTGCGTCTTTAAATCGGGTCCAGTCGAACTCAAACGAGAAGTCGTCCGGGAACTCGAGTTGCCGGACGGCCGAGTGGAGGCCGGGCGTTTGGGCAGAAAGGTACAGCCGGTCTCCTGGCCCCTTGGCGACAAATAGGTTCTTCCCCCAGGTTGCGATGGGGTCGCCTTGGGCCAATCCCTCAAAGGACTCCGCAAAGAACTCGCCCACGGCGCTGCCCGCAGGGGAATCCCGAGTCGTGGCAGATCTGGCGACCGCCTCGACTCGGGGCTCCGCGGTGCCGGCCCAGTACTCGCTCTCCGCGTCGAGCAGGCTCGTCAGAACAGGCGTCAACGGAACCGACAAATCCCATCGGCGGGAAAGCGAGCCGTCCTTGGCACGCCGGGTTTCAAGGAGAACTTCGAGCTGGTTACCACGTGTCCTCAGGCGCCCTCTTACCAAGCCGTCAGCCCCCGACCTAGTGGCCACGTTTGCCGTTCTGATTTCGTCAAGCAACGTTTCCCGCTTGGAGCCTGTCTCGGACGTCTTCGCACGAAGTTTGTGTTCCTCCACAACGCGCACATGATGCTGGCGCAAGTACTTCGCCAGCCCTTCCGCGGTCCAGCGTCCGAGCTTGCTGACCGTGCCCCGTTCGTCGGTCAAGGGAAAGATCGCGATTGTTGTAAGCTTCTCCCGGGCAAGGTCAACCGCAATCTGTTGGTGCAGCTGAGGCAAGGCTGCCGCCAATGAGGGCGCGGTAGTCGCGGCTGCTGCACCGATCGGTGCAGCAGCCAATAGAACGCCGACCGCCGCGATCGTCCTGAATAGCGCGAGGCTTCGTGTTGGAGTGCAGGTCAAGATCTGAAGTTCGCTCATGGGAAAAATGCCTGAGTCAGGAGTACACATTCGCCCCATTGTACCCATGGCGTCGCCGGAATGTCAAGCACCCATGTAATGGCATATTGGGGGTGCTGGCGGCCGACGTGGAATGTTAAAAATGTCATCCCGGGCAATATGTTAGACGGAAATAGATTGCTCAGACCTGCGCGCAGTTGGAATCGTGGCCGCACGGTTATCGTGCGCTTGGTGGTATTGCAGAACATGATTGCTTCGGTAAAGAAGTGGGCAATCACATTATGTACAACACGTTTTTGCGAAAAAGGATTTGTGTGCTCTATGAGGCAATAGCTGTGAAAATGACAAAACAACGTGGTTGACGGTTGGTGTTCGCGGTGATAGGATCAGGCCCTGATTCTGTGCAGTGATGCACGCTGCACGGTCAGATTCCAGTTCACGCGGCCGCGTCGCCGCTACACCACGGAGGATTGGGGAATGCAGTATTTCGACAGGAAATGGATTCGGTTGGGGGTGCTGCTTGGCGCCGCCGTCTTGGCCTCGGGGTTCGGCAAGGGCAAGAAGCCCGTTGTGCTTGAGGAGCATGTTGCCGAGGCGCCGGTATGGGGCGTATCGCCTGAGGTCGTCGCGATCAACCCGACCGGGACAATGGTTGTTCGAGCAACCAAGGCGATGGGCCTTCACGACGGTGTCGGTGGTATGGCAAAGGGACTCGGCAAGTCACTCCTTTCGGGCGTGAAGGTGTCCGCGCAGGCAAAAGACGGCGATCGCACCATTGCATCTGCCTCGGTCGAAATGAAGAGAGACGAGAAGTACGGGGGGCTGCCGAAAGAGTGGCATCAGGCCGTCGACGCGATGAATGCGCCCGGTTCCGGTTTGCGGTGGCGGCCGCACTATCCGGGAGCCATCCAAGCGGCCGATGCATCGACGGTTCGCTGGATCGGCGCGGACAACGTCTCGGACTTTCGGACGGTTGCATTCAGCGCCGACGGAGCCTATGTTGCCGTTGGCGGCGGGCTTTCAAGAAGGGCGATGGAGTTCCTCGGTCTTCAGGAGGTCGCCGACTGCCAGGGGCGCACATTCTGGGCGGTCGAGCCGACGGAACTCGGCAACCCGATGTTTCGTGAAGGGGACATCACTACGTATCGCTATTTGACGTCTCCACCGCCGGGTTCGGCCACGAAGGAATGTGTCGCTGCAACGCGCGTCGGAGTCACCCAGCAGTTCATTGATCGTCAGGCCGGGAACATTCTCGTGATTGACAGTAATGGCGCTCGCGTTTCGACGATTGCGTCGGCGAACGTCGGCCATCTCGTCTTCCGGCCAGACAATACGCTGCGTGCGTACTATGGGCCGAAGGGCGGCATCTCGTGGGTCGATATCTGGCGCCCTACCGATGTAAGGACCGGCGAGGAAGCTTGGGAAGCGCGGTCTTTGCCGGCGGAGTGGCAGCCCATGGAGTGCGTCGCAAAGGCCACGGGCATTTACGAGTATCAAACGCGGTACTTCTCGGCCGGGCCCGGCGGGCGGCACGTTGCCATGGCGCAGTTCAAGGACGGTGTGTTCTCGCGCTCGCAGTTCGACCTTGTTGTTTGCGATGAATCAGGAGCCGAGCTGTGGCGACTTCCGATCGGCAAGAGCCTGACGTACTCGACTGTCGCTTTCTCCGGCGACGGGCAGCGCATGCTGATCGCCGGCTCTGGGCATCTGCGTGTGTTTCAGACGGCGAACGGCGAGGAGATTTCCGATCTGTCGGCGGTGGTGCCGCTGGCAAATCACTGGGCTGCGGCCTCGCTCGACGAGAAGGGAACGCGCGTCGTCGTGGCGGACAAAGATGACAACTTCGCCGTTGTTGATATCGACAGCGCGGAGGTGCGTCATCAGGGTAAGTTGGCAAAGTTTGCCTCGCCGCTGGTGTTGACCCTGGAGGAGATTCGGTACTTCTCGGCGGCCGACGGCCAGTTCAAGATCGTAGCGGTCAAACTGCCGACGGATCAATGAGATGAAGGTAGTCGCAGAGGTCCGAGATCGCCCGGCAGCAATTGGCTGCAGAACAAGTGCCTTGCTGCGACCGATGGGGGTGATGGCGCTTATTGCTATACTTGCCGGGACAGCAGTTCTGGCCGACGACGCCGTACACGACAGCGCCGCTGCCTCGTCTACCCGTATCCTTGCGATGTTCCCGACGGCGACGGCCATTGGGGACATTGTGCCGACATCCGTTGTCGCGGCGTTTAATGGTACTGTCCGAGCGGCGATTCTGGGCGGGCGATTTCGAATCGTCCGCGTACCCGAGGGCGACATGAGCTTCGAGGCGCGTGTGCGCTCGTTCTACGACGAGGTCGATCGCCGCAAAGCCGCAATCGCGGAGTCTGAGACCGCAATTGACGAACGATTCAACGTCGTGGCCGTCGATGCCGGCCAGTTGTCCGACATCATGAATTCCTCCTATTTTGTCCGTCCGGTTCTAACTGGATATCGTCTCCCGTTGGAGGACCGATCCGTGAGGGTCAAGGATCGCCAATATACTATCAAGGTTGCGAGGGCGCTATTTGACGCCGACGTCGAAGTTTACCAACTTGACTCTGTCTCCCGCCGGGCCTTCAAGATCGATACCATCAAGTTCTCTGCTGCAGGGATCTACTGCCGCCAGCAAATTGTCGACGGAACGCCCACACCGTCTATTTCGTCGATTCAGGTCTGTGCCGTGCGTGAACTGGCTCAGCACATCCGGGGGCGGGATTCCGGGCTCCGTGTCGATCTCGCCAAGGTGCCTGGATTTGCCGAAGTCTCGGTCGGAAGCGGCGGGGGGCGGTTCAACCTGACGGCCGACATAGCGCCGTCGGTCCCGATCGGTACGTGGTTCTCGATCGTCGAGTATCAGGCCGGTGTGGATGGCGCGGCGGCGGAGCGCGTCGGCTGGGCCATGCTCGTCGATCGACCTGAGTACGGCGGCCCCGATAGGGACTCGACCTTGCGGGTGATATCGGCGCCGCTGGGCGGCGTGCCGGGCGGACTGCAGTATCAGGAGTACCAGACGCGCGGACCCCAGTTCCGGCTGGCGTACACGGCGAGGCAGGCCTCGTTTGGCGGTGGGCTCGTCTCGTCCGCCAGAGCTACAGACACGGCCATGCTGCCGTTCGCTGTCGGGGCGGTTAGTCGCCTTGATGGGGTTGAGCTTGGCCTGGACGTCGATTTGGGCCGCGCGCTCAGTGAGGACATCAACCAATTCTTCCTTTCGATCGATGTGGGCTACGGCGGAATTGGCAGTGATTTCGGCGCCATCGATACAGGCTTGGGGTTGATGAAGAAAATCTGGATACGCCGCTATGGCCTGAACCCATACGCGCGCGGCGGGCTGGCGGTTCTGCGCGCGTCATGCGGCGACCCTGACTGCGCGTATTCGAACTTCGGGTATTTCGTAGAGGCAGGGATTGGTCACGAGTGGTTCGTCGTGCCTGCATTCTCGCTGGCGTTGCGCACCGGATACCGCTACGCGCCCCCGGTGGAGAAACTGTCGGATGCGGATGATCGCGAAGCCCTATTGTCGCAGCCCTTTCAACGAGCCGGGGTATCGATTGATGCCGGCCTGCTCTATAAGTTCTGATGCACCACGACCCGACGGAGGCTCCCGCCATGCGCCTGTCATATTCGATTGCGTCCGCATGTGTCCGGCTGGTCCCGATTGCCTTGCTCATCGGGTGCGCCACACCCATGCCGACTGCGCCGTCGGGGCTGAGTGCCGAGTTGTTGCAGACGCTCGATACGCAGCGAGTTCGCTATCACGCGCATGGCGTTGGAAAGACATACGAATCGGCTATTCTTGACGGTCAGATGACAGTCGTCGCTGTCGCCGCGCGTTCGATCGCCGAGCATCCGGAGGAACGAGCGCGCCTTGAGGCACGCCGCAGCGACATGTACGCACGGTTACGTCGCTACGTTGCCGAATCGAAGGTAGTCAAGCGGGTCGCCAATGCGTCGGGGGATGTTGAGGTCGATTTGATCGTCGATCTGCATCGCACAGTCTTGGAAGAGGACTTGGTGGCATGGGGTATCGCCACTTCGCGACAGGAGTTGCTGGAAGCACTGGCATTTCCGACCGTGGCGGTACTGCCTGACGCGACTGCAATACAGGCCGACTGGCGGCAGTTTGCCGAAAGTGAGAGCGCGAGCTACTTGACTCAACGACGGTACGATGTGATCGAGTTGGACGCCCTGCGAAAGGTCGAGCAGTCAGTCCAGCAAATAAGGGTGCTGGCGGGACTCGACATAGATCCGACCGCGATGATCGCACTGCAGGCGGGGGCCGACGTTTATTTCACCTATTCGGTACGCGTAGAGCACAGCCGAAGCGGCTCCACGCCGATGATTCGAGCGATTGCGGCCGTAAAAGCATTTGAAACCACGACCGCGAGGGGAATTGGCACTGGGTCCGGCTTTTCGAAAGAGTATGTGCAGCGTCCGGGCGTTATGGACAAGGCGATCGCCGAAGCCTTGGCTGACGCTTTCGGCAAAACGCTCGGTGACGTCGAGGCCTACTGGCGAGAGGATATGCGCAGAGGGAGCGCCTACATCGTGACATTCTCCGGAGATTTTTCTTCCGATAATCGTGCTGCGCGGCGGGCGGTACACGACGTTCTCAGCCAAATCGCCCGGACGGTTAATCAAGATCAGGCCACGGCTTCGACGCTCAACTACCGGCTGCGGTATGACGGGTCTAACACGGACCTGTTGTATGCCCTGCAGGACGGAATTGAGGCGCGGGTCCCGGGCGTCCGCGTGCACGAAACGACCATGAACAGGAAGCTGCTGGTGCTGGCGATCGAGTAGAGGCTGTACGGTCAGGCAGACTTTGACGGCTCGACAAGAGAGCGCCGCGTGATTACACTCAAACCAGTGTCCAAGAAACCAAGGGGCAATCCAGAGGGCTACCGCACGGTCCACAATCGGTTGGCCGACGACCATGTCGTCGGCCAAAACCGCGTCTG
>CAZUAB010000092.1:0-9487 GCA_964617795.1 uncultured bacterium
GAATACCTGCGGGGCTTTGGGGAGGTGCGTGAGGCCATCTTGGCGGGCGCGGTTTATCAGCTCAATTTGACATTCCGGTTGCATGGCAGGGTCCTAGACGGAAAGCCCTACGCCGCAGCCGAGCGACCGGCTTGGAGCAGTCATTTTTTTGACTCCGACTTGGCGCTTTGGTCACGCAGTCCCGAATGCTTTCTGGTCGGCAACATCGCCCACGGCACGGTGCGTACCCGGCCAATCAAGGGGACTACCGCCGCAGCCGCTGGCGAAGGCATGCGTGCTGACCCCAAAGAGCACGCCGAACATGTGATGATCGTCGACATGGCGCGTCACGACCTAGGGGCCGTGGCGCGTACCGGGGGCGTCCGAGTCGAGCGCATGCTCGATGTGCTGGACGTCGGGTACGCGCGCCACCTCGAATCCACCATCGCCGCCGACCTTCGCCCGAAGATCGGCCTCGGCGCCCTCCTCAGAGCCACCCTGCCCGCGGCCTCAATCAGCGGAACACCCAAGCGCGCGGCCTGCGGCCTGATCGCCGCGATCGAGCAAAGCTCCCGTGGCCCATACACGGGCGTCCTCGGTTGGCTATCGCCGACAGGCGCCTTGGCGTTCGCCGTCCTGATTCGAACCGTTTGGACCACCGACGGCAAAGAGTATCATTATGGCACCGGTGGCGGCATTGTCGCCGACAGCGACGGCGGGCGTGAATACGACGAAGCGTTACTCAAAACCGCCGCTCTTCACGGCAATAGCTCTCTCGCATGAACATACTGCTGCAGTGGGAAAACGGGCGCCTCGTCGAGACGAACCCAGCCCGTTCATACGAGCTTCTGGTCGCCGACTCGTGGCTGATCCGGGATGCTCAAGCCCGCTGGGCCGACCGTCATCTGGCTCGATTCCGAGCCGCTGCCACCACACACGTACTCAGCGATATTGTTGCGTCATTTCTTGAGGTTGCGGCGAATATCTTAGGTGATTTATACGATTGCTGGCCGCGACTCGAACTGCAGCGCAGCCTGGATTCCGCTGCTCCGGTGCTGGCCGTACGGATGCGGCCAGCACCACAGGGCAACCCACGGTCAGCAACGGTCTGGCTATGGCCAGAGGCTGATCCGCGCCGAATGCCCCGCATCAAAGGCCCGGACCTCGACCTGGGCCGCCACTTGCGTGCCCAAGCCCCACCGGGCTGCGACGAGGTCATTGTCAGCACCGCCGATGGCAGCCTGCGTGAAGGCGTCTGGAGTTCGCTTGTGCATTGGCAGGGCGAGCATCTTGTAGCGCCGTCGACCTCGGCTGAAGTCCTGCCGGGGGTGACGCGGGACGGTCTGCTTGATCTGGCGTTGGCCGACGGCGTGGACGTTCTACGGCGCGACGCAAGGCTCGCCGATCTTGACGGCTGTGAGACCTGGCTGCTGTCCGCGGTCCAAGGCCTTCGCCCGGTCGGGCGATGGTTGGAATCCGGCATCGTGCCTGCCGAGGCAGGACGTGCGGCCTTCTGGCAAAGCTGCCTGGACGCCGCGCGGCGCCCGATCCGCGACTTGCCCCGCGATTGGTCAGACCGCTATACTTGAGGGACATGGGCAGGCCGTTCGGCTCGTGCCCAGTTTCTCCTCGCCCACTCCGTACCCGCGCCAAGGAGTATCGCCATGTCCGATGAGGCTCGCACCGTTCTTTATGATCGTCACGTGGCGCTGGGGGCGCGAATGGTGCCGTTTGCCGGCTGGTCGATGCCGGTGCAATACGCCGGGGTCATCGAGGAGCACAAGGCCGTTCGCGAACACGCGGGCATTTTTGACGTCAGCCACATGGGTACGGTTCTCGTCGAGGGCCCAGGGACGGCTGCGGCGCTCGATGAGATGACGACGTGGCCGATGTCCTCACTTGAGCCCGGACGAGCGAAATACACGGTATTCCTCAACGACGAAGGCGGCTGTGTCGACGATCTCATCGTCTACCGACGCTCCGCTGACAAATGGTTGATCGTCTGGAATGCCGCCAATCACGCCGTGGATCTGGCTTGGAGCGCGCCGTTTTTTTCACGCCACGGCGCCCGTGTTGAGGATCGGACGTCCGGTACGGCGCTCATCGCTTTGCAAGGGCCGGCGTGGCGTGAAATCTGGGACAAGGTGTTCCCCGACTTCGCGCCGCCGACGGGGCGGTTCCGCATCGCTGAGCGCGGACAAAACGACGACTTAGAGATTGTCGCCCGCACCGGCTACACGGGGGAGGATGGCGTCGAACTGTGGCTCTCCAATGCGCGCGCCACGGCAACCTGGGACCGCCTGCTGGCGGCAGGCGCCACCCCTTGCGGGCTGGGTGCACGCGACAGTCTGCGGATCGAAGCTGGCCTACCGCTGTACGGCCACGAGCTATCGGCTGACTTAGATCCGGTTACCGGCGGAATCGGATTCGTGCTCAAGCTTGATGATCGCCGCTTCCAGGGTCGGGCAGCGTTGGAAAAGCGCCTCTCAGCCGAGAAGCAGCGTGGCCTGATCGGCCTCCGGGCATTGGCGCGTGGTGTGCCGCGCGAAGGGTACGAGATCCTTGATTCCGCTGGCAAAATGGTCGGCGTCGTCAGCAGCGGATCGTGGTCGCCGATCCTCGATGCGGGGATCGGTCTCGGGCTGGTGGACAAGCCTGATTCACTTCTGCATACTGAAGGCGTCGTGATGGTACGAAGCCGCCCGCTGCGCGTGCGTTTCGTCCGCCCGCCCATTCACCGTTCGTGACCAGCGCGAGGCCACGCCCCGCACAAAAGGAGGACAACATCGTGGATATTCCGACCAACCTAAGGTACTCCCGCGACCACGAATGGGCGCTGATCGAAGGTGACGTCGTCACCGTCGGCATCACCGAGTACGCGGTTCAGGAACTTGGGGATGTCGTTTTCATCGAGCTTCCCGAAGTCGGCGACACGGTCGATCAGGAGGCGGTGTTCGGCAACATCGAGAGCGTCAAAGCCGTCTCTGAGCTATTTGCGCCGATTTCCGGCGAAGTTGTCGAGGTCAATGGCGACCTGATCGATGCACCCGAGACAGCCAACGAAGACCCGTATGGCGATGCCTGGATGCTCAAAATCGAGGCCAGCGACCCGTCGGAATTCGATGCGCTGCTGTCCGCCGAGCAGTACAAGGCCTATCTCGCCGAAATCAAGGGCTGAGGCAGGACGTCCGGCGTGGCGTACTTTCCCCCCGCAAATGCCGCCGATGCACGCGAAATGCTTGCCGCGCTCGGCTTGGATGACGCAAACGAACTGTTCGTAAGTATTCCGGCGGAGCTTCGCGCGACCGCCGGCCTCAGCGACCTTCCGGAAGGCCTGGACGAGCCGGGGCTCGTGCGGGCGCTCCGCCGAATGGCCGGGCGCAACCGTCCACTCACGGACGTCGCGTCTTTCTGCGGCGCTGGAGCCTACCCCTACCCGACGCCGGCAGCCGCCTCGTACGCGATGTCCCGGGGCGAGTTCCTGACGGCGTATACGCCCTACCAGCCGGAAATCAGCCAAGGCACCTTGATGGCGATTTTCGAGTTCCAAACATGGGTCTCGGAGCTGGCTGGCATGCCGGGGGCCAACGCCTCTTTGTACGATGGAGCGACGGCGTTGGCCGAGGGGGTCCTGATGGGTTTGCGCGTGCGCCGCAAGGCCGAGCGGGTCTATCTGGCGGCCGCGTTGCCGCCGACAACGCGGGCCGTTGTCCGTCGTTACCTTTCGGGCCAAAACGTCGAGCTCGTTGAGTTACCGGTCCTCCCGGATGGCCGCACCGATTTGGCGGCACTGGCCGCCGACACGGCCGCCAAAGTGGTCGCTGTTGGCTCGCCAAATGGTCTTGGTGTCATCGAGGATCTGGCGGCGATCCGGCAAACCGTCGGCAATGACGACTTTTTGGTTGTCCATACGCCCGACCCGCATGCTTGGCTGCTGCTCAAGCCGCCCGGCGCATTCGGCGCCGATGTGGCCGTGGCCGAAGGGCAACCGCTGGGCGTGCCGCCGTCTTTTGGTGGGCCGTGGCTGGGCCTGTTCACGACCCGTAACGAATACCTGCGGCAGATGCCTGGTCGCGTTTGCGGAGAAACGGTCGATCGCGACGGCAAACGTGGTTTCGTGCTGACGCTGTCGACACGTGAACAGCATATCCGTCGCGAAAAGGCGACCAGCAACATCTGCTCCAATCAGGGCGTGATCGCACTTGTCGCAACCGTTACGATGTCCGTACTCGGGCCAAGCGGCCTGCGACAACGTGCCCTGCAATCGGCACGGCAAGCACGGGCGCTCGAGGCGCTGTTGGCGGGCTTCGGGATGACACGTCGACATACAGCCCCCTACTTCAACGAATTCGTCATCGACGTGGACGACGCCGCGACACTGTGGCAGGCACTCGTGGATCGCGGCATCCAACTGGGCATTCCCATGTCCCGCTGGGATTCCGGCGACCATCGCGGCCTGCTTGTTTGCGCCACGGCCGCCAATCACGACGACGACATTGGCCGTCTGCGGACAGCAATTATGGAGCTTCGCCGATGACCGCACGCGATTGGCCTGGTACGCGAGGGCTGCAATTCGAGGAGCCGGTCGTGTTCGAACTCCACGGCGATGCCGACCAAGGGACGAACCCCGCCGACGTGCCGGACGACCTACGCGGTCTGGATCTCCGCACCGACCCCATGCACCTGCGGGATGTGCCGGAGTACCGGATTGTCCGCCATTACACCAGAATCAGTCAGTGGAATTACGGCATCGAATCGGGTTTTTTTCCGCTCGGTTCCTGCACGATGAAGCATAATCCTCGCGTCAACGAAGACATGGCCAACTTGGATGGCTTTGCTTGGCTGCATCCCGAGGCGCCGGAGGCGTGGACACAGGGGGCGATTGAGGCCTTGGTGACCTTGCAGGAATGGCTGTCGCGGATTCTCGGCATGGCTGATTTCACCCTGCAACCCTGCGCCGGCGCGCATGGTGAGTTTGCCGGACTGGCCATGATCCGTGCCTATTTTCAGGACCGCGGCGAGGATCAGGTGCGGCGCAAGGTTCTGATTCCCGAGACAGCGCACGGCACCAATCCCGCCAGTGCCGTGCTGGCAGGGTTCGAGGTCGTCAACCTGCCGCCACAGGCTGGCGCCGTCATGCGTCCCGAAGATATCGCACCACATCTTGGACCCGATGTCGCAGCCCTGATGCTGACCAACCCGAACACGCTCGGCGTATTCGAGCCGCATATTCTCGAAATTGCCAAACTTGTCGATGCGTCTGGGGCCCTGCTTTATTGTGACGGCGCGAACACCAACGCCATCATGGGGCAAGCCAAGCCCGGTGATTTTGGCGTGGATGTCATCCAGCTCAATTTGCACAAGACATTTTCGACGCCGCATGGCGGGGGTGGTCCGGGCGGTGGCGCCGTCGGTGTATCCGAGCGTCTACGCCCCTACCTTCCGGGTCCACACCCGGTGCGGCGCCTCGACGGCACCTATGCGCTGGACGCGGACCGCCCAAAGAGCATCGGGCCGGTCAAGAGCTTCTATGGACACTTCGGCATCAGTGTGCGGGCGCTCGCGTATATTATGCGGCTTGGCGGCGCCGGGCTGGCTGAGGCATCGCGCCGCGCCGTGCTCAACGCCAACTATATTCGCTACCGCCTGCAGGACACCTACGAGCTACCGTTCGACGATGCCTCGCTGCACGAGGTTGTGTTCAGCGACAAACGGCAGAAAGCGCAGGGGGTGTCGGCACTCGACATCGCCAAAGGCCTGATCGACCGCGGCTTCCACCCGCCGACGATTTACTTCCCCCTCGTCGTTTCTGGTGCGTTGATGATCGAGCCGACGGAGACCGAAGACAAGCCCACGCTTGATCTTTTCATCGAAGCCATGCGTGATATAGCCGAGTTGGCCGAAGCGGGCCGGGCCGAGGAGCTCACAGCAGCGCCCATAAACCCGATTCGCAAGCGTCTGGATGAGGCGCAGGCGGCACGCAATCCACGCCTTCGCTGGCAGGCCGCCACGACGTGAGTGAGTTGCGGGTCGTCCTGAGTACAACACCGGACGCCGAGCAGGCTGCCACCCTCGCCGAGATTTTGGTCACCGAACGACTTGTCGCCTGTGCGCAGATTGTTCCAATTGCGATGAGCGTATACCGCTGGCAAGACCAGATCGTTCGCGAACCTGAGCATCTGCTGATTTTGAAGACGACGGCGGCGCGAGTCCCTGAACTACAAGCCCGCCTGATTGCCCTGCATCCCTATGAAGTGCCGCAGTTCGTGGTGCTCTCCACCTCGAGCGCGTGGCCGTCCTATCTAGCGTGGGTCGCCGGCGAGGTCGCCGAACATTGACAGTACGGTCAGGCGCCCTCGGCCTTGGGTGCATCATCCAAGCCGTAGCCGGGGACATCCGCAAGCAGCATCCGCTCGGGACTGGGGCCGTGCGAATACCCTGTGAGTATGCGCGTTTCGATCGCCCAGGGCGTATTGCCTTCGGCGTTGCCCTCGCAGCGAACCTCGACCTCGATGGGTAGCGTTTCGAGCCGCTCGACGATCCGTCTGGCTTCGGTCAAGGTCGCGCGATAGTTTTCGGGCCAGCGGCCGCGCTCACCGATCCAGTCAATGGCACGCGTCGCCCACTCGATATCACGTCGACCGAGAACTTCAACCCGAACGCTGCCGTCGGCATGGCGATCGAATTCACCGTAATCCTTGGGAAACAGCACCTTGGATTCTTCAATCCAGGCGCGAATTTCGTCCTGGGTCCAGCGTGCCTCGCCGCAACCGTCGGTGAGCTTTGGGCAGAGGCTGAACTCATTGCGATGTCGCGCCGGAAAAATCGGCTGCACCAGCGCGCCGGCAACCGGGGCGCCCTGCGTTCGTACCTCGATCAGCAGGTTTTCGGGAAATTCCACGTAAGCATCCGATCTTGGGCGCTGCGTTCCGCGATCCGCCTTTTGAACAGGATACCCCAGGCCGGGTTTGGCAGCATCTGCGGCGCCCGGAAACAATTGCACGACCCGCCGCATCGGCGGTAAAGTATCGCCGCCCCAAAGGAGATCACGACATGGCATTTTCAGCTACCCAGGTTCGCAGCATCGTCAGCGCCGCGACGCTGTCACTCGCACTCGGTGGCTGCGCACTCGGCCACCTAGCCAGCCACAAGCTGGGCCGCCGCCTGCCCGGCCTGTCGGCGGGTCAGCTTGCCTTGCCGGGCCTTGCTGCGCCTGTCAATGCACGCCGCTCATCAGATGGAGTTTGGCACCTTGATGCCGCAGACGAACACGCGGCCATGTTCGTGCTGGGTTGGCTGCAGGCGCGTGACCGCGCGTTCCAACTCGATTTGCTGCGCCATCTCTCACAAGGGCGCCTAACCGAGTTGCTCGGCGATCGCATGATGGGCGAGCGCAGCACGCTGGAATTGGATATACAAAACCGCTTTTTGGGGTTTGACGATGCCGCCCGGGCGCTATGGAATGCCGCGGACGCGGATGAACGCACCGCAATGGAGGCCTTCGCCGCCGGCGCAACGGCCTGGTTGACGGCCGAACGGCTGCCGCTCGAACATCGGCTGATCGGCGTCGACCATATTGATGCGTGGACGCCGCACGATTCACTCACTGTGTTTGCATTTATCATGCACGGGCTGGCCAGCAACGCCAACCGCGAGGTACGGCGCCTGCTGCTGGCCTGCGCGGCCGGGGTCGAAGCGATGGAACGCATTTGGCCGACCGTGATTGATCCCAACGTTTTCACGTTGCCGCCAGAAGCGTGGCCCGCGCGCACCTATTCCGTACCGCCGGCAGTGGTACCCGACCTGGCGGCGCGACTGCCCGACCTGTGCCCACGCACGAGCCCCGCGCCTGCTCCGACAACGACCGCGCGGCCCGCGTTTATCGCACTCACCGAAGGACGCGAAGCCAGCAACAATTGGGTCGTCGCGGGCGCACACACTCCCTCGGGATTGCCGCTCGTCTCCAACGACCCGCATCTCCCGTTCATGAATCCGCCGATCATCTGGGCCTATGAAGTCTCAACCCCTGCCCGGCGCAGTGCCGGTTTCACGTTGCCAGGCTTACATCGCCACGTCTTCGGCCACAATGGACGCGTCGCCTGGGGACAAACGACCCACCACATGGACCGCCAGGACCTCTACGTCCTTGATGTGCCGCCCGCACAAGCCGCAACGGCCACGACATACATGTGGCAAGGACGCCCACGTGCCTTTGAACTACATGAGGCGTCTTTTCGCCTTCGTGGCGGCGAGACCGTGACCCGCAGCGTACGTTTTTCGGTTCACGGCCCCGTTCTGCAGGACATGGAATGGGCGTTGGCCGGAAGAATCCCCCTTACCGCCCTGACGACAACGGGCGTCGGCGCAGCCGCAGATCTGCGCGCGGCATCCGCCATGGGCAGGGCTGACAACCTGCAGGAGTTCGCCGCCGCGATCACTGCGCTCGATGGCGACTGCAGCAATTGGGTGATTGCCGATGATTCCGGACATATCGGCTACCGTACTCCATGCCGCCTGCCGATTCGCCACGCGCATTTGGGCACCTTCCCGGCGCCCGGCTGGGACCCGACCTACCTGTGGGATGGCTTCGTCGACAAGGCGGACCTGCCGCGTCTCGACGACCCCGCGCGCGGCTTTCTCGCATCCGCCAATACCCGCGTCCTGCCAATGGACCGCAGCAAGGTGCCCATGACAGGCGACCCGGCGCCGCCAGAGCGACTGCGGCGCATTGAAGCGCGCCTGCAAGCTGATCTGGCTGCGGGTACGCACGGCCCGAGCGATGCCGTAGAGCTCATGACCGACCTGTTCGTCGGTCGTTGGCCGAACGTGCGCGAAACTATCGGCGAGGCGCTCTGCCGTCCTGCAAGCGCCGATTCAGCAGCGCTCTGCGGCTGGGATGGACACGCCACGTCCGATAGTACAGAGGCCACGCAGTATGTGCTTTTGACCCACGCCCTGCTCGATGCTGCACTCGCCGATGAGCTACCGGACGGCGCACAGGGCTGGACATGGCGCTATGTGCAGAACTTCCTGCAATTTGAAACCAATGTCCATCGACTGTTCGAAGAACCGGCCACAGCCGCAGTCTGGGACGACGTGCGTACAGCCGCGCAGGAATCCCGCGCCGACACCGTGCGATCGGCCTTTACGACGGCGTTGGCCGAGGCGCGTAGCCGTTGGGGAGACGACCCCTCCGCCTGGATTTGGGGCGAGGTTCGGCCGTTCGTGGTTCGGCACGCTTTCTCGAACGGCAGCGGACTCGTGGCGCGGCTGTTCGATTCGCCGCCGCTGCCAGGTGCTGGTGATGCCGAAACCATCTGGAAATTCCACGTACCACGGGCCGACCGTAGCACAATGCACGCCACGGTCGGGCCGGTCCTGCGCCTGGTCGTCGATCTTGCCGACCCTTGGAATGCCGCTTACGCCGTTGCTGGCGGACAAAGCGGTTGGCCCGGCACGGCATACTATGGCGATGCCCTGCCCGACTGGCGGGCCGGGAAAATGCGAC
>CAZUAB010000093.1:0-9418 GCA_964617795.1 uncultured bacterium
GCAGGGCAAGACCGTGGCGCGCGGTATGGCCGTCGGGCCCGCGGTGCGGGTCGACGCACCACGCATGGACGACATACCCAACCAACATCCGGAACTCGACGAGGTGCAGCGGCTCAATGCCGCACAGCAGGCTCTCGAAAAGCACCTTCAAGGCCTGATCTCGCGTTTTGAGAAGGACGGCCGTCTGGATGGGCGCGAAATCGATATTTTGCGCTTTCATCAGGCCCTGCTGGCCGATCCCGGCTTGACGGACAACCTGTTGACCCGCATTGCCGCCGGCGGCACAGCGGAAGCGGTAATTCGGGACGTGTTCAACGAGCAGGCAGAGCGCCTCCTCGCTGTGCCGATTGCCTTGCTGGCGGCCCGTGGAGACGACCTCACCGACCTTCGGGATCGGCTGCTGGAGCGTCTGCCGCAAAGCCACACGCCGATACGCGCGCCCCACGTGCCGGAAGGGTCCATCGTGATTGCCGACGACGTCGGCCCCCTCTTGTTCGCTACCTTGGTCGATGCGAAAATTGCAGGCCTCGTGACGGTCCGAGGTGGCGCTGTTTCACACACGGCAATCCTCGCACAATCACTCGGGATTCCCGCCGTTGCCGGTGTGGCAGATGCCATGCACTCCATCAGCGGTGGCGACCCAGTGCTTGTGGACGGGCGTACGGGGCTTGTGGTTCGTCACCCCGGCCCAGGCTTGATCGCCGATTTTGAAGCCCAGCAGCGCCACAGCGATGAGTTGCGCGCCCGCCTGAACCTTCCCGACGGCGATTTGGCAGACGAGGCCGTCCCGCTCCATTTGGCAGCCAACGTCGGTTTTCCCGCGGATATCAATGCCGCACGGCGCTATGGCCTGGCTTCAGCCGGATTGGCCCGCAGCGAATTTTTCTTTCTGACCCGACCGGCCCGCCCCTCGGTTCTTGAGCAGACGGCGTACTATTCGACGCTGGCGGAGGCGTTCCCGCAGGGAGTTACAATTCGCACATTAGATATCGGTGGCGACAAGCGACTGCCCTACGTCGACTTCCCCGTTGAAGACAATCCGATGCTCGGCTTGCGCGGTATTCGCTACACAATGGCGCACCTCGACCTGCTGGCCGAACAAATCGCGGCCATTGTCGGTACCCATACCTGCGGCCACGAGGTTCGCATTCTGCTGCCGATGGTCAGCCATATCTGGGAGTTGATTACGGCCCGCGAGTTGTTGATGAGTGCCGGCCAAGAGCAGGGGTTGGCGCCGCAGGATTTGCCGCCACTCGGCGTCATGCTCGAAGCACCGGCCATGCTCTGGCAGCTCGACGAGGTGGCCATGCATGCCGATTTCGTGACGGTTGGCACAAATGATCTTGCCCAATATCTCCTCGCTGTCGACCGCGGATCCGCCGTCGTTGGGCATCTCTATACGCCACTCCACCCAGCTGTCTTGCGCGCCCTCGCCGAGGCGCGCCGCCACGCCGAACGCCTGAATTTGCCAATCGGCGTCTGCGGTGAGCTTGCAGGCCGCCCCAGTGGCGCACTCGCATTGGCGGCCTTGGGCTACCGCGATCTGAGTGTCACGCCCGCCCGTGCGCCGCTGATTACGCACCTGGCCCGTCACACGCCGGTTTCTGCGCTCGACACGATTGCCGACGCTGTACTTGCCGCATCCGATGCCCGCGAAGCCGAAGCGTTACTGCAGGCAGCGCTGTCGCGTTATGCCCCGTTGCTGAGCGAATTCGACACCGGCTGAATCTCGCACTGGCGGTCAGGCCGCTGTGAGCGTGACCCAATCGCCGGGCGGCAACGTGGCCGACTCACCCGCCGGTACAAGCCACGCATTGTGCTCGGACGCCTGTTGGCCAAGGTTGGTCAGCACGGCGCACGAAGTCGGTGGCGCGGTCCACCGTTGCATTTCAGCAGACGTCAGGCGTCCGATAGAAAAAGGCCCGCCCGTGGCCGCCCCGCTCGCAAGCAGGCACGGATCCGGCGCGGGGCCAAGCGTGGCCACGGCCAAGGCTTCTGGCACCTGCAATGATCGGTCGCGGCCAAAATCCCAGAGGCGCCACGTCAAATCAGAACGCGTCTGTGCTTCCCAGATTAGCAGACCAGGGCCGATCGCGTGCAGGGTTCCGGGCGGCACTTCGTGCAACTCGTCAACATGCGGCGCGCGCATTGCGAGGAGTTCGGAGATCGCCACAGTGCCTGCCGCAGCGGCCAAGTCGGCGCGACAAACGGCCGGACGCACCCCAATACGAAGCCGCGCACCAACCGCCGCGTCCAAAATCAGCCAAAACTCGTGCTTGCCGCGCCAGTCGCTGTCCGGCGCCAATCGGCGGGCGTCCTCATCGCCGGGATGAACCTGCACGCTCATCCACTCACCGGTCCCCAGAATCTTGACCAAAAAGGGGAAACGCCCACCGTCAAGCGCCGCAGCCGCTGCACCAAGTACGCGCACACCGGACTCGGCCACCCATTCAGACACACTGGCGCCAGCCAAGGGTCCGTCCATAATCGTGCTGTCCTCCGCGGCTAGCCGCAACTCGCCAACGACGCCCTCGGACGTACGCCCTAGCCGCGCGGTTCCCCAAGGACGGACGATGGCCCTACGCTGCAGGCGCAGAGCACCACGAACAGAATCGATCACGGAGACGTTGCTCCATCCGGCTCCGCCGTCACGGGCTCCGGCGTTTCGGCAGGCGGCGCTGCAGGCTCCGGCTCGTCAGTGACGGGCTCGGGCGCCTTGGCCGGTGCTGGGGTTTCCGCAGGAGCGGCGGGCTCGGGCTTTGGGGCTGGCCTGGCTGTGTCTGCCTCGGTCGCACGCATCTGCGTACGGCGTTCGGCGAGTGCTGCCAGGCGGGCATCGACTTCGGCGCGCTCTTCGGCACTCAAGCCGTCGCCGAAGCGCGCCAAATACGCCTGCCAAGTCTGGACGGCCGCATCGACACGATCTTGATAGTCATCGTAGAGCAATCCAAGGTTCCAAAACGCCACGCGATTGCCCGGCTGAATCTCAAGCGCACGCCGATACGCCAGATCAGCCTCGCGGAAACGGCCGAGGTTGCGCTCGGCAATACCCAAGTTGGCCCACGCCGGCGCATAGAGTGCGTTCGCTGAGACGGCGGACTGGAATGCCGAACGGGCGCCCGCAAAATCACGGCGAAGCAAGCGGATTACGCCAAGGTTGTTGATGGCTTCGAAGGCCTGCGTGTCGAGGCTGACCGCTCGCTCGTATTCGGCGGCCGCGCCGACCGGGTTCTCGAGCGCCTCTAGCGTGCGCCCGATGCTGAAATGGACTCGGCTATCGCCCGGGAATTCGCCGACCATTTCATTGAAAATCGTGAGCGCCATCTCGTACTTGGACCAAGCCAGGTAAACGAGCCCCGCATTGAGCTTGGCGCCATAGACGAGCCCAAAGCGACGCAGCACTTCCTGGCTCTCACGCAGGCTGCGGTCAAGATCACCCGACAGCCGGTGAAGGACAGCCAAGTCCGTGCGCGCACGCGGATCATCAACACCGCTGTCGAACAAATCGTTCAAGACCCCCTTGGCATCGCCGAATGCCCCGCGCATGCGGTGCACAGCGGCCAAGTTGACAGCCGCAGCGATATGCCGCGGCTCAATCAACAGCGCCTTTTGGTAGGCAGCGACGGCAGCGACAGCGTTGCCCACCCGTTCCTCCTCGACCCCAAGGTTGTACCAGGCATCGACGTCAGATGGGTCTTTTTCAATCCGCTGCCGCAGGGTGCTAACGGCCGCCGAAGACGTCGCCCCGGATGCGATGGCCAACTCCCCCAACGCAGGTGGCGGCTGCAAGTACGGTGTGGTCGTCGTGCAAGCGGCAGCCGTGCAGGCAAGCCACAACAGGTGCAGTCGACGCGTCATGATCCGCCCCCCGGGGCACTGCTCGCAGCTGCGGAGCCTCGTCCGATGGGGCCTTCGCGCCAAAGTTTGAGGATCCCGTCAATCTTGATCGGGCGCCCATCACGCACCACCGTCGGCTCACGCAGCGGGAAATCAAGAACGACGGCGCGCTGCCGCGGTGTCCACTGCCGTGCCAATTGGTACCGTTCCGTAAGGTTTTCGAGGCGGTAATTCTGGTCCGTATAGACGATGCGCGGGCCGTCGATACGAACGCCGGAGTCGACCTCATCGGAACGCTGGAAACGGTAGAAGAACTCGTTGTCGGCGGTGGTCCAACGCTCTTCGGCCTTCACCCGGGCGAGTTCTGGATAAAGGCGAATCAGTTTTTCGCGGCTCTGGGCCACCCACACGTTACGGATACCCAATCGGTCGGCCAGATCCAGGTTCCGGCGCCAAGCCTGCATGGCCTTCTCTTCGATGGGAAACGCCTGTTCTTCAAGTTCCATCCGATAGATCTCGGCTTCTTCTTCGTCAAGATCCGGCGGGACAGGCGCCTGAAAAAGGCTTTCGGCAAAATGCTGGAAGGCTTCGCCCAGCTTGTGCAACGCAGCACTCGACCAGAAGGGATCCTTGTAGTTGAGCACGCCGGTGTAACGCTCGGCAACCTGCGCCAACAACTCCGCCTTGCGCTCCAAGGTGCGAGCGAGCGTCGCCATCGGAAGCTTTAGCTTGAGGTCACGGTAGCTCTGGTCGAAGCGCTCAGCCAGAATATACGCGGCTTCGGTCGGATATTTTGGATCCACCGGCTTGCCGCCAGCGGTCAAGAGTTCACTAACCCGGATGATTTCTTCCAGCAAAGCCAAGAACCGTTTGTCGTCGCCTTGACGCTCCGCGAGACCGGCCAAGAAGCGCCGTGCTTCCACCTCACGTTCGGTGCGCTGTGGGTGCGCCACATACCGTTCGAACAACTGCTGGGCCGTGCCGTATTCTCCATCATCGAAATAGGCCTCGGCTGCAAAGAAAATGTTCTCTGCCTCGTCCTCTTCACCCGGATAGCGGCGGATGTAGTCCAGATAAAGCTCGGCTGCCCGCCGCGCCTCACCCGATTTCGCGAGGAAGGTCGCCGCGTTGAACAGCGCGTCCTTCCCTTCCTTGGCCGCAGGGAACACCTCCAATAGCTCAGTGTAACGTGACACGGCCTCGCCGTAATCAAGCACCCGTTCGGCATTCCACGCCACTTGAAAAAGCGCGTTGGGGGCAATTGGGTTGTCGGGCATTTCACGGTAAATGCGGCGAAAAACGGCCGAAGACCGGTCCCAGTCGCCACGTTTTTGATAGGAAACGGCCGCGTTGATCAGCGCCTTGTCGACGAATTCCGATTTGGGGAACCGATCGACCATGCGCAGGAAAACATCGGCCGCCTCACTCAGCTTGCCCGCATCCATCAGTTGCTCGGCGTCCTTGAACATCGCCCCAGACAGGATGTTGGTGAAGTAGAGGTAGATATCCTGCCGGTTGGCGAGCGGGGATTCGTACACCCGATACCCCCAGCTTACAAGCTCGCCGAACTTCCGCTCCAAGATGTAGGTACGGGCGATTTGCTGGATGGCGTCAAGAACAAACTCGTTCTCGGGGAAGCGATCGACGAACTCGCGATATCTGTCACGGGCTCGCTCGTAAAATCCAAACCGAAAGTAGATGTCGCCCGTTGTGTAAAACACGCTCGGGCTACGCTCACCGAGGGGGTAAAGTTTGACGTAATAAATACTCTCTCGAATCAACGCGCCCGCCTCGGACGGCAGTTTACGCCCAGCAACCTCCGTTGCCGGTGAGGTCGCAGAAGCAGCCCGCACCCGCCGCTCAGCCGCGGGCTGCGTAGCCGCGGCTGGGGCTTCGGCGGTGACGACGGCTGCAGCGCCGGTAATTTCGACAGGCGCCGCCTCGCGCTCTTTCCGCCATGCATCCTCGGCGCCGATCCGTGATTTCCCAGCCGGTGTCTGTTCGTAGATCTCCAAGGCTTTGCGG
This sequence comes from uncultured bacterium, assembly GCA_964617795.1. Classification (GTDB taxonomy): domain Bacteria; phylum J088; class J088; order J088; family J088; genus CAZUAB01. Next base: position 5,863 of record CAZUAB010000093.1, read on the forward strand.
CGCGCCAGCATCATGTTCCAGGCAGCCTCACCGAAGATCTGGCTATTCGGGTTGATGTCGATTTCGGTCACTCTGCGATAGAGTTTTGCCGCATCCGCCCAACGGCCCTGCGTATAGGCAATTTCTGCCCGGTTGAACATAGCCTCGGCAAGGCGATTGCTTTCGGAGAATTGCTCGGCAAAGTCGGTGTACGCCTTGTCGGCACGGGTGAATCCACGGTCCCGCTGCATCGGGCTCTCGGCCTCCTGCGCTTCCCCGTGCAACCAAAGCGCCCAATCAAATCGCTTTTTCTCAGCCTCCATTGCCACATCGCGCACGAGCGCCGGCTCCGCCGTCACCCAACGTGCGTACCACGGCGACCCCGGGCCGAACCATTCGGCAAATTGCAGCCTAGACCGCAGCATGGGTTCGGTCTCTCGAAGCTGCAGCCAGGCCTGTTCAATCTTGCGCCCAACTTCAGGCCCCATCTGAAGCTCCGGTTGGCGTCGGATCAGCTCTTCGTAAACGACACGCGCCTGCGCAAAATCACCGGTCTCAAAATAAAGATCACCGAGCCGCGCGACGACTTCGTCCTCGTAGGGCCGCCCGCCCCGAGCAGCAAAGAAATCCTGCAGCGCAGTCAGCCCGCCGCGCTCGCTGAAGATGATCGCCATGTATTGCATGCTCTCATCACGCATCGTCGACTCAGAGAGGGCGCCGAGACGCGCCATGTCGATCAATTCGTGAAAGCCCAAGAGCGCGCGATCAAGGTCACTGTTGAGGTAGTAGGCCCAAGAAAGCATGTAGAGGGCCTTGTCGAAGTACACCCTGTCATCAAGTTGGACCGCGTGGCGGAAGCTGTCGGCCGCGGCGTCGAGATCGCCAAAGCGGAAGTGATAGAGCCCAACACGAAAAGCCACTTCAGGTGCCAACGGCCCATCCGGATCACGCCGCAATAGTTGCTCGTACACAGTCAGGGCGCCATCGATATCGGCGTCTTCTTCCAGCACGTAGCCAAGCAGATACAAAGCATCACGTACGTACCGGTGATCGGGAAACATCTCAAGAAACTCTTCGAACAGCTCTTTGGACTTGGAGTAGTCGGGCTGAGGCAAGCGACCCGGATCGACATCCTCACCACGATCCAGAGCCTCTTGGGCTTCGATATAGGCACCCATTTCTGCATCGTAGACGGCTCGGGCACGCTGGAAATAGAGCTCGGCCAGACGCAGGTAAAGATCCCCGGAAGCCTGCGTACGCCCGTATCTCAAGATGTGCTGTTCGAGTTCACCGATCAGCCGTTCGCGTCGTTCGCTCCCCTGCTGAGCAAGCGCGCGCACGACGTCGTCATACGCCTCTTTGACGCGCGCACGCTCGCCGGTCTGCTTCTCATCGAGCAACTTGGTCGTCAACATTCGCCGTTGCTCGCCGAGTGAACGTGCAGCCTGGACCTTCAACTGCAGCGATTCGAGGCGCGTCCGCTCCTCAATCAGGACGTCAGTATTGTCGAGCGCGAGTGCCGGTGCGGCGGCAATGACAAGTGCGCAAACGGCTGCAAAAACCGCGACAAGACGAGAAAAGTGGCTCATCGCGCACCTCCCCGTTGCCAGCCGACGCTGCCCGGACGCTCGAGAATCGATTCGCTCCCGGCTTGCAACTCGCCCAGCATCGCCTCGACGGCTTGCAATTCAACCATCAGGCCCTGCAATGCCTCGTCGAGCGCCAGCGATCGCCCGCCACGGGCGGTGTTTTCGATCGCAGAGCGCAATTTTTCGTCGATGGCCGCCGTACGTGCGCCCACATCTTCGGCCGCAGCCCGAGCCCGACTATAATAGGCATCAAGCTCAATGAGTCGCTTGTCACGCGCATCCTGCACATTGCGCACGAGCGATTCCTCGACCTCGTTTGCGCGCCAGCCAACGTCGAGCCGGCCTGCGGCCGCCTGCGATTCCCGTTCGTCAACCATGGTTTGAACGCCGCGCCAACCACTGTCGACAGCGGTCACACGCATCACGTGGGCGCCGCCTTGGAGTTCTTCATGCGCACCCGCAAGTTCACGAATCTCCCGCTCGGCCACACTGACGTACTGCAGAACATCCGTCAGAATGAACTTCTGGATATCGAGCAGCAAGCGCCCGTTCTCTTGCAGCAGTTCGTCGATCCCTTCGGTGGCACGGTAGAGCTGCTCCAAACGGTCCAGGTAGGGTTGGCGCCCCCAGAGCCCGAGACGCCGCAGCGCCTGCCCAACAGACTGCCGCTCCAAACGGATTGTCGCATCGACAACGGACCAAAGCCGCTCTTCGTCGTCAATGACCTTGAGAAGGACCAGCGCCAAGCCTTCCTCATCCGCGTACAACCGGTCCAACACAATCTGCGCCCGGGATTCCAATTGGGCGACAACCCCATCCTCTTTACGGGCGGGGTCGGGATGTCCGCTTACGTCCTCGGCGGCCACCATCGCCACATAATCCCGAATCCGCTGCAGGCTGCGCTGAATGCCGACCGCCTGATCGCGTGCAACATTGGCATTTTCACGAATCGCCTTCAGTGTTTCGCGTCGCGTATCTTGCGCCAAATTGACGATACGGTATTCGTCGGACTGCAATGTGCGCCGAACCGGTTTAACCATCAGTTCAAGAATCCGCGAGCGAATCCGTGTCAGGCGCAGGCCGAATTCATTCCGCAGCAAGCGTTCGAGGGTGGCGGGGTTCTCGAAAGACGTCCCAAAGCCGGCACTGATCACGCGCATTTTCTGAACGTCTCGAACGAGATCTTGAATGCGGATACCCAACTCGTCCAGCTCGCGCTGGCGCTCGACGATATGGCGCACCTCACGGCTCTCTTCGATCCAGGTCACAACCTGAGCCGGCAGGGGCAACTCGCGCCGGCGTTGCGCATCGCTGATCACCGACTCAAAGGCATCTGCGGATGGGAAACTGGCACGAAAAGCCTTCAACCGCTGCGAGGCGACCTTGAAATCAGCCTCGGTGGTTACAAACCAAGCGTAGCTGTCCGAAAAGCGGTTGAGGTTGAGCAGAATGTACCCCCCCAACACCGTCGCCTCCAAGCTGCGCGGGTCATCCGGCCAGCTATTGACGAAGCCGCGGAAGGTCTCCAAGCCATCGAGGTAGCGCTCGAGTTGCAACTGCGACCAAGCTGTAAGCCAAGCCTTGTCCGCTGCCATCGCAGGGTCGTCAATGCGCCCGACGGCTGTGAGCGCCGCCTGCGCGTCGCCCTGATCGAACAGGATTTGAGCTTCCATCAACTGGAGCGTAGAAAGGGCCTCTTGCATGCGAAACTCGACCAGCCGGTCTCCGAGGGCCAAGACTGCCCGCACATCCTCGAGCGCGGCGTCGAGTTCACCGATTTGCAGCATGGCCGTGGCGGAAAGCATGCGCCCACGCGGCCATGCCGGATGCTGGGGGTCGAGGCCGAGAACGATGTCGCGCACCCGCCGAAAATCACCCAGCGTGTACCACGCCTGCGCCGCACTCAAGGCGACCGTCTGCTTGACCGCCGGTGGCAGTGGGCGCACAAGTGTCTCTTCGATCAGCCGGCTGACCTCATAGGACTCGCC
>CAZUAB010000094.1:0-9350 GCA_964617795.1 uncultured bacterium
GTTGGTGACGCCGCGCAGGCGGCCTTTCGCGCCGACTGCGCGGTCCTGTTAGCGTCCTCTCGCCGCGCAATTGCTGGGCGCGACTCGGATTCGCTTGCGGCATCAGGCGGGTCGAGATGGATTATTGCGCGATTTCATCGCATCAGCAATCGATAATCGCGTAACTCGGTTGTCGGGCGAGGGGTTTCCGTGTGTGATGACTTTACAAGTCAAAACATGTAATGGAAATTCATTGACAGCAACGAGTTCCGGTCGATAGAATCGGTGTGACGAGAAGTCAATTTGTCGTATAAAGCGCCAGATGGAAATCTTGGAGTATCTAGAGTCTCTGCGGGGACGGACCGGTGCTCGAACCAACACCATGCCGTGAGTTGAGGTCAATTGTGCGAAAGATGGATTTTGGACTGGTGGTGTGTGTCGCCGCCATTGTGACAAGCGCAACCGGTTGTCCCGATACCGGGCCATCACCGGCCACCGTGTCCCGTCCTGCCGTCCAGACCGGATCGGCAGCTGTGACCGTTCGGCCTGAGAGCGTGTGGCCGTCGGCGATCACGGCGATCACGCTGGACGTGCAGCCAGCCAACCTGCAGTCATCGCTGGTCTATGACTCAGATGAAGGGCGGTTTTCCGGCGTCGTAGTCCTGCCGGTCGGGATGCAGACCTTCACGGCGACCGCTTGGGCGGCGGGGGTAACGGCGGGCGTCGGCTCGGCCAGCGCGCTGATCGACGCGGGGACTACGAGTCTCGTTCACATTGTCATTCTGGATGTGTCCGGCCCAGTGCCCGTCATTCCGCGGGGACCCGCTATTCTTAACGTCGTCGTCTCCAATCGTACACCCGTCACGGGCGAGGTCATTTCGCTGTCGGTGAATGCGCAGGATCCGGACGGAGACGTGTTGACTTATGCGTGGTCCGATGATTGCGCGAACAGTTATTTTGGCGCACCCGCGTCGTCCGCCACCACGTGGGTGCGATCGACGCCCGGTGTCTGCAACGTTGAAATTGTCGTCAGCGACGGTGGACTGAGCGACAGCGAGATTGTCCAGATCGGCGTCTTGAGCGGCGCGGGCGGCGATGGAGCGGCGGCGATTCAAGGATACTTCGTGCCCCAGCCCGTGATCGAGTATGTCAATGTGGTTCGGGTGAATGACGCGTGGACGTATCGGCAGGTCGACCGCTACGCGGGGCTTGATGCGACCGTGAGGGACTTCATTCGACCAGGCGGCGTGGTTGAGATTGAGGGGTACGGCTACTTCGGCAACGAGGAGGGTACGCGCGTCGTGTCGATCACCGAGACAGCGGGCTGCGGTGCCGTGCCGATGTGGCAGGATTTTTCGGACACCGACGGCACCAGCAGCTGGTTTGATGCCCGCTGGCAAGCGCCGTCGGCTCCCGCGCTCTGCGCGTTCGACGTCACCGTGGAAAACGACGGACTCGTCGATTCGTTCCCGCTCGCGGTCGCCGTCAGCGGGTGCCACGCCGACGACGAGGGAGAAGAGAACGACACCGCCGCAACAGCGTGGGGCTTCGATGCACCGTTCGCGTCGTACCCATTCGACCTGACCACGGCGATCGGCTACAGCGACTCCGGTACGTTTACTACCGACATGGTGCTGAAGGACCACGACTGGTATCGGTTTCCGTACCAGTTCACCAACGGCGGCACGGAACCCATTGAGCTCTATTGGGCGGTCGACGTTGTTGGTGCGGCCGCCATCAACTCGGTGGTGGGAATTTACGCCTATGGCGTGACTGAACTCGCGACGGGTGCGCCGGCGGCGGCGACGACGATCACCGTTGCGCCCGGTGCGGAAATCGTGTTGTACACGCGTGTTGCTCCAATTGCCCCCGTGGCCTGTGAGATCGGCCATTTTTACGATCTCGAAGTCGACATTGCCGTGGATTGAGCCGAGAGTACCTCATAAGGAAGAAAGCCTCATGAAGCCTAGCAGGGCTAGTTACTGGGCCATCGCCGCGATCAGGGCGATCTCCCACCCACTGTCGGTCGCCAATGATGTACCGGGAGTGCCCGGCAGTGCATTGGGCGGCAAGTTCATCAAGCATCGGGTCCAAGTTGGGCCCGGGAAACGCCATACATCGCGACTTGCGGTATTCGCAGATGCCGCTCGGTATGGCAGCCCTAGTCTCAAGAGACTGGGGATTCAAGGGCTTCCCGACGTTCGTTGGGGAACTGACGCCGTGACGAACGATTTGGGGGGATGCGCAGTTCGCCCAAGGCCGTTTGGGGAAGCCTCACAACCATGCACTGCATCCCGATCCGATACACCATCGTACCCTTAGGGTCCAGTAGGGCCGAGGAGGCGCAATGAGAAACTTCGTGGTTTGGGTCACACTGGCCGTTCTTTCGTCCGCCTGCTCCGGGGAGGACCTGCAGCGCTATCTTCTTGGCCTGCAAGTTGATGCCGAGAGTTTGCCCACCGATGGCCGGTCGGCGTTCTATCGAGCGTATGATGGCTTGGCGCTCGCGCCGGCAGCCGATGGCCCTTGGTGCGCGACCGTGCGCGCGCAGGGGGCAGCCAAGGGTGGCAGTGAGGTGTGTTCGGACGGTACGACGGCGGTCGCCGATCTGCGCGCGATCGGCGAGTGTGTCGATATCGATCTGGATTGGAATCACGACGAAATGATAGATGCGGCGACGGCGGTGTGCGCAGACGATCTGGCACCGGCGGCACTGACTGGCAGTGTCACCGAGCGCGTCGACTTCGTCGTACCGGGGCACGGGGTAGCGGTTCAGGGGATGCCGCCGCCGCGGGTCAAGGTGTCGCCCAAGGTCGCGCGCCATGGTGATATCGTCACCATCGACTGGTCGGGAATCTGGGCTGGCGAAGCCGAGCTGCGTTGGCGGCTATGGCAGCGGCGCGACAAAGGATGGCTTTACTGGGAAAGCGAACCAGCGATTGTCACCGGCGAAGCGGCTGGGGCGATCACCTTCGTGGTCCAATCCGAATGGCCGGCAACCAACAGCCGGGCAGGGTCCGCGTACGCCGTGCTGCCGATGGTCAACGGCGTCGAACTAGGAGGCACTTCACTGGTCGTGCACGGGGACGCCGTGACGTTGCCGGGGCCGAGCGGGGCCGGCGTCGTACTCGATGACGGTGCCGCCACCACGACGGATGCGGTGGTCGACGCGACACTCGTCGTGGCCGACGCCCGCTGGTATCGCCTGCATACCGATCGTTCGCAGCTTCCGTCCGAACCGTGGCAGCCACTCGTCGCGCAGGTTGCGGTCGTGCTGCCCGCGCCGGGGGACAATACGGTGTACGTTCAATATGCCGACCAGATTGGCAATTTGTCGCCGGTCGTGTCCGACGCGATCCGCTGGACCATGGCGGACGATGGCGGGAGCGGTGGCGGTGGTGGCGGCGGTGTAGGTGTTGCACGCTGGCTCGTCGTCGATGGCGGTGGCCGGCATAGTTGCGCAATCGATGCCAGTGCGCGACTGCATTGCTGGGGCGACAACGTCCACGGGCAGCTTGGCCACGGGGATACGGCAGAACGAAGTGTCCCGGCCGAGGTCGGGGGGGCACCGGATATGCGAGCGGTGGCCGCCGGCTTCAACCATACCTGCGCGATCGCGGTCGATCGTACCCTGTGGTGCTGGGGCGACGCGAGCCACGGCGCGTTGGGTCTCGGCAGCACCGACCCTCTCGATTCCCGCACGGTGCCCGCGCAGGTCGGCAGCAACAACGATTGGGCGGCGATCAGCGCCGGATACCACCGTACCTGCGCCATCAACACGGCCGGAGCGCTCTTCTGCTGGGGCCACAACGGCTCCGGCCAACTCGGCGACGGCACGGCGATCGACCGGGCCTCGCCGACGCGTGTCGGTGCAGCCTCCGACTGGTCGTTCGTCTCGGTCGGCGGCGGCTGGTTGGACCCCGGCATTGAGGCGCCGGGTGCCGTCTGCGGCGTACGGGCGGGGGCGCTCTATTGCTGGGGCGAGAACGAAGACGGTCAGGTCGGCGACGGAACTACGCTTGACTGCCAGGCGCCGGTGCGCATCGCGGCGACCGAGGACTGGGCCGGCGTGCGGACCTTCGGGGCGCACACGTGCGCCTTGACCACCGGCGGCGCGGTCCAATGCTGGGGCGCCAACGAACGCGGTCAACTCGGCGACGGCACGAGCTTGGGCCGGACCACGCCCGCGCCGGTATCGGGACTCGGCGTGGCCGCGGCGCTCGGCGGCGGGGCCGGCCACAGTTGCGCGCTCGCCGCCGGCGGCGGCCTGACCTGCTGGGGCGACGACGGTCGCGGGCAGCTCGGCTCGACGGCGGCGGCAGGATCCAGCGCGGGGCCGGTGGCCGTCGCCGGCGCCTGGTCAACTGTCGCAAGCGCCGGTGGCCCGCACGCGTGCGGCATTCGCGTCGACGGCGAACTTGCGTGCTGGGGCCACAACATCTTCGGGCAGGTCGGCGACTCGACGCACACCGACCGCCATGTGCCCGTGAGAATCGGCGATGACCCAGCGCCGGGGCTGATCCGCCCGAGTATATTGGGCCTCAACGCCGAAGGGCCACGCAACGAACTCTTCTGGGCGCCGGTACCCACGGCCGAAGACTACGCGATCTATTGGACGCCCTTCGAGGGCAACGGCGTCGCGGTGAGCACCTCCAAATCTTATGCGGGATCGACGACCGTCACAACGTTTGATCATGGTGGCGTCGCGGACGGCACCACGTATTGTTATCGGGTACTGGCGACCGACGCGAACGCCGACACGGCAATCTCCGAGGAATCCTGCGTGCTTGCCATCGCCGCGCCGACGATCGGCGTCGATGTGGCCTCGCTGACCTTCGTCGCTTGGGACGGCGAGGCCGCGCCGCCGCAGGCGCTGTCGATTCGCAATGAAGGCGCCGGCGATCTCTCAGCCGCCTTGACCGCCCCCGCGGCATGGTTTTCGATCGATCCGCTGACGGTGGATTCGAGCGGGGAATGGGTCGTCGTCGATGTGGCGGCGAGCTGCGATGGGCTGACGACAGGTGTCCATGCGACGGAGATGACGATCACCGACGGCGATGCCGACAACAGCCCGGTCACCGTGCCGGTCGAGCTCACCTGCCGCGCCCGTCCGACGATCGGCCTTTCAGCGACGACCATGGACTTCTCTGCGATTGTCGGCGCCGCTGCGTCGCCCCAGACGCTCGGCATTCACAACGCGGGCGCCGAGTCGCTGAGTTGGTCGGTCACGTCCTCGCAATCGTGGCTGGTACCTTCGCCGACATCGGGCACCTCGACGGGCGAAACTGACGACGTGACCGTGACGGCGAGTTGCTCGGGTTTGGCGGCGGGCACGTACAACGCGACGTTGACGGTGTCGCACCCGGCCGCGACCAACAATCCGCGGACGGTCGCCGTGTCGCTCACCTGCGCGCCGCCGCCGCCGTCGATCACGGTCCAACCGTCGTCATTGGCCTTCTCGGCCTGGGTCGGCGACGCCGCGGCCAACCAGACGTTCCAGATCCGCAACAGCGGCGGCGGCACCCTCAGCTATACGGTGGGCGAAGCCTCGGCGTGGCTGGGGGTCTCACCGGGGTCCGGCAGCTCGACCGGGGAGTGGGACACGATCACGGTGTCGGCGAGCTGTTCGGGCTTGACGGCCGGCAGCTACAACGCCTTGATCACGGTAGCCGACGGCGGCGCCGACAACTCGCCGCAGACGGTGGCGGTTTCGCTGGCCTGCACGCAGCGGCCGAAGTTCGCGATCATGTACGAGTCGCACTCGTTCAGCGCCGACGCCGGTCAGACGGCGGGCAGCAAATCGCAGTACGTCTGGAACCAGGGCGGCGGAACGCTCGAGTGGACCGCCACCGAGAGCCTGTCCTGGCTTTCGCTTTCACCGACGTCAGGTACCTCGACCGGCGCGCAGACAACTATCACGGTTAGCGCGTCCTGCGCCAGCTTGTCCGCCGGTACCTACAACGGCTCCTATACCCTGAGCGACCCCGACGCCGAGAATACGCCGGTCGTGGTCAACGTGACGTTGGTTTGCAATACCCCGCCGGAGCCGCCGATGATCGGTGTCAGCCCGGCGTCCAGCAGTCTGTCTGCCAATTCCGGGTCGGACTCCGGGTATGTCAGCCTGTTCCTCTCGAACGGCGGCGACGGCACCCTGTCCTACACGATTTCGGGCCCGTCCTGGCTGTCGGAGATCGTGCCGACATCGGGCAGTCTGACCACGCAGACGCACGAGATCTATTTGCGGGCGAGCTGCGCAGCGCTGTCGGCGGGGACCTACAACGGCAACCTGACGATCAGCGCCAGCGGGGCCGGCAACACGCCCTTCAGCCATCCGGTATCGCTGACCTGTACGGACCCGGATCCGACCATTGCGCTGAATAAGACGAGCCTCAGCTTCTCGGCGACCGCCGGGAGCGCGGCGGGGAGCCAGACCTTTACGGTCAGCAATAGCGGCGGCGGCACGCTGTCATATTCGATCACCAAGCAGTTTGGCTGGGTGACGTCGATTTCACCGACCAGCGGCAGCTCGACCGGCGAGGCCGACACAATCACGGTCTATGCGAGCTGCGCCGGGCTTTCGGCGGGCAACTACGAGCAGACGCTGACGATCAGCGCGGCCGGCGCCACGAACTCGCCGCGGACGGTGACGGTGGGATTGAGCTGTACGGCGACTGTTCCTTCGGCACCCTCGAGCCTGATCGCCACCGCCGAAAATCCTTTCCGCATACGCCTGAATTGGACCGACAATTCCAGCAACGAAACCGGCTTCAAGATCGAGCGCTCTCCAAACGGCAGTTCGTCGTGGACCCAGATCGCTACGGTCGGTGCAAATACGACGCAGTACCTGAACACCGGCTTGTCCGAGAGCACCGCGTACTACTATCGCGTCCGGGCCTACAACGGTCAAGGGAACTCGACTTACACCAGTACGGCCAATGCGTCAACGCCGTCGATGACCCTGATGTACTTCCAGGATTTCGAATACAGCAGTTTGTTCAATGACACGATTATCGGCAACCAGCAATGGAATGACGGCACGGACTACTGGTCATCAGGGAACGCGGGCCGCATTCGCTGGGCGACGACCGCCCCCTATGTATACGCCGGCTCAAGGGCGCTTTGGTTTTCTGCGCTTGCCGCCTGCGGTACGGCCGACTGCAACCAGATCATAGTGTATCGCTCCGCAGCATCGACAGAGACTGTTCGCGTTCGGGTCTACGTCTACAACCCCAATGCGTCCAACGTAACGATCCAATTCCAGCGCGCCGGCGGAACAGCCGTTCAGCGAACGGTGACCCCGGGAAGTTACCAACTGATCACAGCCGACTTGGACTCGTCGCTGTCGACGGGGTCGGTGATGGTCCACCTCGGGTTTATTCCGAACGGTCAGCATTTGAATATCGACAACTTGCGGATGGACCGGTTTACCAAGTGAGGTGGCCGGCAAGCTTCTTCCGCGGCCGGCGAAGCGCATTCGCATCACCGGCAGAAAGGAATTTTCTCATGCGCAGACTGATCATGGCCGCGTTCTTCGTCGCCGCGACAACCGCGGGTTGCGCTTCCACCAATCCCGTGTCGATGTCCAGCGAGACTCGTTTCAACCTGAACTGGTCGGACATCGGCACGTACTTCCCGCGCGTGCAGGAGCAAGCCTGCAAGTCTATGGTTCTGGGCATCCGCTGGGGCGACGGCGGCTACGGCACGGCCTATTCCGCGGCCCTTGCGCAAGCGCCCGAAGCCGATGCGCTGATGGACGTCGCTGTTGACACGCGGGGCGTCCATGTGCTGGCGTTCGACATGCCGGGCAGCGATGCGATGTTCGGCCTCTATGCACGTCGCTGCACGATCGTTTCGGGCATTCCGGTGCGCCTGGGGGAAGCGGAGTAGGGGCTGTGTCAAAAGGGCCGACAAATTGAGGACGGCACGGTGATGCCGGAATAAGGATCATCGGGCGCTGGATTGGAGATGCGCAACCTGAACATTGCTTCCCGCTCATCCTGTGCCATCGACGGGGCGCGATAATGCTCGATCGGAGGTGAGTCAATCAGCCAATTTATGGACTATGTAATAGCGTGATAGACATTGCTGAATGCAGGCGAATAGAATGGGCAACCCAAACAGAGGAGGTTTGCTATGGCAGACGTAGTAGTGCAGGGTCGGACGTCGCTCGGGGCCGAGGACGTCATCGTAAGAGCGGTGCAGTTCTTTTCAACGGAGAACTGGCGGCCCACCAGCCAGTCCACCCGTACCGCGACATTTCAAGGCAAGCCGCCGATCCCTTGGTTCATGCTGCTTCTGACCATCATCGGATTCGCCGCTTGCCTCGTCCCCGGCATCATCATGTATATCATGGTGATTCGGAAAATGTACCGGTTCCACAACTTGGTGGTGAGCGCGAGTCCGCAGCCGGGCGGAAGCGAAGTGGTCTTGCAGTACCCGCCAGCCGCGAAAAAGTTGGCGGCCAAGTTCCTGGAGGCCCTGCCGCCGCTCGAGGTGTGATCATGGCGTGCCCCGAGGATGAGAACCGTGAGTGGCAGCAGACGCTCGCCGCGAAAGCGAGGTCCAGTGAAAAAAGCTGGGCAGTTGCTTTCTGGACAGCCGTCTTCTTGGGATTCCTGGGCGTCGATCGTTTCTACCTCGGGTACGGCGTTCTAGGTCTCATCAAGCTGTTCACTCTTGGGGGGTATGGCGTTTGGTGGCTTCTTGACATCGTGCTGCTTCTTGTGGACCGCCTCCCGGATGCGGATGGGGGCGTGTTGGATAGCCGCTTTCGAAGGTGAGGCTCATGCGCATGCGGCGCTTCAGTGTGGCAGCCTGTGACGGCGCTCTTTTTGTCGTATCCTCCCTGTACGTGTCCTTTGCCTATGCGGCCACGGAGTACCACCTGCCGTATGTCCCTGTCTGTCCATTTCTCTTGATCACGGGAAGGCCGTGTCCGCTCTGCGGCTCAACGAGAATGATCGGCGCACTTCTGTACGGCGATCTGTCGCTGGATTTGACAGCCCTGCCCGCGCTAGCTTGGTTCGCGTTTGTTCTCGCGGTGGGCGCGATCTCCCTTGTGCGACTAGCTTGCCACTTCTGGCAGGCATCGTCGGGGGGTGTAACGTAATGTCTGTAAATTCGTTGGAGTGCTGATCGAGCTGCTGTTGCGGCGGAGCGAGCCCGGAGGGCGAGCGAAGCCGCGGCAGCCAGTAAAGAGACGGCTCATCGGGTACCCTTTTGGTTGTCTAGACAAAAAGGAGGACCGCAATGAGCCGTCAAATAGAGCGTACCACACTGGACGAGGCCTTGGAAGCAGTCGTTGATGCCGGCATGGACGGGGCTTGCCCCAGGCAAACGCTACCAGTTGGAATGGGAGTAATCTGTAACCA
>CAZUAB010000095.1:0-9347 GCA_964617795.1 uncultured bacterium
ATCGCGTTTACTGTTCCTCGTCCGGAAACGGGTCGAGCAAGTCGGCGTTTTTGGCCGTACGGGCGACGATGCGCACCGTGTGGGCCATGACGTAAATGCCGTATTCTTCGGGCAGCAGCTTGAGCAGTGTCTCGATGGCCGCCAGATGATCCCAGATCCACAGCAGGTCGGGGCCGCCGCCGCAAAAACTGGGGCTCAGGCGCACGATCTCGTCGAACAAGTCAAGCGCGGCGAAGCCGTGGACAAAGGCGTACTCGGCAAAACCCCAGGCCTGCAGGAAGTCGCTGCGCAGCATCGCCTTACGAAAATCAAGAATGATCTCGCGGCTCTTAATCAAGCTGATTTCATCGTAAAAGATGCGCTCGTGCGGCTTCTTGGGCTCTTGGGCCAGGTCCCAGACGAACTTGGCCAATCCCACGCGATATTGTTCCTGCGACAGGTAGGGTGAGGCCATCAGCAAGCCGGCCGCACCGACGAACATACCGAGTGCCGTGTCGTCGGAGGCATAGTCGAGGTCATAGCTGGCCCGCAGCACCGCGCCCATCAGATCGGTCGGCAACTTCCCGGCCTTGGCCAACACGGCCACCAGTCGGTAGGCATGCGGCAGATTGAGGTCGAGCAACGCGCGCCGCAGCCGGCTGTCGTGGTAGAAGAGATCCGATGCGTGGTAGCTGGTGCGATGCCAGGTGTCGCGCCACAGCTCGAGTGGGCGCCGCTGCTCGCGGCTGCCCAGCACGATGGCGGCCGGAATCGCAGCCAGCCGCCGTGGCCACGGTTGCGGCAGTCGGCTGCCAAGGCGCTGCGACGCTTGCAGTGCGCCCATGGCTCGTTGCCAATCGCCCGGACCAGCCTGCTGCAAAATGCGCTCGGCCAGCAGTGGCCAGTGACGCGACGACTCGCCGAGATCGGCTTCGGGCAGCCCAAGCGCCTGCCACAGCTCATCTTCAGTCTCAACGACGGCCGTATCCGGTGGCGGAACTTCTCGACGATAGCGGTCGATCAGATCGAGAAAGACGCGGACGTGAGGCAAAAGCAGTTCGCGAGAAATCCGGCTCTCGAACAGCGACAGCGCGGAGAGGCCCAGCCAGAGGTCCTGATACCGGCGCTCTTCGGGATTCCACGGCAGCGCCATGAGTGACTCGGCCAGCGTCGGTACGATTTTCCCTTTGCGCACCACGGGCAAGAGGGATTCGTTTTGGGCGTCGCGGGAGAGCGTCAGGAACGCGGGGTCAATGATCGTTGGGCGATCCATGGGCGAGCGGAATCCTCACGGAAAATGCGCGCGCCGCCCCGGGGTACACCCGCCGGACGCGGCGCGAAACCCCGAACGGATAGACCGTGCGCGGGCAGTGCAGTTCGATTGGCTACATTGTAGGATGCAATACCCTCTCTTGTCAACGCCCCCCGCCCATGTTGCGCCGCACGCCCACGGCTGGTAGAGTATCCTTTTTGATTTGCTGTCGGTACTTGGCCAAAGCTGATCTGTTTTCAATTCCGCCACATGCGGCATCTGAACCGGCCGGGCCCGGACCTCTTAAGGGAGACCCCCAATGAAGCGCACGTTCCAACCGTCGAACCGTAAGCGGCTCCGCAAGCATGGTTTCCTTGCACGCATGGCGACCCCAGGCGGCCGCAAGGTTCTGGCGGCGCGCCGGCGCAAGGGCCGCCACGCCCTAACCCCGTCGGTCTACCGGAAGTAACTCCCGCGACCGGTTTCCCTTCCACTGCCCGACTGCGTACACGCCGTGATTTTGCGCATGTGCGCGCAAACGGACGCAGCTACCGCTTCAGTCGCCTACGCATCGTTGTCGCCCCGGGCCTCGGCGCGTTCGCGCGTCTCGGCTTGGCCGTGTCACGCCGCTACGGATCGGCGGTTCAGCGCAATCACTTCAAGCGCCTCGTCCGTGAAGCCTTCCGTGCGCACCGCAACGAACTGCCCAACGTGGACCTTCTGGTGATGCCGCTCCGCGATGTGCCGCCGCCGGAGTTTGCCGATGTCACGAGCGATTTTGCTGAACTTGCGGCGCGACTTCAAAGGGATGACCGCCCATGATCCGCCGGGCCGTCAGCGCAGCGCTGCTCGCATGCATCCGTTTCTATCGTTTTGCCCTCAGCCCGCTGATCCCGCCGCGGTGCCGTTTTCAGCCGACATGTTCGGCCTATGCGCTCGAGGCAATTGAGCGCCACGGCCCGTGGCGCGGCACGCGCTTGGCGGTCGGACGCGTCCTGCGCTGCCATCCGCTGTGCCAAGGCGGCTGGGATCCGGTACCCTAAACGCTTCCGAAGAGAGCGACCGACCCGATGAACGACAACCAGCGTCTTCTTCTGGCCTTCGGGCTGACCCTGCTCATTTTTGCCGGCTATCAAGCGGTTTTTGCACCGCCAGCCGAGCAGATGGGTGCGCCTGACGGCACGGTATCCGCCCCTGTGAGCCCGGACGCAGACCCCGCGGACCCGGTCCGTGCCCCGGCGCCCGCGCTGGGCGAGCCCGCGGCGCCGGCGGCGCCCGCAGCGACTCCGGAAGAAGCACCGCGGCAGGCCGCAACCTCGCACGAACCGCTGCAAATCTATGCACTGTCCACCAGCGAGGCCGAATTTGCCGTGCGCGGTGCGGCCGTCACGCGCTGGGTCCTGCCTGCCCACGGTCGCGAGCCGGGCGACGACGCGCCGCGTGTCGATCTTTGCGAGCCGCTTGCCGGCGGCCCCTGCCTGCGTTTCGGGTTTTCGGGCCTCGGCGATCCCGACCGCGTCGAGCCGTTGGGCGCCCCTGCCCGCGCGGTGCGCGCCGTCTGGCTTGACGGTGATACGCGCTACGTGGCGACGCTGCGACCGCTCGGTGACTACCAGGTCGGCCTTTCATTCAGCCTGGAGGGCAACACCGCCGGGCGACAGGCGCAGCCGTGGGCCGAACTCGGCGCTTCGCTCGATTCGGCCAGCAGTGACTATGTGTTTCGTGGTTTGCGCTTCCGGCGCGCCGGCGCAGTCGAGTCCATCGATCCCGACGACCTCGGTGAGCATAGCTGGGACGGTCGCTTCGACTGGCTGATGTGGGATGACAAGTACTTCGGCCGTGCCTTTTTGACCGGCGACCTCGACGTCAAGGTCGCTGTGTCGTCGCAGGTGCCGGAAAAAGGCATCGGTCCTGGCCTGATGCGTATTGAAACGCCACGCCTCGTGGGGCGCGGCGAGGACGTTCCGGGCATCGAACTGCGGGTGTTCGGCGGACCCAAGGAAATCGGTCTGCTCAAGCGGATTGGTCGTAGCCTGCAAGAGTCGATTGATTTTGGCTGGACCGGGGTGGTCGGGCGGCCGATCCTGTCACTTCTGCACCTGTTCCGCAACATGACCGGCAACTACGGCTGGGCGATCGTACTCCTGACCATTGCGATCAAATTCGCCCTCTACCCTCTGACTGCATCGAGCATGCGGTCGATGCACGCCATGGCCAAGCTGCGTCCGCGCATGCAAGAGTTGCAGGCCAAGCACAAGGGGGACCCCGCCCGTCTCAATCAGGAGATGATGTCGCTCTACCGCAGCGAAAAGGTCAATCCGCTTGGTGGTTGCCTGCCGATGGTTCTGCAGATTCCGATTTTCTTCGCGCTCTACCGGGTGCTTCTGGTCTCAATTGAGCTTCGCCACGCCCCGTTCATCCTCTGGATCGACGACTTGGCCGGACCAGAGCTTCTGACCATGTTCAGCTTTGCTGGCTTCGATCTGCCGATCCGGGTCATGCCCCTGGTGATGGGCGTGACGATGTTCCTACAGCAAAAGCTCACACCGACCGCAGTGGCGGATCCGATCCAGCAGAAGGTTTTCTTGCTGATGCCGGTGCTGTTCACCTTCTTGTTCTATGGCTTCCCGTCCGGACTCGTACTGTACTGGCTGACCAACAACATCGTCAGTATCGGCCAGCAGTGGTGGATTCAGCGCGGCGCCAGGCAGAGCACGCCCGCGTGAGGCGAGCGGTCGCCCTCGCGGCGCTGCTGCTGGCGGCCGGCTGCGGGCACGGCACGTTCGCCCCCGACTGCCCGATGCCGCCCAAGGGCGCCAGGGCCGAGCCAGCGGCCCTCGTAGCGCTTGCCGACGGCGGCGTCGCGGCCATCCACGCGGACAGCCGTGAGCGGTGGTGCGGCGGCTTTGTCTCTTGGCACACGCCGGACGGCGCCGAGTTCCGTGGGCCCACGGTGGCCACGACCCCAGACGGTTACGAGGCCAATTTCGTCGGTGCAGCGGGGACCCGCAACCGCATCTGGATGGTCGGTCGTCGCTACGGAACGCTGCTCGGCGTTGGGCGCGATAGCGGCCTTGTCGAGATCGTGCGGCGCGGCCTGAACGCCGAGCGCATCGCTGCCGTCGATGACGACCGCTTCGTCATCTGGGTCGGCGGCAGCCGCGGCACATTGATCGTCTTCAACGACCGCGGGAACGAGTTGGCTAGCATCACCGTCGACGCCGCCTTGCTTGGCGCCACGGCCCACGACCCGGCAACGGACACGCTCTACGTGGCGTATGACGGCGGCGCAGCCATCCGCACCGTCGACCTTGCTCGCGGTGCGGCCGGCAGGCTGCACTATCCACTCGGATTGGGCCCCAGTTATCGGCAGCGGGGCCTCGCCCTGACTTCCGAAGGCCTGTTCGCCTCCGATGTGGCCCGCGGTATCGTTGTTCGCTGGGACCCGGTCAGTGGCGAGGTCTTGGGCGCCGATCCGGTAGGCCGCAACCCCGAGCCACTCGCGCTTGGCCCCGATGGGCGGCTGTGGGCTGCCGATGCCGCCGGCGCCGTGTTTCTTCGGCAAGGCGGGCGCTGGCAGGTGCAGGCAGCCGGGTTTGGACGTCCGGTCGCCTTGGCCGCTGTAACCGATGCGGTCTGGGTCGCCGACTACGCCGAGGAAACGATCACGCGGGTGGCCGCACCATGAGGGCACTTTGGCGGATTGTCGCAGGATTGACACTGGTCGTCTCAACATCCTGCACGGAGGTACCCGACGTGATACCGCCGTTGTTCTCGCAGGTGGAAGCGATGGCGGTCGACATCGCCGGGCTGCCGCCGCAGGCTGAGGCCTTTGTGCTCGATATCGGCAGCAGCCGTCTCTATCGTATCGGCCCGAACGCTGCGCATCTGGGCTCCATTTCGGTACCGACCCCGCCCGGGGGCTGGATCGGCGGCGCCGTCGCTGCGCTGCGTAGCGACGTGACGGCGGTCACCCTCAGCCAATGGACACCGGCCCGCGGCCTGTTGCAGCTCAACGTCGACCCTTTCGTAGGGGCCCGCGGGGACTGGACCAGCACCGCCGCCGAGCGGCTTGTCGGTTGGGACGGACGTCCGGCGCCGCAGACAGCCACCGTCGTCACGACGGCCGCCGGTGCGCGGCTACTGCCGCCCGATTTTGCGGCGCTACCCAACGTACTCGGCGATGCCGGCTTCGCCTATGCCGCCACGGACGGCAACATTGCGTGGTGGGATCCGATCTCGAACGTGACCCGCTGGCGTTTGCCGGCTGACGCGTCGGGGCCCTTCGATAGCCACGGCGGCGTCGCGGCCTGGATCGAAACCGGCCGCATCGTCACGGCACCCGTCGACGCCAGCGGTGCCGGCGCGGCCGCGTGGGCGCCGCTCGAAGCTGCCCCACTCGCCTTGCGCATCGTAGCGGGCAGCCCCGTCGTCGTTTGGCTGTCGACCACAGACGGCGCGCTGCAGCGCCTTGGGCTCGGCGACACGCCGGGCGTCCTTTGTTATGCGGACCGCGACACGGTCGGTACAACGGTTGGCGACCTACTTTTTCGCGACACGCAAGCGCTCAGCAACCCCACCTTGACGCTGACGCGCCTGGGCCGCGAAAATTGCCCGGGTTGGGCGCGCAATGACGCTTGGGTTGTCACCTGGCAAGAGGTGCCCGCGCCGTGGTCAGACATTACGCTGGGGCCGGCCAGTACGATCAGCGATGTCACACAAGGCCGCTGGGCCGCGCCGGGCGATCTATTTGTCACGAGGGGTGCCGCACACGAGATCGTGTCCCTGGAACCGCTAATTTTGGAGCCGCCGCTTGCTGCGCAGGCAAGCGGCGATCTCAAGGTGGTGGGCCGCTGGACCCTACGCAATAGCCGCGACGGCTTTATAGCCACGATCGCTCCCGATGAGCCCCTCGACCTACCGGAGTTGGCGCTGCAGATCCGCAGCGGCGCTGACACGGCGGACGGCAGCGACCGTTTTACATTTCGACTGACCAATGGCATCACACCCTTTGCCGTCGCCGGCATCGTCGACGGCTGGCAGACGTTGGCCGGCGGGCAGGTATTGGCCCTCGACCGCAAGGGGCTCGCGGTCCACGCATTTGTCCCCGCGACCCAAATCTTGGCGGGAACCTTGCGCTGAAGGCGAGCTGTTGACGTTGAATATCCACCCCCGTTGCTGCTACAATGGGCAAGGGAGGTCGCCACACATGAAACACCGTTTGCTTTTTGCCCTTGCCGCCGCTATGGCACTTACGGGCTGTCTCGACGAGACCGGAACGGATCCTGCGGCCGCCGCTGAAACACTGCTTGAGCGCGGTCGGCGCCATCTGAGCCTCAACGAGGCCGATGAAGCCTTTGAGGCGTTCGGCCTCTTGGCCGAGCAAGATGACTACCTCTGCCCCGCCAACTACGGATTGTTCCTCGCCAGCATCCAACGCGCGTTCAACCGGATCAGCACCCTCGTCGAAGCGGCTGGCACCTTGCTTGGCGGTTCGCCGCTGACCCCGCAAGCTCAAGGCTTCAACTCGATCATCGAAGGCATAATCAAACCCTTCGAAAACCACTTTCGGGAAATCCGCCAATACGGCCTTGCCGCCATCGAGGGCGGCTGCACACTGGCGATCCCTGAAGGCTACCCGGTGATCGTGGGTAAGGAAGGCAACCTGCTCTATGCCGAGGCCGTACTCGGCGACGAATGGGATTCGGCCGCCGCGCGGATTGTCGTCGCCGGCGTCAACGGCATCCAGGCGGCCCTCAATTTCGTCCTTGCCCACGAGTTGACTTTCGACGAAGACATCGGCGAGCTGTTTGACGTCATCAACGAGGAAATCGACGCCGTACAGGACTACGAGCGCGACTCGGCAGCCGGTGTCACCGACACGGAGCGCCGCACGTGGATTGCACCGATCCGGGTTGCGGGCATCCTCGCCGATCTCAACCCGCGTCTGCTGGCCTTCGGCAACGATGCCCGATTCGCTGAGGTCGACAACAACCTCGCCGAAATGTTCACACTGATTTATGCCAGCGACGACGCTGGCGCCACCGGCGTGATTCCCGATCTGCTGGCCCGCAACAAAGAGGAATCGGATGCGGGCCTGCGTGACAACGTGCTGGCCTGGATCGACGACGGCGACGGCATCGCCGGCGGTGATGACACCATCCGCATCGGCCTGCGCAAATTCAATATCGCCAGCACCGTGGCCATGCCCTACAACCCAGGCGGTTTTGAGGTGACGCTCAACAGTCTGTTCGGCGACGTCAAGCGCGCAATCATCGAAATCCACGGCATCATCGACACCCTTGGCGACCAGATGACCGCCGTCGAAGCGGGTGGCACCCCGCCGCGGCTGGGCATAGGCGGCATCAACGCGATCATGGATGCCATCAGCTTCACCTCGGACCTCGATCCGATCCCCGAGGCCATCGAACTCGATTTGCGCGCCTACTTTATCGAGCCGGTCCCGCTGCGCAAGATCCTACCGTACTGGTACAACGACGGTAGCCCAACCAAGGTGTTCATGGTTGAAGGCGAATCGACCGTGACCAGCCCCGTCGAACCCTTCGTGGTCACCGGCGACACATCGCATTTCCCGGCCAATTTTGCCTTCGGCGCCGTCGGCGAGGTCAGCCCCGCGATCATCACCGATGCACCGATTGCCGCCGACGGACTCGAAGCCTCCATGTCGACCATGACGATCCCGCTGCCCTACGTCGCGTGGCAGGACCCGACTTTCCATGGTGTCCTGTACGTCAATCCGCGTGCGCTGCCGGTCGAGCCCGAAGGGGTCGACGGGTTCGTTGCGACGACGCAGTACTTGACCAACAAGACGACACTGAGCTACATACTGCACTACACGCAGCCGCTTGACGTCGCGATTCCGACGCCCTGATGTCGGTCGAACGTCGCACCTTCGCATTGAGCAGCCGCGACGGCACGCGTCTGCACGCCGTGTCGGCCCGTCCCGAACATGCATGGGGCGTCGTCAGTCTTATTCATGGCCACGGCGAGCATTGCGGTCGCTACGGCCACGTCATCGACGCGCTGACCGCTGCGGGGTTGGCGGTGTATGCGGTAGATCTGCGCGGGCACGGACGCAGCGCCGGACGCCGCGGGCACATCATGGTTTGGCGTGACTATGTAGACGATGCCGCGACAACGCACGCGGCGGCTGAGGCCGACGGGCTCAGCGAATTGCCACGCTTTCAGTTGGGCCACTCGATGGGCGGCTTGGTCGCCGCCCAAACGGCCCTTGCGCATGTGACACCCCTGGCCGGCCTGATTCTGTCCGGACCGCTGCTTGGCCTGTCGCTGCCCGTACCGCCGCTCAAGGCGATGGCTGGCCGCCTGATGTCGCGCCTCGTCCCGACCTTTTCACTGCCGACCGGTCTTGATGCGGCACTGATCAGCCACGACCCCAACGAAGTAGCGGCCTACCGCGCCGACCCGTTGGTCCACGACCGAGCCTCTTCGCGCTGGTTCACCGAGATGCTGGCGGCAGTCGACGATACCCACGAGCGGGCCGCCGAACTGACGATGCCTGTGCTGATCATGCACGGCGGCGACGACGGCCTGACCGACCCAAACGGCAGCCGGCGGCTGGCGGCAAAGTTACCGGCTGGCGAACTGGAAATTTTCGATGGTTTCTACCACGAAATTTTCAACGAGGTCGAACGGCAGCGGCCAATTGGTCGAATGACCGACTGGCTTAGTCATCGTCGTCCGGTCTGATCGCCTCGGCCAACCGCGCCACAATCCAATCTTCGAGCGCCACCCGATCCGGATCCTTGCCGAGGGCCTGCCGTACGGCCGCCAACGGCATGATCGCCCGTGCCGCGCTGCGATGCCCCCCGGCCGGTCCAAGACGACCCCACGCTGCCGCTGCGGCGCGCCCGGCGTGTTTGACCCAGCCCACATTACGCACGCTGATGACGATCTCATCATCGGCCTGTATCCAAGCCAAACTCCAAGTGGCGCCTTCGACCTGCAGGCCCAAATCCGCGAGGCGGGCGGCCAAATCTTCACGAGCCTCGGCGGCGACGATTCCAGCCACCACAACTTCTCCGATGACGCGCACCTTTTCCAGTGCCGCGCCCAGCAGGCGCAGCCGCGTAGC
>CAZUAB010000096.1:0-6347 GCA_964617795.1 uncultured bacterium
ATGTCGATCGGTGACCGACCGATCAGCCACTGGTTGGAAATTCGCAGCGCCCTTGACGCGGTGGCCGGTCAGCCCGTCACGGTTGAAGTGGTGCGTGATG
This sequence comes from uncultured bacterium, assembly GCA_964617795.1. Lineage (GTDB taxonomy): Bacteria > J088 > J088 > J088 > J088 > CAZUAB01. The sequence goes on from CAZUAB010000096.1 coordinate 101, forward strand.
GCGCGTTGCTCGCGTTGCAACTGGTGCCACAGCGAGACCCCGCCGGCGACCGCTGGTTGCTCGGTATCGCGCGGCGGGAACTCACGGTGGAGCGCCGCTACGGGCCGGTCGAAGCCGTCAAATTGGGTACCCGTCGCGTCGTCGAGATGATGGGGCTTACGTTGCGCGTCATCCGCGACCTGTTCACGGGGCGGCTTGGCGTCGACGCGCTCGGCGGGCCGGTTATGATCGCGCAGGGCGCCGGCGATGCAGCGCGTGCCGGTATTGGCGCCTTTTTGACCTTTATGATCTTCATCTCGGTCCAGTTGGGAATGCTCAACCTGCTGCCGATCCCGGTTCTTGATGGCGGGCACTTGGTATTGCTGGGCTTAGAGGCGACATTCCGCCGCCGCATGCCCGAACGGGTGGTCGCGGCCCTGCAATGGACCGGCTTTGTGCTGCTGATAGGCCTGATGCTCTACGTGACTCGGAACGACATCATGCGAATGTGGGGCGCAACGATCCGGCGCTGGTTGGGCGGCTGACCCGATGCGGCTTTTGCTTGATTTGGCGCGCCGTGATCCCGAACTTGCTCTCGTCGCGCCCACGGGCGCCGTGGCGGTACATCGTCCGCTGCAGCGCGTCGCCGAAGATGCGCGTGGCTGGGACCTATTTCGGGCGCTGGCCGAAATCCTCGCCGGCGCCGGGCTGTCACCGGCCGAGTTGGAGGCGTTTGTGGCGACGACCGGCCCGGGGCCGCTGTCGGGCACACGGTATGGCTTGGCGGTTGTACGGGCCTTGCACACGGCGACCGGTCGTCCGGTGATCGGCCTGCCATCGTTCTTCGGGCTGGCCGACCCGAATCTCGATACGCCGCAACACATACGCTATCCGCTGGATCGTGGGCTTGTTGCGACCGCCACCGTGACGGTGCGGTCCGGCGGTTGGCAATTGGCGGATGTGGCGCTGCTGGCGGGCACGCATGAGCTGCCGTCGCCGGCATTTTCCGTCGCCGTCCTTGCACGAGCGGCGATGGCGGCGGTTCCGGGCGCGGCGGATACGCTTTCCCCGATCTACCTGCGTGAACCCGACACACGTCCGCAGACGGACGGGCTCGGCCGCCCCTTACCCACAGGCGCCCCCGCGTGAGCAGCGATCGCCTCCAACGTGCGCGAGAGGTTCTCGACATCGAGCGAGAAGGCCTGACCGCGGTCCGTGATCGGCTCGACGAACGTTTCGTGCATGCGATCGACCTGCTGCAGGTCCGAGTCGGCAAGATCGTCGTGATCGGCATGGGAAAAAGCGGCATCGTTGGCCGTAAGGCGGCCTCGACGCTCAGCTCTACGGGCAATCCGGCGGTTTTTCTGCATCCGGCCGAGGGCCTGCACGGAGACCTGGGCGTTGTCCAGCGCGGGGACGTAGCGATCGTCATCTCCAACTCCGGCGCCAGCCCCGAGATCGTCGAGATTATCGCTGCACTTGGCCGACTCGATGTGCCGATTATCTCGGTGACGGCGGTTGTTGACAGCCCGCTTGGTCGCGCCGGCCGCGTGCTGCTGGACATTGCGGTGCCGCGTGAAGCATGCCCCATGGGGCTTGCGCCGACCACCTCGACGACGGTGACATTGGCACTTTGCGATGCGATTGCAGTCGTGTTGCTCGAGGAAGCCGGCTTCACTCCTGAGGATTTCGGCCACCTCCACCCAGGCGGCGCCCTTGGCCGACGCCTGCGGCGCGTCGCCGAAGTCATGCACCGCGGCGCGGCGCTGCCGTTGGTCGGTGAGGCAACGCCGATGCGTGAGGTGCTACTGACCATGAGCGCGGGCCGATTCGGTACGGCGGGTGTCACCGATGCGGCCGGCATCCTGATCGGCATCATTACCGACGGCGATCTGCGCCGCGCCTTGTCGGGCGATGAGCGGTTGCTGGACCGTCGCGCCGCGGAGGTGATGACGGCCGATCCGCGCACGATTGAGCCTGCGGCGCTGGTCCAGACGGCGCTTGCCCGCATGGAGCAGCACAAAATCAGCGCCCTTTTCGTGGTCGACGAAGCCGCGCGGCCGATCGGCTTTGTGCATCTGCACGATCTTCTCGGTGGAGGGGCCACGTGATTGGGACACGAATCGACGTGGTCTTTTGTGATGTCGATGGTACCCTGACCGTCGGACAGCTCGGCTATGCGCCGGACGGCGGTGTATGGAAATTCTTTGGAACCCGCGATGGTCACGGGGTTACGATGCTCCGGGAGGCCGGAGTACCGTTCGTCTTTGTGACCGGCCGAGCGGATCCGGCCATGCGTGCGCGGGCGGCCGATCTGGGCGCCGAGGTTCGCACGATGCAGCATCCAGCCTCAAAACGCCCGATCGTGGAGGCGTGGCTGGCCGAGCACTCCATCGACCGCGCCCATGCCGCTTTTCTCGGTGACGATCTCCCCGATCTCGAAGGATTCGCGGCCGTCGATTGGTCGATTGCCCCCAGCGACGCCCATCCGCAGGTACGCCGCGCCGCACGGCGTGTGACGCGCGCACGCGGCGGCCTCGGCGCTGTTCGCGAGGCCGCCGACTGGATCCTGGCCCGCCGATGAGTGACGACCGCTCCCCCTCGGCATCGCCTGCGCTGGACCGCTACGTTCGGTCGTATGCTTCAGGCGCGCGTATTTTTGAGCAGGGCGAGGCGGGTACGCATATGTACTTCATTCGCAGCGGCAAAGTCCGGATTTCCAAGGTCTCGATCCGCCGCGTGCAGCCCTTGGCCGTACTCGGCAGCGGCACTTTTTTTGGTGAGATGGCCGTCCTGACCGGCGAGCCGCGCAGCGCTCGCGCGGAAGCGCTCGGCGACTGCGAACTGATTGAAATTGATGCGGCTACGTTGCAGGTGTTTCTTGATCAGCACCCACGGGCCGCGCAGGGCATGATCCGGACGCTCGCCGAGCGTTTGCGTCAGACCGACGACCTCGTGGCGCGCCTGCTCGAGGAGGATCCGCTGATTCAGGTGGTGGCCACGTTGGAGGGTGCCGCCGCCCGCAGCGAGGCGTCGCCGCCGCGGGTCGATGACGTGCACGCCCTGATGGTGGACAGTGGCACCGACCCAACGCTTCTGCGCTGGGCGCTTGTACGTCTCAAGCGCGGTGGACTCGTCCGTGTTCGCGAGGGGATCGTCGAGATCCCCAGCCTGTCGCGGCTTAGTCAGTATCTCAATTTTCTGCGCCTACAGCGCGATTTGCTCGAAGGACGCGGCGACCCAACCGGCGGAGTGCCAGGCGGTACTTAGCGGGTCGCGCGAAATGCCGCGGCAATGGCTGCGACGTCCGCCGCGGAGTGGGCTGCCGTCAATGTCAGACGAATGCGGCTCGTGCCCTCGGGCACGGTCGGCGGCCGGATTCCGGTTGCCAGAATACCGGCCTCGGCCAGGCGTCCCGCCAGTGTCATGGTCGCGTCATCCGGCCCAATCACCACAGGGATGATCGGCAGTCTGCCGGGCAGCACGCGCCAGCCGTCTGCCGTCAATAGGTGCCGCAGTTCGGCCGCCAGAGCGAGCACGTGCGCTCGCCGCTCGGGCTCACATTGCACGATGCGCACGGCCTCGGATGTTGCGGCCGCCAGCGCCGGTGGCAGTGCAGTCGTAAAAACGAAACTGCGTGCACGGTTGACCAGCCAGTCGACCAGTGTGCGCGAGCCGGCAATGTAAGCGCCGAAGCTGCCGAGCGCCTTGCCGAGAGTTCCCATTTGCACCATCACCCGATCCTGCAGGCCCAACTCGGCCACGAGGCCCTGACCATCAGGCCCGAGCAGCCCGGTCGCATGGGCCTCATCCACCATGAGAGAGGCGCCATGACGCGTGCAGACCTGGGCGAGGTCGCAAAGCGGCGCCTCGTCGCCCTCCATCGAGAACACGCTGTCGGTGACCACCAGGCGCCGCCCACCGCGCGCACTGTCGGCGGCGAGCAGCCCGTCAAGCGCAGCCGCGTCGGCGTGTGGGTAGACGCGTACGGTTGCGCGGCTGAGCCGGCAGCCGTCGATGAGGCTGGCGTGGTTGAGCGCATCGGAATACACGATATCGGCAGGCCCGACCAGAGCGGCGATCGTGCCGACATTGGCGTGCCAGCCCGAATTGAACAAAAGTGCGGCTTCGCTGCCCTTCCAGGCGGCCAGTTGGGCCTCCAACGCTTGGTGCGCTGTCATTGAGCCCGAGATCAGACGGCTGGCGCCGGCGCCGAAGCCCCAGCGCTGCATGGCTTCAGTGGCCGCACGGACAAGCCGCGGGTCGGCGGCCAGCCCCAGATAGTCGTTGCTGCAGGCCAGCAGCATGCGGCGCCCTTCGACCTCGACGTGGCTACCTTGTGCACCGTCGATCACCCGCAGCCTTCGCCGGCGGCTGCGGGCATCGAGGTCGGCAAGGCCTGCGGCAAGGGCAGCGCTGATGGCATCGGTTGGCGGCATCATGACGCCATGATAACGCAGGCGCTGCCGCCGGCGTCATCACGATCGGGTATGATGTGGGCACCCCCGGCCGCCGCCCCGAAACGGAGCCCCCAGACCGCATGCGAGCCGTCGTCCAGCGCAGCGCCGCCGCCTCGGTCGAAGTTGAAGGCCGCATCGTCGGCTCCATCGACCGCGGCCTTGTTGCCTTCGTTGCCGTCGAGCGTGGCGACGGCCCACCTGAGGTGGCGTGGCTCGCGCGCAAGCTCGGCGATTTGCGGCTGCTCTCCGATTCGCAGGGGCGGCTCGATCGCAGCCTGCGCGACGAGGGGGCCGGCCTCCTTTTGGTCTCGAACTTCACGGTGGCCGGTCGACTCGGCAAGGGCGCCAAGCCGGATTTTTCGCGGGCTGCGCCAGCGCCTGTCGCGCGGGCCGTGTTCGAGCAACTCGTCGAAGCCGTACGCGTGGCCGGGCTGCCGGTTGCAGCCGGAGAGTTCGGCGCCGACATGCGGGTACGGGTCGAAGGCGACGGCCCCGTGACCGTAATTCTCGAACGTGAACCCCACGCCGCCGATGGGAGCTCCAACCGATGACGACAATCCGTGCCATGGCCTCCTTGCTGCTGTCCGCCGCCTGTGTTGTCCCGACGGCCGCTGCAGCCGGCTCCTACGTGCAGAACCGCGCCATGGGCGGTGCGGCAGCGGCAGCCGTGGCCGACAACAGCAGCATCGTCGTCAACCCCGCGGGCATGGGCCAGCTTCTGCGCTACACCGTTGGCATGATGTGGGCCCACGAACCGGGCGGCTGGGACATGGGCGCCTCAATCGTCGATTCGCATTCCACCTCACTGGCCATGGGCGTCGATTGGCGCTATCGCCGTCCCTCGCGCTCGGGTACCCGTCCGTTCCACATCGCCAACGACCTGACCATCGGTATCGGCGAGGCGTACGAGGGAATCATGTTCGTCGGGCTGAGCTACCACCTTTCTGCCTGGAAACCGTCCGTACAAAAAGGCTACGATATGGGCCACAACGCCGGTGCTGGCGTGATCGTGCCGGCCGGTGACCACCTGCGGTTTGGGCTCGCCGTTCATGACGTGCTGCCGTTCAGCCCCGGCCTCGACTACCGCCCGAACGGCGACCTCGGTCTTGCCGTCGCCGCTGCGGGTGGAATCCTGACCATCACCCTCGACGGCATCTGGTATTGGGACGAGGGGCAACTCGGGCAGGTCTGGGATGTTGTCGCCGGTGTCGAAGCGATCGCCCTCGAAGAAATTGGTCTGCGACTTGGTTCCCGCACCAACGTGGTTACCGGTGACCACACCTTATCCGCCGGCGCTGGCTGGTTCTTCCCCCGCGGCCATGTCGGCTACGCCTATGAGCTGGCGCCGAATGGTGGCGGGCCGAGTCACGTGGTGAGTCTCGAAATCCTCACCTTCTAGGGGGGCCGGTGAAATCCGGCCATCTGCGGCGTCACCCGCTTGGTCCCCGGCTCGACGTAGCGCTGCTACGCCTGCGCCGTGGCCCTTCGCGGGTTCCTTGCATCTGACCGAATTTGACCGGCCCCCACGGGCGTGGCGGGGGCGGAGCCGCATCCCGGCGCGATGAGCGCCGGGATGCGTGGCTCCTTGGGCGGCCTTACTCGGCGTTGGCTTTTTGTTCGGCGAGCCAGAGGCGCTGCCAGGTTTCGACGGCTTGCAGGGTAGCCGGGCAGACCGCGCAGGTCGGCGAGGCGACGCGGCTGCAGGTGGCCGAGTTTTTCGGCCCCCACGGGCGTGGCGGGGGCGGAGCCGCACCCCGGCGCGATGAGCGCCGGGATGCGTGGCTCCTTGGGCGGCCTTACTCGGCGTT
>CAZUAB010000096.1:6447-9291 GCA_964617795.1 uncultured bacterium
TTGGGCGGCCTTACTCGGCGTTGGCTTTTTGTTCGGCGAGCCAGAGGCGCTGCCACGTTTCGACGGCTTGCAGGGTAGCCGGGCTCATGCCGGGCAGACCGCGCAGGTCGGCGAGGCGACGCGGCTGCAGGTGGCCGAGTTTTTCGGCCCACTCGCGGCGCAGGCCGGGGATGCGCTCCCAGGGTACGTTGGCTGGCAGTGCCAGATCGCGTGCCGCGGCCAGACGGCCGGCTTCGGCCCGCTGGCGGGCGATGTAGCCGTCGTATTTGCAGTCGAGCGCCGCGGTTCGTAGGGCGCGCCGATCGAGGTCGTCGGGTAGGGCGCCAAGCGCGACGAGCAGGTCGACCTCGACATCCGGGCGCTTGAGTAGCTGGGCGGCCAGAATCCCGTCATCGGGCAGGTCCACACTGGCCGCCGCCGCGATCACGCGTGCGGTCGGTGTGGCGGCGATGCCGGTTTGCCCAAGACGCACGGTGACGTCGGCCACGGTCTGTTGCTTGGTTTCGAAGCGTGCCCACTGCGCATCGCCGACGAGGCCGCGTGCCCGGCCGATCGCGCTGAGTCGCATGTCGGCGTTGTCTTCGCGCAAGAGCAGCCGCCACTCGGCGCGGCTCGTGAACATCCGATAGGGCTCGTCGGCGCCGCGGGTGACCAGGTCGTCGACCATCACGCCAAGGTAGGCCTCGTGGCGTTCCAGCATCAGCGGAGCCTCACCGCGCAGGGCCGCCACGGCGTTCAGCCCGGCGAGCAGTCCCTGCGCCGCCGCCTCCTCATAGCCCGTTGTACCGTTGATCTGCCCCGCCAGATAGAGCCCCGGAACATCGCGCACGCCCAGCGAACGATCAAGCGCCCGCGGGTCGACGTAGTCGTATTCCACGGCATAGCCGGGTCGTACGATGTCGACCTGTTCTAGCCCGGGGATCGTCCGCAGGTAGGCGAGTTGCACATGCGGAGACATGCTGGTGCTTAGTCCGTTGGGGTAGATCTCGTGCGAGGTTAGTCCTTCGGGTTCCAGGAAGACCTGGTGCCGTTCGCGATCGGGAAACTTGCGGATCTTGTCCTCGACGCTTGGGCAGTATCGCGGCCCCGTGCCGGCAATCTCGCCGGCAAACAGCGGGCTTTCGTCCATGTGGGCGCGGATCACGTCGTGGGTGCGTTCATTGGTGTAGGTAATGAAGCACGACACTTGGCGGATCGTGATCCGGTCGGTCATGACGCTGAATGGTTCGGGATCGGGGTCGCCCGGCTGCTCTTCGCAGCGCGCCCAGTGGATTGTGCGGGCATCGACCCGCGGCGTCGTGCCGGTCTTGAGCCGCCCGACGGGCAGACCGAGCGCCCGCAAGGCCTGCGAGAGCTCGTTGGTTGCCCCGTCCCCAGCGCGACCACCGGCAATTTTGGTCGGGCCGTAGTGCATCAGCCCACCCATGAAGGTGCCGGTGGTCAAAATGGTTGCCGGCGCCAGCCAACGGTCGCCAAAGTTGGAGACGACGCCGACGCAGCGGCCGTTCTCGATCACGAGATCGACAATCCGGGCCTGACGCAGTGACAAGCCCGGCTGCGCCATCAGAACATCCGTCATGGTCTGCCGATACAGCCATCGATCGCTTTGCGCCCGCGTCGCTTGCACGGCCGCGCCCTTGCGTGTGTTGAGCCGCCGCCACTGGATGCCCGTCGCATCGGCGACGCGGCCCATCTCACCGCCGAGCGCATCGATCTCTTTGACCAGGTGGCCCTTGCCGATCCCGCCGATTGCCGGGTTGCAGCTCATCTGGGCGATCTTGTCGAGGTCGAGGGTGACCAGCAGGGCGCGGCACCCCAGCCGCGCGGCGGCCAGCGCCGCCTCGCAGCCGGCATGCCCGGCCCCAACCACGATCACGTCGAAACGTTGTTCCATGGGCGACATGGTACCACCGCGATGCCGATGAGCACCGCAGAAACCACATTCCGCGCTGTCGATTTCCGCCAATCCTTGATTTTGCAAAACGGCGGCGGCACGATCTTGCGCCGGATCCCGCCGTGCGCCAGGGCGCCGTGCCCGAGGACGGACACAAACTCAAGTGGATGCCCAGCTGCGACTACGATGGCCCTGGCCGACAATGACCTCCGCGCGCGGGTGGCCCGATGCTCGAGTGATGCCGAATGTCGACAAGGATCTTGGCCCTTTGACCGTCGGGCCCGTGTCGCGACTGCTGCACACGCTGGGCAAGATGACCGGAGCTGAGCTGGCGGCGCTCTGGCTGCACCCCGCGCAACTCCCGCCGCGGGCGGCCGGCGCGGGCTGATCGGGCGGGTCGGCCGCGCCCTTCGGTTTGCCGCGGCAGGCTGTTCCGGCTAGGATATAGCCGAAACAGGCGTGGTCCGTTTTCGACCACGCCGAGCATCCGTTTGCGGAAGGGTTGTTCGCGTTGACGTACCTACCGGTACTGCTGGCTATCCTCGTAGCGCTCGGCTTGGGCGCGGCGTTGTGGGTGCTTGCGACTATTCTGCGGCCGCGCGATTCGGCCGGTGGCATTGAGATCGGTACGACCCCCGCGGCGACCGGCGTCAAGTCCGAGCCATTCGAATCGGGCATCGCCGGGACCAAGTTCCGCAAACGGTTCAATATCAAGTTCTACGTCGTCGCGCTGCTCTTCGTCATCTTCGACGTCGAAGCCGTGTTCCTTTACCCGCTGGCCGTCGTCTACCGCGAGCTGGGCGTGTTCGCCTTCGCCGAGATGACCATCTTCGTCGGCGTACTTTCGCTCGGCCTCGTGTATGTCTGGAAGAAGGGGGCGTTCGAATGGTCATGACCCCCGAAACGGCAGCGCTACAGGAATCCGTCGTCACCACACGGGTCGATGCGGC
>CAZUAB010000097.1:0-9279 GCA_964617795.1 uncultured bacterium
CATGTCCTTCAACGTGAACGCCACGCGGTAATCGGCCGCGTGGCGTTCACGTCCTTGGGGCCAATAGCGGTGGGTCTGCCCCGCATCCTCCAAGTCGTCGGGCAGACCGAGTACCTGCTCACTGAATATCTCGCCGGGGGCTGATACCAACGTCAGTTCATCGCCGCCGGCAAAGCGCAGCCGCGCCGCCCCGATCCTCGTGCGTACCCAGCCGAGTGGTTCCGTCGGATAGAGCCCGGTTGCCCGCAGCACATCCGCGCCGATGCCCGGCAGGGTCCGCCCGGCGGCATCCTCGAAGCTGCGCGGAAACAGGCCCAAAAAGCCCGCCAGCACAAAGACGGGGTTGTGGATGGGCATACGGAAATCGAAGTCCGAACTCGCCACGCGGGCTCGCTCGTGGCAACGGGCCTCAGCGAGGGCTCCCGCAAGCAGGTCGGCATAGGCCCAGCCGAGGCTGCGCGCCTTGTCCGTCGTGCCGTTGTGGGCCACCAAGGGGCCGGTGACGGGCTGGGCCGCTGCGGTGCCGTCGGTGATCGGTCCGGCGTCCGGGTCGACAAGCGGGCCCCACTGGCGGCGGCCATCCGCGCCGCGTAACCAAACCGGCACATCATGTGGCCCCAAGATGCCGCCGACCGATCCGGACACGTGTACCGCTTCACCGCCGAAATGCACCCGCAGGCCCTCGCGTACCCAGTGCGGGTAGTCCGCCGAGGCCAGCCTGTTGCCCGACCAGAGGCTCTCGGGGTGGCTGTGCAGGTTGGCGACCGTGCCGATCACCGAGCCGTCCGCACGGCGGAACTGCAGCACCGGCAATTCATGGTTGACGAAGAACGGATCACGCCAGTCGTTTTCGAGCCCTTCGACAAGGAACGCGAGGCCGTCGGGTGCATCGGGGTAATCAAGCGTGCCGCCGCCCATGCGGTAGACGACTGTGCGCTCGACGTGCGGCGGCATGGCAGCAAACAGCGGGTTGACAGCACTGGATGCCCTGGCCGTACACAGGGTCGCCGGCTCCAGCCGCGCAACGGCGGCCACCAGGGCTTCGACAACCGTGCCACGCACGCGCGCCAGCCAGGCCGAGCTGGCACCGCTATGCAATGGCAGATCGATGTCTTGCGAGGCGCCGGGCCCCCACTGTCCCATCGTGTCTGGAGATTCGTGGGAGTGCGTTGCCGAGATGATCAACGCGTCGAAGCGCAGGCCGCGTGCCCACAGCGCCTGGCGCATTCGCTCCACTTCCGTGGCATGAATGCCCACGGCGTCGATTGTCGCGAAGCCGAGCAGGCGTCCGCCGGCGCGTAGCGCCCAGGCGGCGGCAACCTGCGGATCGAGTACGCCCGTCGCCGCGCGGCTGGACCCGAAGCCGGCCAACCAGGCACCGTCGAACCAGCCGTTACCGTTGCGGTCGTCAAATGCCTCGGCGCACCACGGTTTGCCGCTGGCCGGGCCGGCAGGCGTATCGGGGCAACCGTTGAAATAACCGTCACCAGTAACTGTACGGACGGCGCCGCCGGGCTCGACGATCGTGCGTACAGGGTAGCTGTCGGTAAAGGACTCAAATACATCGTGGAAGGTCTCGGTCGTCAGGTAGGCGCGTGTGGCGAACCCTGCCGCGATTGTTGTTTCGGGCCTTCGCGTATCGATCGGGCCCGGCTGGCCATGGCAGCCCGAAAAGGCAACGAAGAATGCGGCGACAATCGCGAGGTCGGCGACCCGGTTGGGCATGGCAATGTCCTCCCGCGGCCATCGTCCCCCATCGCACGGCAATTCGCAAGCCCCTCAACGCCGTCAACGATGCGCCCCAAGGTATGGCTTCGGCTCTTCGCGGGGTGGTACAATCTATTCTCGAATGCATTCGTCTGCCGCCAGCACGGATCCGGCACGCCGGGCCATCGCCGTTTTTGATTCAGGCGTTGGCGGCCTGACCGTGCTGGGCGCCCTGCGCGAGGCCTTCCCGGGTACCGATTTTGTGTACCTTGGCGATACTGCGCGTGTCCCCTATGGCACCAAAAGTGCAGCAGTCGTGACTCGGTACGCCCTAGAGGCCGCGTGGTATCTGTCGCAGCGGCCTCTGGCCGCCCTCATCGTGGCCTGCAACACCGCCAGCGCAGCGGCCATCCCGGCGCTCCGGCGTGCGCATCCAGATCTGCCGATCTTCGGCGTCGTCGAGCCAGGCGCCCGCGCCGCTGTGACGGCGTCTCAGAGCGGTGGCATCTTGGTACTCGGCACCGAGGGCACCGTGGCCTCCGGCGCCTACTCGCGGGCAATCTCCGCGCTCGATTCCCGCGCTGTCGTGCGTGAGGTTGCCTGCCCCCTGTTCGTGCCTTTGGCCGAGGAAGGACTCGTGTCCGGGGCGATTCCCGAACTCGCTGCATCGCACTACCTCGATGCGGTGCTCGACGATTCGATTGACACCGTCGTGCTGGGCTGCACGCACTATCCCTTGCTGCACGACGTCATCGCCGGTCGGGCAGGTTCCCATCGGCGGATCGTCGATTCCGCGGTGTCCCTTGTCGACGAGTTGCGGCCCTGGGTCGATCGTGTGCCAGCCGGGGAGGGCGCTTTGTCCGTGTTCACCACGGATCACCCAGCGCGTTTTCTGCGAATCGGCCGACGCTTTCTCGGGTCGCCCGTCACCGAACCGACCCGCGTCGATCTGGAGGGCCTGGTGGCCGAAGAGCGTCGCCGGCGAGGCGGCTCGGACGCCTTTTTGCTCGGAGCAGCGGCATGACCGGTATCGTGGGACTGTGGGCTCGCTTCGGGCCGTGGACGATTTTCAGTGCCTTACGGACCTTTCAGGTGCCGTTGTCTGACGATCAGGAGTTGGGCAGCAGGATCCAGCAGGAGTGGGCCGATGGCGTACTCGCCATTCTCGGCGCCCGCTTCGATCCCGCCGGCAGCCAGCGGGCGCCGGACCAAGGCCCCTATATCGTGATGGCCAACCACGAAAGCCTGCTCGATCCGCCGCTGCTGGTCAGCCATCTTGGTATCAGCCGGTTACGCTTCGTGGCTAAGGCCGGCTTGTTCTTCATCCCGATCTTTGGCCGTGGCATGAAGATTCTCGGACACATCCCGGTTGATCGCGGCAATCACGCCAAAGCCGTTGCAAGCCTGCAGCGTGCCGTCGATCGCATCCGCGCGGGTACGTCGGTACTGATTTTCCCTGAGGGCACACGCAACGACGGCCGCGGCGTCATGCGTAGTTTCAAAAAGGGCGGGTTCCATTTGGCGATCCAAGCGCGCGTGCCGATCCTGCCGGTCGCTGTGTTCGGAACAGCGGAAATCCTGTCAAAAGGGGATTGGTCGCCGCAGCAGGCAGGCACGGTGCGAATTCTCGTCGGCTCGCCAATCCCAACAGAGGGATTGACGGCGGCCGACCTCAATGGTTTGATCGCGCGTACTCGCGCAGCCATCGAATCACTGTTGCAGGCCGGCCGCAACGAACCGATCAAGGTGGCCGCCGATGCTTGAGGCGATGCTGCTCGGTCTTATTCAAGGATTGACGGAGTTCCTGCCCGTTTCGTCCAGCGGTCATCTCGTCTTGGCGGCCCACTTGATTCCCGGTTGGCAGCCACCCGGAGTCGTTTTTGATCTGGCGTTGCACGTCGGTACGCTGTGCGCGGTGCTAGTCTACTATCGGCGCGATCTACTCGGCCTCGCGGGCGGGGTCCTCAAGGCAGAGGCGGCGTCGATGCAGTATGTTGGCCTGCTGGTGGCCGGTTCGGTGCCGACCGCGCTGATCGGCTTTAGCCTCAAAGGAACGTTTGAATCTCTTTTTCTGGCGCCTGCTTGGGTGGCGGGTTTTTTGCTGATCACTGCCGCGATGATGGCGGCGGCGCACCTCTTGGCCCGGCGGGCCGATCGACGCGACATCGGCTGGGTGGATGCCGTGGTGATTGGTGTTTTCCAAGGGCTCGCCATTACGCCCGGCATCAGTCGCAGCGGCTCCACGATCACAGGCGCCTTGCTGCGCCGCATTGAGCCGGTCGAGGCAGCACGGTTTTCGTTTCTCCTGTCGATCCCCGCCATTGGTGGCGCTGCATTGCTCAAGGCGCTCGAGGGCGGTGATTGGCCGGCAACTGAGCTGCTGCTTTCCGGCACCCTTGTTTCGTTCGTCAGCGGCTATCTGGCGATTGCCTTGTTCGTTCGCTTGATTGGGCGGGGACGCTTCATCGGGTTTGCGGTCTACGCCGCCGCCGTTGGCGTATTCGGCCTCTGGCATTTTGCGGGGCCGACCGGATGATTTCCGAACACTGGGCCGACACGCCCGCAGCCCATCCCGTGATCCGCAATCCGGTTGCCGGGCGACCCGGCAGCCGCCGCCGCGCCGCGCGTCTCGTCGAAGCCTTGGCCGCGCGCGGCTACCCCGTCCATGACACGCAAGGCCCCGGCCACGCCGAAGAGCTGGCACGAGACCTTGCCGCTGCCGGCGCGCGCGGTCTGATCCTCGTCGGTGGTGACGGTACGCTGTTCGAGGCACTGCCCGGCATTCCCGCCCATCTGCCCTTCACGCAGTTTCCAACCGGCACTGTCAACCTCTTGGCGCGTGGCGCCGGTCTACCGCGCAAAGCTGCGGCGTTTCTGGCCATGTTGGACCACGGCAGACTGCGCCCGCTGGCTCTGCCGCGCTGCAACGGACGGCCCTTTCACAGCGTCGCCTCGTGCGGCTATGATTCGGTGGTCGTCAGCGAGGTCAACCCCCGTCTCAAACGCTGGATCCAGGAAGGCGCCTACGCTTGGCGGGCCTTTTCGGGGTACTGGCGCTACCAGCCGCCGGCCATGCGGGTCTGGCTTGATGGCGTCGAGGTCGACGGATCGCTCCTGGGTGTGCTGGTCGGCAATGTACCGTATTTCGGGGGCCCGCAAGTCATCTTCCCCGCCGCCGACCCCTCACGGCCCGACTTCGAGGTGGTGCTGCTTGAGGGGCCGCAGCGCCGCCGTCTCTGGAAGTACGTGTTTGGCATGCTCGTTGGAAGCTTGCCGCGAATGGGTGGGGCGGTGTACCGTACATGTACGACTGTGCGCATTGAGACCGACCCGCCGCTGGCGGTGGAGCTCGACGGCGACGGTTACGGCCAATCCCCGGTGACGATTGATTTTGAGCCCGAGTTGCGTCGGCTGCTCGTGCCGGTGGGGCCGCCCGCCGCCTGAAACGCACGGATGCTTGGGTTTTTCTCGGTTTGCAACGCCCCGCTGCCCGGGGTTTGAGGAGGCGCCACGTGCTCAAACGGACGATCGGTTGTGGGGAACTCAGGGACGGTGACGCCGGTCGCGAAGTCGTGCTGAGTGGTTGGGTACACCGCTGGCGCGACCATGGCGGAGTGGTTTTCATCGACCTGCGCGACCGCAGTGGTCTTGTGCAAATCGTGTTCGAGCCCGACCGCGACCCGGCGCTGCACGAGCGAGCCCAGCGGCTACGTTCTGAGTACGTGGTTGCTGTACGCGGTAAGGTGTCCGAACGCCTGCCGGGCACCCGCAACCCCAATCTTGCAACCGGTGGCGTCGAGGTCTTCGTCAGCGAACTGGAATTGCTCAACCAGAGCGAGGCCCTGCCGTACCCTGTGCACGACGACCCCGATGAAGTCGGTGAGATCCATCGTTTGCGTTGGCGTTACCTCGACCTGCGCACCGAGGGCATGCAGGCAAGGTTGGCCGCCCGCCATCGCACGACGAACATTGTCCGCACCGCTCTCGATCGCCACGGATTTTGGGAAATTGAAACGCCGATGTTGACTCGGTCGACGCCGGAAGGGGCCCGCGATTTCCTCGTACCCAGCCGCCTGCATCCCGGCGCGTTCTATGCGCTGCCGCAAAGCCCGCAGCTCTACAAGCAACTGCTGATGGTCGGCGGCTGCGAGCGCTATTATCAGATCGCCCGCTGCTTTCGCGATGAGGACCTGCGCGCCGATCGCCAGCCCGAGTTCACGCAGATCGATCTTGAGATGAGCTTCGTCGACGAGGCCGATATTCAAGCCGTCGTTGAGGATTTCACGGCGATTGCCTTCCGCGAAGTGGCCGATTACGAACTGCAAGTCCCGATTCCTCGCATGACCTACGCCGAGGCCATGGAAGGCTTCGGCAAAGATGCACCCGACTTGCGCGTGCCGCTGCGCCTGCAGACGGTCAGCGAGGTCTTCGCGGCCAGCGAGTTCAAGGTCTTCCGCGAGGCCGTCGCCGCTGGGGGGCAGATCCGCGTCTTGCGCGTTCCCGAGGGCGCCCGCCTGTCGCGCAAGCAGATCGACGATTTGACCGCTTGGGTGTCCGAGTTCGGCGCCAAGGGGCTGGCCTGGATCAAGCATCAGGGCGCCGAGGGCTGGCAGGGACCGATCGTCAAGTTCTTCGGCGAAGCCGAAAAAGCCGCGCTGGCCGAACGTACGGGCTTTTCCGAGGGGGATATCCTCTTTTTCGGCGCTGGTCCGATCGATACCGTCAACGACTACATGAGCCGCCTGCGCGTGCGGGTTTGGGAAGAGCTCGGCATGCCCTTCGAAGGCTACCAATTTGTCTGGGTCGTCGATTTCCCGATGTTTATGCGTGACGCCGAGGCCAAGCGCCTGGCTGCCGTCCACCACCCGTTTACGGCGCCGCACCCCGACGACGAGCACCTACTCGAATCCGATCCGCTGGCCATGCGCAGCCGTGCCTACGACTTGGTGCTCAACGGCACCGAAATCGGTGGCGGGTCGATTCGTATTCATCGCCGCGATCTTCAAGAGGCGGTTTTCCGCACACTCGGGCTGCCGGAAGAAGAATACCGTGAGAAATTCGGCTTCCTGCTCGAAGCGCTGGGCTTCGGCGCCCCGCCGCACGGCGGTCTGGCCTTTGGCCTCGATCGGTTGGTGATGCTGCTTACGGGGGCGCCCAACATCCGCGAGGTGATCGCTTTCCCCAAGACCCAGCGCGGTCAAGACCTCGTGATGAATGCCCCCGCGGACGTTTTCCCCGAGCAAATCCTCGGCCTCGGCATCCAGATCCGCAAGCCGCAGTAGCCGACAAACGCAGGCTCGTTCGGCGCCGGGATCCCCCGGCCCCGAGCCGTTGATTGCCGGGCCTTCCACGGCGCGCGTGGCGGCGGCGGAAGTTGACGTACGAGTCAATCCGCGCTAGCGTAATACCCTTCCAACCCGAACGTCGGAGGCAGGCCATGGATTTCCGCTACACCGAAGAACAACTGATGATCCGCGAGGCGGCGCTTAAATTTGCTCGTAAGTGGGAGCCCCAAGGCGAAGAAATCCGTCGTCGCACGCTCGAAGAAGGCGCAATTCCGGCCGATTTTTGGCAGGAGTTCTGCGACAGTGGTTTTATGGGAGCGCTTCTGCCCGAAGAATACGGCGGCTCGAACCTGGGCCTAGCCGCCGCCGCGATCATCCTTGAAGCCATGTCGTCGCGGGGGCTGGCCAACGCGTTGATGATGCTGACCATGATGGACGCGCTGTGCATCCTGCGAGCTGGGCCCGATTCGCTGCGCAAGCGAGTCCTACCCGACATCGCCTCCGGCAAGATCAAGAGCGCGTTTGCCATTACCGAGCCCGACGCCGGTTCGAATGCCTTCCGCATGAAGACGGTTGCACGGCGTGAAGGAGACCACCTCGTACTGAACGGTACCAAGACCTTCATTACAGGCGTCGATGTGGCCGACAAAGTGCTCGTGATCGCCCGCTCAATGACGCACCAGGAACACAAGGCGTCCGGCCTGCCCAAGATCGCCGGCTTCAACATTGTGCTTGTTGACCCCAAGGCCGAGGGCTTCTCGATGACCGAGCTGCCGACCGAGGGCATCGAAGGCCTGCGCCAGTGGACGCTCTTTTTCGACAACGTCAAGGTTCCCTTGGAGGATCTGGTCGGAGAAGAACATCAGGGCATCATCCCGATGTTTACGGTGCTCAACGCCGAGCGCGTGCTGGCCGCGTCGCTGGCGGCCGGCGGCACCGACCTGCTGCTCGAGAAGTCCGTCAACTACGCCAAGGACCGCGTCGTGTTTGGCGACAAGCCGATCGGCGCCTACCAGGCTATTCAGCACCCCCTGGCCGAGATCAAGGCCGAACTTGAAGCGGCGCGCTTGCTCATGTACAAGGCCGCAACCATGTTCGATCAAGATGCGGCGCCGCAGGAAATCGGACCCTTCGCCAATATGGCCAAAATGCTCCTCGGCGAGATCGGCATCAAGGCGGCCGACCGGGCAATCCAAACGCACGGGGGCAACGGCTTTAGCCGCGAGTACGGGCTGATGCAGGCCTGGGTCAATACGCGGCTCGTCCGTACGGCGCCGATTTCCAAGGAGATGATCCTCAACTTCATCGGTGAGCATGTGCTCGGCCTGCCGCGCAGCTATTGAACTAAGGCGTCCGAGGCCTATCAAATCGGCACTTGCCGACCCCTTGAAACGTCCGTTTCATTCTGCTAGGATGGCTGTTAGAGTCCGGGGGGGATTCGTTTATCCATCGTTAGGGGGTTTGCCATGCGCAAGAGTCACCGTTCGATACGCAATCTGGTCGCCGTCGGCCTGTTCACAGCACTCGCTTGGGGCTGTGCTGGCGAGCCTGCCTCACCCGTAGACTTGGTGCCCGGCGCCGATAGCGCTGGCGTCTTGCGCCTCCGCAATCCCGACTCTTCGCTCTACCGCAGCCTTCAGGTCCAGACCTGGATGGGCCGCTACGATATTGATGCCAAGGGTCGCTTCGACGCCCGTTTTCCCGACATCGACGACAACCGCTTCGCGTTCGTCACGCACCGCGATGCCCCCAACGATGCGGTGTACTACGGCTACTTCTTCCCGGCCCGCTTCGACAGCACGCATCTGCGGCCGTTCATCGACCGTGGCGCCGGCCTGACGATCGACGCCCGCTCGACGGCCCTGTCGATGGTCATCATCAACCCGCTGCTGTTCGACAGCACGGTCGACCAGCGTGCAATGGTGGCCGAAGAGGCCGTGCAGCACCCGATGTTCTCGACCCTCTCCGCAGTTATCGAGGACCACAAGTCGCTGAACCCCACCGGCGCGATCAACTACGAGACCACCCCCGATCTCTACATGCTCTCGTCGCGCATCACGATCGACAGCCTCAAGGCCGTTGCGGCGCGTCTGCCCGACACGATCGTCGAAGAGACCGTCCAGCCCCAGGGCATCAGCTACAACTACGACATGGCCTACCCGCAGAACAAGGCGGGCGGCGGCATCACGATCTACAACCCGAAGATGGCCCACTACGTGGCCGGCTTCCACCCGGTCGGCGACACGAGCTGGAACCCCGAAGTGGGCGGTACCTCGTGGTTCGTGGT
>CAZUAB010000098.1:0-9121 GCA_964617795.1 uncultured bacterium
GTCTGACCGGCCCAAACCGCCAGTCCGGCGGGCTTCGCATCGCCGGCCGTAGCCACATGCTGGACACCCGTCAGTGCGACGACATCCAGGCCGGCGGCCGCCGCCTCACCGAGCGCATCGGGCAGCGGGCGGGTTGATTCAACACTACCCAAGACTTGGATTGTTGGGTCGAAGCTCGTCCAGCCGCCAACATCCACGACGCGCGGGAGGTCGAGGAGGATGCGGGTGGTTTCGTTTGCCGCGATATCGAACGGCACAACGGCAACATCGTGTGCCGGTCCATGAGCAGCCACGGCGAGATAGGCGCCAGCGGGCAGGTCGGCGACGGAAAGACCCTCGGCATTCGACTCGATCCGACGGATTACGGGCAGCGGCGCCAGCGGCAAACCATCGGCACCGAGCAGGGTGGTTTGGGTCACGCCGTTGGGGCGCGCAGGCAGGGGACGTCGAGAAAAATCGCCGAACGGACGGATTGGGACCGTCCGCGTCGTCGAAGATACCAGCAAGCGACCGTCCGGGTCACTGTAATAGGTATCGGGATCGCTGCCGCTGCCGAGGATCCAAATCTGGGCCGGTACAGCGACGCCCCCGTCACGGCGTGACCAAGCCTCGAGTCTTCCTCCCCGGCCGACGGTGAAATCGAGCGGCGTGTCCGGTGCACCGGCAACAACACCTTGAAGCTCGACGCGCTCCGGCAACTCGTCGGCGGCAGGGTTGCCCGCACCGCGGCGTTGCACGGCAACGGTCCAGTCGCCGGGGAGTAAGGGAATACGGGCCTCACCGTGCTCGTCGGTGCGACCGGCGAGCCACGGCACGAGGGCCCCTGTTTCGGCGCGGGCGAGCACGGCGATGTCGACATTGGCTGCCGGTCCCCCCGCATCCCGTATGGTCACTGGCGCCTGTGCCGGTTTGATGCCTCGGGCTGCTAGGGCGCCTTGCGCGGCGCCTGCCAAATCACGGGGATCGGCGAAAATCCAACGGCGCCAAACGGCCGTACCTTGGCCGCGGGCTGGCACGTGCAACCACGCCTTGCGGGGCGTCAAGGCGCCGGTGATTGGGCCGCCGGTCGATGCGAAATCGAAGCCGGCAGCGCAGGCTGTGCGCCCGCCCAGCTCAACGCAGCCGGTCTGCCCGCGCAGCGCGCCGGCTTCGGCCGTGCCGGGCTGATAAAGATACGCGACCTCTGCTGCTTGCCAGCCAATCCAGGCCAATCGGTTCCAGCCCGCTTCGTCGGCGGCAGGGCCGAAGCCGGGGGCAGGGCGGCCGGTGCGGAGCCCCACACCGCCGCCGCGGAACGGATCCGCCGGAGCGCGCATCACAAGAATGTCGCCAACAGCAAGATCGAGCGGCTTTGTACCGAGGTTGACGAAACTTGTTTCGATGCGGATTCCGCGGTCGTCGGGGCCAAGAATATAGTCGGTGCGAATTTCTACCGGCACAGCGATTGACGGATCGATACCGCCGACTCGAGCCGCTTCGGCGGCGCCCAAGGTTGCGGCCAAATTGGCGTCAAGATCGAAACCCGGCAGTACGGCGTCAACGGCAGTCACGCGTACCACGGCGCGGCCGGTCGCGTGGCCGGAGTCGAGAATTTCGATGCGTTCCGGGCGCGCGGTGCGACCGAAGTTGTGCCACGGGATAAGGGCCCCCAAGGCATCGCCACCAGGGTCAAGCGGCAGACGTTTGGCGTCGAGGTCGACCAGGTGCCCACCGGGTGCGCCAGCGGCGTCTGCTTCCACGGCGATGATTCCCCGAACCCAGGCATTTTCAATCACGATATCGCCGCGGCGACCGGTGGCGCCGGGACCTCCGGTCAAGTCCTCGATCGTCTCGACGGTACGCGCCTCGGCGCGGTAGCGGATATCCGCACCGCCGCCAAAGCCGAAACACCCGGCGAACGACAGCGTAAAGCCGACTGCGCAGGCCCGTACGAGCGGTCGCCGCAGTGTAAGCCGGTACTTGTGATGCGTCACGATGAACCTCCAGCCGGGCACAATTCACCCTATAGTCTAGTCGAACGGCCGCTCACGTCAACCCGGCCCGTCTTTGGCGATGTTGGCGGAGGCGTGCAAGGCACGCTAGGATATGGCCATGCAGTTGTCTGTCTTCAATTCAAGTGCAATGTTGCGTACGCTCGGTGGCCTCGGCTTGGTTGCGCTTGTTGCGACCAGTTGCGGTCGCGACGAAATCGAGGTTGCCGTTGGCCGTCCCGCCGTGGTGACGACCGCCGTAGATCCGGCGCCGGGCGCTGCACTCGTGCCGCGCTTGGTGCTGGTCGGCCGGACGCCGCACATCGCCTTCCACGACGGCTCCGACGGCAGCCTGCGGCTGGCCTATCCCTCTGGCGCCAGTTGGAATATCGAATTGCTGGCCGCTGGCGAAGATGGTGCCATGGGCACTTGGTTGGCGGCGGCTGCCGCGGACGATGGGACGGTACACGTAGCCTTCCGTAGCGAAGCGGACGACAACGTCGGCCACATCGAGGGGCGCCCCGGCCATTGGCAGGCCTCCCAGCCGCTGCCGCGCGGCGAGGACCGTGGCCGCGGTCTTTCGCTCGCACTTGATTTGGCCGGGAACCCGTGGATCGCCTATCGCAACGAAACCACGGCGGCCCTTGAAGTTGTGCATCGCAGCAGCGGTACTTGGGTACTTGAGACGGTGGACAGCCAGGGCAACACAGGCCTCCATCCGTCGATTGCCGCTGACCTCGGCGGTCGCATGGGCGTCGCCTACCAAGACGGCACCGACGGGCGTCTACGTTACGCACAGTCGAGTGGAGTGTCGAGCTGGACGTCGGTTACTGTCGACACCGGTGACAGCGCGACAGTCGGTTCCTTTACGGCGCTGGCCATTCGGGCGGGCGCCAATGCCGATCTCTTTTTGGCCTTTCCGCGGATCCTTTATCTTGACGAGGCCGCCAACACGATGCGTTACGCCGAGCCGACATCGGGCATCACAGTCTGGGCGACGGAGACCGTGGACCCCAGCCTCTTCGGTGGCGCCGATAGCTGCCTTGCCGTGGCCGACGACGGCAGTGTCTGGGCGGCCTTCCTTGATGCGGCGACGCTGGATTTGAAGATCGGCCGGCGCCGCGCCGGTCGCTGGCGCGTGTGGACAGAGGACCCGGTTGGCGCGACGGGCTTTTCGCCGAGCTGCGCCGTCGATGCAGACGGGCGCCTGCATGTCGCGTATGCCCGGCGGGACCGCGGCGAGATCCTCTACCGCGTCGTGCCTGAGCGCTTCTGATGATGGGGCCTTGTCGCCCGTTGCGCCTGATTTTGCCGGTCTTTGCGGTGCTTGCAGCATGCAGTGCCGATCCGGCCCTCGACGTGCGCGTCGAGACCGACCGCGTTGCGGCCGCGCCCGGCGAAGTCGCGGTGCGCGTCGATGTCACCGGGGGCGATGCGTCGGACGTCGAGTTCCGCACGACCTACGGACAACTCAAACACGTTCGCGTTGAAGGCGATGCCGTCTTGGCGACGTGGTATGGCCTGACCGACCCCGGACGCTCTCCGGTCGAGTTGCAGGCGGCGTTGGGCGCCGCCCGTGGCCGTGCCACCGTGCGAATCGTCGCCGGAGACGCTGCTGCCGTACAAGTGACATCGGCCGTGCCGTGGGTTGATGCCGACAGTGGGCGCGCGGTGCTGTGGGCCTCGTTGACAGATGCCGCGGGCATGCTTGCAGTCGGCGATGTGCAGGCGACGGTATCTGCCGGCATGGTGGCCGGCGTGTTTCCCGAGGCGCAAGGGCGCTGGCGAATCGAGATTGAGGAGCTGCGTTCGGTACTCGATAACCCGGTTGTGGTCAGTGTCGGTGACGGCCGTTCGGCGGCCGTCACTGAGCTCACCATTACAGCCGGGGCCCCGGGGCCGTATATCATCACCGTTCCCAATCATGTTGTATCGGCGACCGAGCGTTTTGCGATTGAATTACGCAGCGTCGACGCATGGGGCAACCCGCGGCCAGCCTTCGGCGAAGTTGCGGGTTTGCGCGCTTACCGGCAAGCCGACCCGTCCAAGCCGATCCCAATTTCACCCGTGGCCACCAATATTTTTGTCGGTGGTGCGGTCACCATGGATGTCAGCCTGCATGGTGGCGGCCCCGACATCGTCATTGAGGCGGCCGCGCCCGCAAGTGGGCCGACCTCGCGTAGTGCGCCGATTCAAGTGTTGCAGGTAGACCCGAAGTGCGTGGTCGTCAACCCGACGGGTCTCGACGGCCGCATTCAAGAGGCGACCTCGCTGGGCCGCGAGGGAGGGTTTCCGCTTCAAGTCATCGCCTACGCCCAAGATTGCCGCGACATCAAGGCCAATGGTGCCGATTTCTCGCGCCGCCTAGCCGGCCTCGAACCCACGGTTTGGGCCTACCTGAACGACGGGACGCTGTGGGGCTCGTCGCTAAGCCCGGACACCGTCCCTTCAACAGCGTTTCCCGGCGGCGAACGTGTAGGTCCGGTGCGCTTCCGCGTCGAAGATCTGAGTTGGCGTTTTGAGGTGACCGGCCTCACCAACGTCGATTTCAGCCCCGTCAGGGTCACGGCAGTAGTCGGCGACATCGTTGGCCAGCTCAACGTTGAGCCCACGCCGTCGCGCTGGGCAGGCATCCGCATTGAGCCGATCCCCGATCAATTTGAGGGGGTCGGTTTTGACTTCGGTGGGACAAGCATCTCGACAAGCTTCGGATTTTCCGCGATCGCAGTCGACTTGCACGGGAACCAAGTGCCCACCGCGCAAGGTACGGCAACTTGCAGATTGGCCGCCCCGAATTTCGGCACGGTCGATGCTGCGCTGGAAATGTTGCCGAGTGGTTCCGGTGAGACCGTTCCGCCGGTTCTGGGTGTCATCAACCAGGTTGCTTCGGTTATCGATGTCGAAGTGACAGCGGTGAATCGAGACGCGCAGTACCGGGAATATCGGCTGGTCTGCCAGCGATCCGGAGATCCTTCTGTGAGTGGATACAGCAACGTGTTCCGTGTGTGGAACCGGGATCTTTCGTTGTTGACTGTCGACGGAGTGGCCTCTGATTTTCTTGTAGCGTTGCCGGGCCAGTCGGTTCCTGCGGGGACAATCGGTGCGCCCTTGGTTGTGAGCGGGATACCAGTCGCGCAGGAGGCGGGAGTACCCTTCGAAGTGAATATCTATGCACGCTGGATTACTGCGGACACTCGACCTCTGTGGTACGGAAACCTGCGGGTCGATGCGCTTATTGGGGATATCGGGTTGCCCGGCGCCGTGCCACACGCGGCGGATACTGCGGACAAAGTCGAGGGCTTGACCCGACGGGCAACCTGCGTTGATCTAGATGACGCCGACGGCACCGTGGGATTTCCCCCCACCCCCATCTACTATGAATGCGGAAAACCCGGAATTCCGCTGCCTTGGTACCCGGTTGATCAACGGGCTCGCTATTCGCGGGTCGGATCCCAACAGGTGGTGCTCTACACCGCCGGTACCCAGTCGCTGATCGCCAACCCTCCTGTGCCCTCTTTGCCCCCGGCGTTTCGCAGTACGGCCGCGTTGGCCGCGCTGCCGACAACGACGTTTACGGTTAGCCACGGGGCCGCAGCGTCCTTCGTGGTCGCTGCGCAGCCGCCGACAGAGGCAACCGTCGGGGCGCCGTTCGGCGTGGCACTGCAGGTTGTCGATGCCTGGGGCAACAGCGTGACCGATTACACGGGCACCATCGAGATCGATGACCGCTCGCGGGCGCTTTCACCGCGCAGCCTGCCGATTGCGGATGGCCGCGCCGAGGGGGACCTGACCATCTGGGCACCGATCGGGCCTGATCAGCTTACGTTCACGCTGCCCGCCCTCGGCGTACGCCGCACCAGCGACGTTTTCCTCGTCGTCCAGCCCTAAGTCGCCCGGTTCATTGGACACGGCGGGTGGGCTGCCGCTACCATGGCCCCATGGGTGCCCGATACCTTCGGCTGTCCCTCGTGCTGGCGCTGGCGGCCGCCTGCGCGTCGACGCTGGACGAGGCCTGCGATGAAGTTGGTGCCGATGGCGCCTGTGCCGACGGCCTGGTCTGCGTCGCGGACCCCGACCCGGTCTGCCGGGCCGTCTGCAAGGATCATGGCGACTGCCCAGGTCCGCGTGCCTGTCGTTCCGCCGACGGGTGCGGAGCGGATGTGCGCGCCTGTCAGGAGAAGGACCGATGACTGACCAGCAGAGACACGGGCAGGCGCCGATGACGGGCGCCATTTGGCCGGCCATTATCGGTGCTGCGGCGGCCTTCATCGGCGTGGCGGGCGGTGCGCTCGGCACACACGCGCTGCGCGATGTTGTTGATCCCGTCCGCCTGTCGGCTTGGCAGACGGCGGTCCTCTATCAACTCGTACACGGGGTCATGCTCGTCACGGTCGGCATGTGGTCGCCCAGGCCAGCTCGCACCAACATGGCCGCACTCGCTTGGACCGTGGGCATAGTTTTGTTTTCCGGCAGCCTGTATCTGCGCGTACTGACCGATGAGCGTGCGTTCGGTATGCTTACGCCGGTCGGCGGTATTGCCTTTTTGGTCGGGCACGCCATCCTCGTGGTGGTGGCCTTCGGCCTGCGTGGCCGGCGGGCGTGAGTCGGGCGCGCCGTCCGCGGGCGCCGCGCGTGCCCGAGTTGAGCGCCGAGGAGCGCGCTATGATCGAAGCGCATTTGCGCGCCAATCCACCGCGCGGCGACAAAGCGCCTCCAGCGCGATCGGCGCCGCGCCGCAAGTCGCTGGCTACACTGGCGCGGCGGGGCGAGGTTCCGGTCGACCGCACGCTCGATCTGCACGGGCGCACCTTGGCCGAATCTTTGCGCGCCGTCGAAGACCTTCTGCAGCAGGCCGTCAATCACGGCTGGCTCTACGTTCGCGTGGTCACCGGGAAGGGCAACAACTCCGTCGAGGGGCGCGCCGTGTTGGCCGATGAGA
Organism: uncultured bacterium; assembly: GCA_964617795.1. GTDB lineage: Bacteria > J088 > J088 > J088 > J088 > CAZUAB01. The sequence continues at coordinate 6,910 of CAZUAB010000098.1, forward strand.
TCCCACCGCGGCTGCGGGTGGATCCCCGCGTGGCAGAGATTGTCCGGGCCGTGCGGGCTGCAGACGGCGGAGCCGGTGCGTGGTTCGTCCGCCTGCACGGGTGAGAGTGACCGCTCGCAATTGATTTTCCGGCCGGGTTCGGGGTAGCATGGGCGCATGAGGTCGTTCTTCACGCTGCGTCGCTGGTTTGCGCTTGCCATGTTGCCCTTGCTGCTGGCTGGCTGCCTCGAAATGAACGTCCGTGTGTCGATCCGCGAGGATGGCAGCGCGTTGATCGAGATGGCCTATGCCGTCTACAAGCGCTTCCTGCTGGGCGAATTCATTGAGATCGAGCGGAACGAGCTGGTGCCGCTCTCGCGCGAAGATGCAGACCGCTTTGTCAAGCGTCTGTCCGGCGCCCGGCTGATCGAATATACCGAACATGATGTCGAGGATCCGCAATTCGATCCGGTCGGTGGCCTGCGGGTCTATCGGTTTTCGTTCTCCGTGCCCGACATCGAAGACGTGCGCTTCGATCATATCCGTCTCGCTTGGTATCCGTGGGGGGATGAGCGGATTTTCCAATTCCGGGTCGAGAAAGACCTGTCGGTCATCACCAAAGAGGAAACGACGGCCGACCCGCTGGCCGACGCCGCGTTCGGGGATCGCAAGTTCCGACTGAACGTCGAATTCCCGGCCCGTCTGCGCGGCAGCAACGCCAAGGAGTCCGCGTGGGGCAAGGCGCAGTGGGAGATCCCGATGCGCAACCTGTATTCCTCACTCGATTCGACCGTCGTCGCGTGGGCCCGCACCTCGGCGACGGGGTCGGCTTTTGTCGGTCAACTGATGCCATGGTGGTATCGATTTCAGAGCGAGGATTGGCGCGACCCCGATGGTCTGCCGGCCGATGTCGGCTGGGAGCGGCCGGATATGTCCGTCGACGATCTGCGCGAACGTCTACGCGCACTGCCGTCCCCCTGATGCGCAACGCCGCGCTGGCGCTGACCCTGACGCTGGCCGCCTGTGAGGCGGCGGACGTCGAGCAGTTGGCCAAGCGCGGTGAGCCTTGGGTACTGCGGGTCGTACAGGTCGAACTCGTCCAGACAGCGCATGACACGCGCCCGATCGCAGTCAGCAGCCCGGCCGTCGGATTGCCGGTTCAGGCAGCTCGCGGCACGGCACTCATGGGTGGCGTCACGGACGAACAGGGCCGTTGGGTTGTTGATCTGGCGGGCAGTGAGTCCTATGCGCTGCGCGTATCCGGTCCCAATGCCGGAGTGACAGTGCTCGATTGGCCGGGCGGCGACCTGATCCTGGCGCTGTCGCCCACCTCAACGACGCCACGGATACCCGCCGAGTTGGTGGCGAACGACTGGGCCACCGTGCGCGGATTCATTGAGGGTTGGACATCGTCGGGAGTTGGTGAGGACAATGTGGCTCGGTTGGCGTGGCGTGCCGAGGATGGGCGCCGGCCGGTCAGTGCCCCGACCGACGATTTGGCGGCGTTGGCTGCCATCCGCAGCGGCTCCGGAAGTACCGTCTGCAGCTGTTCCGACCCCGACGATGAGCCCTACTGTGACTCACCGGGCAGCGAAGTCATCTGTATCGATCCCGGCACGCCAGCCGACGGCGTTTCCGGGGTCACCATGCACATGCCGCCCGGGCGCGTGGAGCTGGGCCTCATCGAGCGAATTTATGACCAGGCGAGCGGCCGCTTGCTGGAAATCGCCGCGATGAGCTGGGACCCGGTGTTCGGCGTACCCGTCGAGGGCCGGACAGATTTTACGTGGAGTCCGCTACGGCTGAGCAATCCATCGCTTTGTCCGGGTTCCGGGGTGTCCGGCGCATTCGAGCTTCGCCTGCGGGGGCTCGATCGTTCGTATGTGCTGTCATCAAGGGGGGGGATCGAGGTCGATCTCAATCTCGTCTCGCCATTTGGTCTGGCGATGCCCGTCATCCGCGGCGAGCGGTGGCCGACCTGGGACGTCTACGATCCGCCCGAGAGCGAGCGTGAGCAGGTCATTTCACTCCGCTATCCGTTTGATCTCACCGGCGAACTCGAAGGGTTCAGTTGGGGGTATCGTATCGCGGCGACGAGTACCTCGCTGCCGCGCGACGGTGGTGCGGTCTACCGATTTCGGGTGAGTCGGTCCGTACCGGACGGCGAACCGGGGCCGTGCCGGATTGTCGCGGATTTGCCCACCGCCGAAACGACCTTCAGTCTACCGACAAC